>DIYC01000064.1 GCA_002428895.1 Burkholderiales bacterium UBA6064 | reverse complement strand
AAAAAATAACCACGAAACCATTCAAAAAAAGACCAAAAAGCAGCCCACAAAAAGGCATTCCAACAAGGCACCCAAGAGGCTGAAGACTCTCTACGACAAGACACCCAGGCCATCGCACTCAAAGCAGCAAACAACCCCAAATACAAAGCAAAACCAAACACCGATAAAACGGCCAACAGTGCAGGCAACTCACCATAAACATGTAAACTAATATAAAGCCACGAAACACCAAGACCCAAACCGCAAGCGCCAAAAGACCAAGCAAACGCAAAAACACGAGGAATTGAGTACGCAAAATAACGTGTATTTAGAAGGACAAGCAACACCAAGAGTTGCAACAAACCCAACCACCAAAATTGGATTGGCGAAAAACTTAACCCCCACGGAGCACCCAGCAGCACCCCGAGAACAATGGGATAAATCACGAATTAGCGGCCTTGGGCGTGTAATCAGAGTCTGAATGATTGTCTAAGCTAACGTTCTCTAAAAATGACATTCGCTGCACTTTAATCATGTGAATTTGGCGCGCATCCGCTCGAAGTACTTCAAACCGCATAGGTGGCATCTCAATGACTTCACCTTTTCTAGGAACTCGACCTAAATGATTGGCCAAAAGACCGCCAATTGTATTAGATTGCTCATCTGAAAGTGCAGTACCAAATGCCTCATTAAAATAGTGAAGCTCTGTAAGCGCTTTAACATGATATACACCAACTTCAACGCCTTCTAGGCCCATGATATTGTCAGATTCTTCATCAAAGTCATATTCATCTTCAATGTCGCCCACAATTTGCTCAAGCACATCTTCAATGGTTAATAGGCCAGCAACCCCACCATATTCATCAACCACCAAAGCAATATGATTTCGATTCGAACGAAAATCACGGAGCAACACATTTAAGCGTTTACTTTCTGGAATATAAACCACCGGCCTTAAAGTTGTGCGCAGATCAAAATGAGATTCTGAATTCAGTTGATAACTTAATAAGTCTTTAGCAAGCAAGACACCAATGACATTGTCGCGAGAGTTTTCATACACCGGAAATCGTGAGTGCGATTTTTCAACAGCAAAGGCAACAATTTCTTGAAGCGACTCTTCAATGTTAATCATGTCCATTTGAGCGCGGGGAATCATGATGTCGCGGGCACATAACTCGCTAACCTGCATGACCCCTTCGATCATAGAGAGCGCATCTGCATCGAGTAAACTACGCTCATGGGCTTGTTGTAAAATTTCAAGTAACTGTTCTCTATCTTCAGGTTCACGTAAAAGCAACCCTGACAATCTTTCTAGCAAACCCCGTTGACGTTTCTGCAAGGATTGCGAATGACTCGAATCTGACATGGTTAAAAAAACCACCTCCAACTGTTGTAACGGGATAAGCTTAACCGAAAAAAGACTTGATTACAAAGCGCCGAATTCACCAATTAGGGGAAAAAAGTAAAAAAACACCCCAAATGGAGTAGATCAAACAACGGATAAATTATCCATCAGAGAACCACACCCCGTAACGAATGCGGCAAGGCACTTTCAATGTGAAGGTTAATCATTTGACCCACTAAACGCGGATGGCCTTGAAAATTCACAACTCGATTGTTGTCAGTGCGACCAGACAACTCGGTTGAATCTTTTTTAGAGACGCCCTCCACCAAAACACGTTGCTGAGTAGCGACCATCGACTGACTAATTGTTGCCGCATATTGTTCAATTTCAGCTTGTAAGCGTTGAAGCCTCGACAATTTTTCACGCTGATCCACTAAATCTTGCAAATTTGCGGCAGGCGTTCCAGGCCTTGCACTGTAGATAAACGAAAAGGAAGTATCAAAACCAACCGAGCGAATTAAGTCCATCGTTTTTTCAAAATCATCTTCAGTTTCACCAGGAAAACCTACAATAAAGTCTGAAGACAATGACAAATCGGGTCGAATTTGACGTAAACGACGAATAATCGACTTGTACTCTAAGGCGGTGTAGCCCCGCTTCATTGCCGATAAAATACGGTCTGAACCTGCCTGAACGGGTAAATGCAAATGACTAACCAATTTAGGCAAGTGCGCATACACATCAATTAAACGTTGAGAAAACTCTTTGGGATGTGAGGTTGTAAAGCGGATACGCTCAACCCCAGGAATTTCAGAAACATACTCTAGCAACAACGCAAAATCGGCAATTTCAGAGGTATTACCCATCGTGCCACGATAAGCATTCACATTTTGCCCTAATAAATTAATCTCTTTAACCCCTTGATCGGCTAAATCGGCAACTTCGGTCAGTACATCTTCAAAAGGGCGAGAAATTTCTTCACCTCGAGTGTAAGGTACCACACAAAAACTACAATACTTGCTACACCCTTCCATGATCGTGACAAACGCAGTAGCGCCAGTCGATTTTGCCACAGGTAGATTGTCAAATTTTTCAATTTCAGGAAACGAGACATCGACCTGCGGCTTTGAAGTTTTTCTTTTTGCGTCGATTAGCTGAGGCAAGCGATGCAAAGTTTGAGGACCAAATACCACATCGACATAAGGCGCGCGACTGACAATATTTTTTCCCTCTTGACTTGCCACACAACCACCGACACCAATCACTAAATTTGGATTTTTTTGCTTTAAGTGCTTGACACGTCCTAAATCGCTAAACACTTTTTCTTGTGCTTTTTCACGAACCGAACAGGTGTTAAACAAAATAACATCGGCATCGTCTGGAGAGCTTATCCGTTCTAGGCCCTCATGGGCATTGAGTAAGTCGGCCATTTTGTCTGAATCATATTCATTCATTTGGCAACCGAAGGTTTTAATGTAAAGCTTTTTTTTCTGACTCATGGAATTCTCGTAGTACCCTATGAGTGGAAAGCGTCAAAGCCAAACCAAACACGGGGACGTTATTAATCGTTGCGTGTGCGCGAAATTGTATCGTGTTTTTACTGCTAAAATAAGTGCAGATACGCAAATTAAGGTCGCTGACATGTTGTTTTCCTCATTCCACACCCTAGCCAATTCGTTACTCGAGCCCTTTAAAGAAAAACTACAAGACAGCATCACTCACCCATTTACAGCACTTAAACCCTGGCCGAACGTTGATCAAATTCTTCATGAGGCCGATCGCGCTCTTAAAGTTTTAACTGTAAAACCCTACTCGAAACGCCCATACCCTGGGCTTAACACCAACGACCCAGCAAAAACCTTCACGCCTGAAACACGCAAGCACGTGGCAGGATTAATGAGAATCAATCACACCGGAGAAATCTGCGCCCAAGCCCTTTATTTTGGCCAAGCCTTTGGCACAACCAATCCTCACAACAAAACTCTGTTTGTTCATGCTGCTCAGGAAGAAAGTGATCACCTAGCCTGGACCGCAGAACGTTTAGAAAGTCTTCATGCCAAACCCAGCCTACTTAACCCACTATGGTATGTGGGGTCGTTTGGCTTAGGGGCTTTAGCGAGTCGTCTGAGTGATCAAATCAGCTTAGACTTTATGGCCGAAACCGAACATCAAGTCGAAAACCATTTAAACAGCCACTTGGAAAAACTACCTGAACAAGACGATACCTCTAAAGCCATTATTACCCAAATGAAAATCGATGAAATTAAACACGGCCAAACTGCAATTCTCCATGGGGCAAGCCAACTACCTGTCTTCATTCGGCATTCGATGGCGACGATGGCAAAACTCATGAAAACCATTGCGTATCGGATTTAATCACCCCATATTGTATTTATTCCGATACATGGCTTAAAGTTAAATCATCAATAATTTCATAATTGAACACAAGCTCTGCTGTTTTCTCAAGCATGGCCGATGCTGAACAATATTTTTCGCGAGACAATTTAATGGCTCGCTCTACCAAATTAGTCTTTAAATCCCGACCGATGACAGTAAACATGAATTGAATCTTAGTAAACACTTTAGGAGCGGTTTCAGCACGATCAGCCTGCAATTGAACTGAACAATTACGAACATCTTGCCCACTTTTACGCAAAATCAACACCACATCATAAGCCGCGCAAGCACCGGCACCAGCCAATAAAAGCTCCATCGGTCTTGGAGCTAAATTTTGCCCGCCACCGTCAGGAGCACCATCCATACAAACCAAATGCCCACTTCCTGTTTGAGCAATAAAACTCATCCCGGGCATTCCGCCCCACTTCACAGTAACTTCCATTGACCCTCCGATCATGAATTTTGCATCGCACCAATATGTTTCGAAAAATACATAGTCAAATTAAAGAAACAAAGAAAAAATCATGTTATTTTTATTAAAAAAACTTAAAAATTAATTAGTTAACAAAATAAATCATCTAAAAAAGCACACCCTAAGCACCATAAACATTTTTCTTGCATTGCACAAATTTTATCACTACAATAAAAATGTAGCTGATTTGATTCACACCTTTTGTATGCATGTCTCCTCCACCCCTTTCCTTTGGTGGATTTAACCCGAGCAAACACAATGCTCGGGTTTTTTTTAAAAAAACGCAAAAGATTCTAACTTATTCCATAAAAATTTGCTAAAATTTGCGGTTACCTGCTGGGAGAGCCTTCAATTCAACAAGAAAAGATGCGGGTTATTTTTTTAATTTTTAGGAATTTAATGATGAAAACCTTTTCAGCGAAAGCACATGAAGTGCAACGCAAATGGTTTGTGATCGATGCCAAAGGCAAAGTACTTGGTCGAGTTGCCAGTGAAGTTGCTCGCCGCCTACGTGGCAAACACAAACCCGAATTTACACCGCATGTTGACACTGGCGATTTTATCATCGTTGTCAACGCCAATCAGATTCAAGTAACGGGCAATAAAGCACGAAATAAGAAATATTTTAGGCACTCAGGTTTTCCAGGTGGGATTTACGAAACCAATTTTGAACAAATGCAAGAAAAGTTCCCAGGTCGTGCGCTGACTAAAGCCGTTAAGGGCATGCTACCCAAAGGGCCTCTTGGCTATGCCATGATCAAAAAGCTAAAAGTGTATGCAGAGCAAGAACACCCGCATACAGCCCAACAACCCGAACTACTTGAACTTTGAAGGATAAAAAATGATCGGTGAATACAATTACGGTACAGGTCGCCGCAAAAGTTCTGTGGCACGTGTTTTTATCAAAAAAGGAACTGGGCAGTTTCATGTTAATGGCAAACCGCTAACTGAATATTTTGCGCGCGAAACAGGTCAAATGATTTGCAAGCAACCCCTTGAAATTGCCAATCAAGTCGATGTATTCGACATTAATGTCACTGTGAATGGCGGTGGTGAATCAGGGCAAGCTGGCGCAGTGCGTCACGGTTTAACCCGTGCGTTAATTGATTACAGTGCAGAATTAAAATCTACTCTATCCAAAGCAGGTTTAGTCACTCGTGATGCACGTGAAGTCGAGCGTAAAAAAGTGGGTTTGCGCAAAGCACGTCGTCGCAAACAGTTCTCAAAACGCTAATCAACCATTTAAACCAACGAACCTCCCCGTTGGTAGGTTACAATCTAAACCGCATATTACCCAGTATGCGGTTTTTTTTCGGAGTACACATGATTAAAGTCGGTCTCGTTGGAGGCACTGGTTATACAGGCTCAGAATTACTAAGATTACTTGCCCTTCACCCACAAGTCGAAATTTGCGCAGTCTCTTCTCGCAACGACGAAGGCACTCCTGTTTCTAGTTTATTCCCGGCACTCAGAAAACAAGTTAACCTGTCATTTAGCCAGCCCACCTTAAAAAACCTTCAACACTGTGACGTTGTTTTTTTTGCTACCCCGCATGGTGTTTGCATGCAGCAAGCACGCGAATTAATCCAAGCCAACATTCGCGTCATTGATCTAGGCGCCGACTTTCGACTCAAAAACCTCGATGAATTTCAAGCCTGGTACAAAATTCCCCACACCGAACCTGAACTCAATAACCAAGCTGTTTATGGCTTAGTAGAAGCACACCGTGAACACCTTAAAAAAGCTCGTTTAATTGGCTTGCCGGGTTGTTACCCAACTGCAGTTCAATTGGCCTTGTTCCCGCTACTCTCTTCTAAAACCCCTTTAGTTGATGAAAGCTTTATTATTGCCAACTGCGCATCAGGAGTTTCTGGTGCAGGCCGCACAGCCAGTGTCCCCTCTTTATTCTCAGAAGCAGCAGAAAATTTTAAAGCCTATGCCACATCTGGGCATCGCCATTTACCCGAAATTGAACAAGGTTTGCAAACTTTATCGGGAAGGCCTTGTCACGTTACTTTTATACCTCACCTAGTACCTATGGTACGCGGAATTCTTGCGACTATTGTGTTGCGACTAACCCAAGCAGGCAAACAATACAATTTTCAATCGCTTTACGAAAACCACTATGCCAATGAGTTTTTTGTGGATGTCATGCCTTTTGGCAGCCAACCAGAAACAAAATTTGTACGTGGCTCTAATTTTGCAAAAATTGCAATTCATCAACCCCAAAATAAAGATTCGCTGGTAATCTTGTGCGTCATTGACAATTTAGTCAAAGGCGCAGCAGGACAAGCCGTGCAAGCGTTGAATGTATGTTATGACTTACCTGAAAACCTTGGCCTCACTCAGCTTCCTTTATGCCCATAGTGATTTGATATGCTTAAAAGAAAATCCAAACTGTCTTTTCGCGATCGTCTTCATTTAGCCCGACAGCGCCGCAGAAATCTTTCCTTCATTTATTTTTCGCTCGGTCTTTTTCTCGGTATTTCTATACTTTTTAGTTTGCTGACTTATGGGGCTTATGGGCCACAAGAAAATTTTTTACGCAACCTATTTAAAATCGATGAAATTAAAGAACTGTCAGACAAATTAACCAGTTCTCGCGAAAGAATCGAAGCTCTAAAACTCGAACTGGAACGCTCACAAGAGCTAATCAAGCTCGACCAAGGCGCCCGTTCTAAAATGTCGTTACTGATTAATAACCTAGAATCTGAAAACGCTCGCCTCAAAGAAGATTTGGCTTTTTTTGAAGATTTTGTCCCAGGTAGCCTTTCTTCTGGTGTAGCGCTTAAACGTCTTCAGGTTCAACAAGATACAGTTGCCAATCTTTACAATTATCGGGCATTGGTTCTTCAAGAAGCCAAGCAACCCACAGTTGTCTTAAACCCCAGAATTTTAGCCACAGTCATTCAAAACAACAAACAAACCACGTTGATTTTTCCTGAACCCAACAGTGAGGATCCCCCAAATAAAATAGAGCTGAAACGATTTGCCCGAGTTTCAGGAAGCTTTGCGATACCCCAAGGTGCTAAGTTAATTGAGGTGGAACTCAGGCTATATGAATCTGAGATACTTCAAGCCCAAGCTTTGGTGAAACTTTGAAATTAAACAACTAAACTACGACTAGAAAACTTTGCTTAATCGGCTTTAAATTCAGCATGCCTTGCATAAAATAGTGATTGATTGTTAAAAACCAAACATGCAATCAGCAGTTTTAAGGGGGCTAGATGGGTATCTTCGGGAAAAAAAACGCTAAAAAACTTCCAATTGATAGTATAATCGGTTCAGGTATGCTTTTCGAAGGGAATATCTTTTTTGCCGGTGGTTTACACATTGAAGGTGAAGTAAGAGGCAACATCAATTGCGAGAAAAATGATGAGGCTTTGCTTGTTGTTGCAGAAACTGGCAAAATAATAGGTGAGATTGATGTACGTACGGTTGTAGTCAGTGGCACAATTATTGGTTCTGTTCGTGCTGAAGATTTGCTAGAACTACAATCAACTTCAAATGTGACTGGCGATATGTACTACTCATCTTTAGAAATGCAGCCGGGTGCACTTGTACAGGGCAGATTGTCTCATGTGGATAAACATGAAGGCGAATCGTCGAATTGGTCAGAACCAAAACAATCGCTCAAACTGGCAACCGATTCAAGAAATTAAGATTTAAGTAGGATTAGCAATGGAAATTCAAACCGAAACAATGATGGACGAGATCCCAACAGCGTTAGTTTTTAGTGATGCCGCTGCAGAAAAGGTCAAATCACTGATTCAGGAAGAAGGTAACGATAACCTCAAACTTCGCGTGTTTGTTCAAGGGGGTGGCTGTTCAGGCTTCCAATACGGATTTACTTTCGACGAAGAAGTCAACGAAGACGACACCACCATGACTAAAGGCGATGTAACTTTGTTAATCGACTCCATGAGTTACCAATACCTTATGGGTGCCGAAATTGACTACAAAGAAGATTTAAATGGCGCACAATTCGTTATTAAAAATCCAAATGCAACCACAACCTGTGGCTGTGGTTCGTCATTTTCAGTATAAGGCTGCAATTTTCTGGGTTAACCAGTCAGTTGCGTGTGCTTCCCAGTGTTTCTCAAAAGGATCTATGTACTGATCAATCTCAAAAGAACGTAACCAGGTTAATTGTCTTTTAGCCAATTGCCTGGTCGCTGCAATGCCTTTTTCAGTCATCCCCTCAAACGATTCTTGTTGCTCTAAATATTGCCAAACTTGTCGATAACCTACACAACGCATAGAAGGTAAATGCTCATTTAAGCTGTATTTTTGTTTAAGCATGACCACTTCATCAACAAAACCAGAAGCCAACATTGTTTTAAAGCGGGTCTGGATTCGTGTATGCAATGCCAAGCGATCATTCGGCAATAAAGCCAGTGTGGGAATCTGATATAAAGCATGCGGTTTGCTCCTTTGAAGAGAACTGATTGGTTTTCCTATTAACCGGTATACCTCTAGTGCTCTACTAATTCGTTGAGAATCATTGGGCTTTAATCGCTGAGCCGTTATCGGATCAACTTTCAAAAGCTCTTGATGTAAATGAGGCCAACCCATAGTCGCAGCAAACTTTTCAATCTCCGCACGCACCTGCAAGTTCGTTTTGGGCATTTCGTCTAAACCCATGATCAGCGCCTTGTAGTACATCATGGTTCCGCCCAATATAATTGGAATGCGATTACGTGCTCTAATTTCCGCAACTAGACACAAACAACGTTCTACAAAATCGGAGGCATTAAACACGTGCTCTGGCGTAATCAAATTAATTAAATGATGGGGCACTGCAGCCAAATCATTGGCACTG
>DIYC01000092.1:5340-10448 GCA_002428895.1 Burkholderiales bacterium UBA6064 | reverse complement strand
GGGAGCCAATCTGGAAGAGGCAATCAAAACGCTCGGTGCCCAGAAGGACGCCCTGCTGGGGCTGATCGGTGAAGGCAAATTCTCAGCCAATAGAGTTTCTACTCTTTTATCAAGAGTGCCTAAACTTTGTTTAGGCCAAACCATTCAATTTTTGTCTACCTTTCCTAAAAGTATCATTAGGCAGGGATCAGTTCACCAACAAATGAACCAAATCAAACAACATTTGATTCAGTCTCAAAGCATCACATCTGTTGAATTTGATACTTTCTTTTCACAGTTCAATCCCCTGGAAGAATATGATGACGTCGATGGAGTTCTTGGTGCGAATGAAGAATCAATAGAATCTGGGTCGGTAGCATCTTGGTCACTGAGCAGTCAAGACAGGGCTCTGGTTATTCAACAAGACACCTATTCAGCGTCAAAAAGTAACAATCGGCAGCGTTGGGTTGATGTCGTGCCCGAAGAAAATTCAAAGGCGTTTCCCGAGGCCAAAAGGCGACGAATTGAACTCAGAGTTAACCTAGCTAACCCATAAGTAAATCTAGGTAACAAATTAGGGATTTTAGTCCATGTTTTCTGTACACGACAATTTTTAAATGTCATTAACCGTCATATACAGAGGTTAGTTGGTTAAGAAAAAACGGATTTGCGTCACCACGCGAACATCTTTTTCAAGTTTATTGGTGTCACCATACTCAGCACCCGCATCTCGGACAATAAAACTACCTTGCGTTGCACTCTGTATCGACCCTACTGAAACCCCTGCATTGGTTGCAAATTCATTGGCAGCAATACGCGCATTCCGAGTTGCCTCCTGCAGCATTTCAGGTTTAATGTCATTTAACTTAGTGAACAAATAAAACGGTTGTTCGTTAATGAGTTGAACCCCTTCAACAATTAATTTATTGACTGTAGCACGCGCTTGCTCTACCTTCTCAACCTGTTTGGTGTTAACTGTGACACTGCTTTGAATGAGATGCTTTTGTTCAATCACGCGATTGTTGCTGTCACGATACTCTTCGAACATGTATTGCACCAATCCCGTTTTAATTTCTTCATCGGCAAAGCCACTGGCTTTCAACAATTCGATCACTTGTTTTTGATTTTGCTCAGTCTTTGCATACAAATCTGGAATTTGTGATCTTGAATTACCAACATTTGAAACAGTCACCGACCAATTGGCCTGATCCGCAAGCACTCGCCGCTCGGCCAGACCTTTTACCTCGGCTGAATTCATCGCCACCTGAGAGTTGTACAAGGTTTGGCTCACAAAAAAACCAGCCACTGCAATCCCTGAGGCAAGAAAGATACCTAAAAAAAACAACCCAATAGAATTTGATTTTTGCACTGTGATCCCCTTTTTGCGAATAGCTAAAATTATAGTTGTAAAACTCGGTATACGATAAAAATCAAGCGCAATAAAACAAATCACCCTGCTTCACTTCAACGCAACAGGTTTATGAAAACAGACACCGCCAACACTCTACCCCAAAATCAATTACCACTCGTACTGTGTGGCCCCCTGTTAAGACGTGTGACCAACCACACTGTGACCCTGTGGTTGGTCACAAGTTACCCGACTCGCGTACAACTTCGGTTAACGCCCCACTTAGGTATTCCAATTGTTTTTGATGCAGATCACCTTGAACAACATCATTGCCAACGCATTTGTTTAGCACACCATGCACACGTGCTAATGCTGAACGTCATGTTATCTAGCCCGTTGCCTTTTAACACGTGGATTGGGTATGAATTGTCTTTATTGCATCACGAACAATGGGTCAGTATTCATACCTTGCACCCAGACTTATGCTACCCGGGCTTTAGTACGCCTGGGTTTATACTTCAAAAACAAGTGAATAAATTACTCCACGGTTCTTGTAGAAAACCACACTTTCCAGCACAAGATGGTCTAGTACGTGGCGACACAGAATTAATGAATACCCCCATACAAGACTGGCCCACACTTTTAATGATGAGCGGCGACCAGGTGTATGTAGACGATGTAGCAGCCCCCCTACTCACTTTTATTCACTGTGCGATTGCGGTACTCGAATTTAAGAACGAACCGTTACCAGGTACTTCAGTATTAGACAGTTTCAGTCTGCATACCCACAGCGAATATTGCTACAAAAGAGAAACTCTTTTGCCAATTGCCTCTCGTGTTGATGACACAGTATTTCGTGGTGTTCGAAAGCCTATTTTTACTTCAGCCAATGCACAAAATCATCTGGTGTCGCTGGCAGAAATGTTTACGATGTATCTTTTGGTATGGTCTCCCGCATTGTGGCAACACTTAGAACATGAATTTGACACCTTAAATGCCGATCCAAATTGGACAGAAGCAAACCAACAGTGCTTTAATCGACACAAAATCGCTCTGAAACAATTTGCAACGACTTTGCCACAGGCTAGGCGTTTTTTGGCGCACTTGCCAACAGCCATGATGTTTGATGACCATGACATCACAGACGACTGGAATTTAACAGCAGAATGGGAATACGATGCTTATGGTCACCCCTTTTCTAAACGCATTATTGGCAATGCGTTAATTGCCTATACAGTGTGTCAACACTGGGGTAATGCACCCGAGCAAATACCCAAACACTGGCCTAAAAAAATTGATCAACTGTTGCAACAGCATGACCCACAAGCACATTCAAACTTAATTGACGAATTGCTCGATTTTCGACGCTGGGCCTACCAGTGGCCCACAACACCGCCATTGATCGTTTTAGACACCCGCACTCACCGATGGCATGCAGAAAAGCTACACAAACCATCGGGGCTTATGGATTTTGAATCGCTACAAAAATTGCATCGTGAATTACAACATAAAAATTCTGTGTTGCTGGTTTCACCTGCACCCATGTTCGGCGTTAAACTGATTGAAGCAATCCAAAAATTATTTTCAATGTTCGACCATGCACTGGTAGTTGATGCAGAAAACTGGATGGCACACAAAGGTACAGCCAAGACGATGATGAATATTTTTCATCACGATCAAACACCTAAACAATTTGTGATTTTATCAGGCGATGTGCATTACTCGTTTGTCTACGATGTGGAACTTCGACAAGGCAATAGCGACCAAGAAGTGTGGCAAATTACCAGCAGTGGATTGATTAATGAATTTCCTAAAACACTTCTCACCTGGTTTGATCGTTTAAATCGTTGGCTATATGCCCCTCATTCACCGCTAAACTGGTTTACTAAGCGACGCAATTTAAAAATTATTCCACGTAAGCCTGCTGATGCACAACGAGCGCAGCGACTTGTGAACCAAGCGGGCATCGGAATGGTAAAACTCGACGACAAGGGTAGACCAATTCAAGTGGTACAACTGGGGTCAAATGGTAAAGACATCGAATTTATTCTGTGAAATAACTTTAAATCGTACTTCAGCGCAAAAAATTAACCTTATAATTTATGAGGAATTTTCAAGTTTATTTTCAAAGGAAACATTGATGAAAAAATATTTAATTGGCTCTACTTTATTGGCTTCGTTTATTGTTATTGGCTGCGCATCTACGACCGGCTCCAACAATCTTAAAGACGGTGCTGATGTTGCCTTACCTAAAAATTACGAATCTTGGCCTGTTTTTATCAAAGACATTGAAAAAAGCAATGGCGAAATCCGTGACATTTACGTGAATCAAGTTGGCACAAAGGCCAAAAAAGGCGAAGCCTTTGCAAATGGCAGCAGTTTTGTCATGGCCATTTATAAAACGAAAGACGATGGGTACGGTGGCAAACAAAAAGGCGACCTAGCCAAAGTGTTTGTGATGACTAAAGGCAAAGGCAATGGGTCGCAAGCCAAAATTAACAATGGTGATTGGGCTTATGGTGCTTACAATGCACAAGGCGAACTCATTAAAGACACCAATTATGATGGTTGCCGCGGTTGCCACGCCCCTTTGGCAGACAAAGATTACATTTTTCACTATGATCAATACTTTGATCAAAAAGTAAGTTTAAATTTACCTCATGATCACAGTGTGCTGGCTGCCTATTCAGCCGCTACTGGCAAATAAATGCAAATGCCCCCATTTGAATCAATTTGGGGGCATTGTACACGCATCAAAACCTGTTACTACCAAAAAACCTAAAACCCTAGTTGTTCTGGAAATACCATCAGCAACACCACCATTAAAACTTGAAGCAAAATAAATGGAATAACTCCTTTATAAAGGGTGATTGTTTTAACCTCTGGTGGCACAACTCCCTTTAAGTAAAATAAGCTAAAACCAAACGGCGGTGTCAAAAACGACGTTTGTAAATTCATGGCAATTAAAACACCAAACCAAACCATGTTAATACCCAAGGCTTCAGCAATCGGCGCCAAAATAGGTACCACAATAAATGCAATTTCAACGAAATCGATGAAAAAACCCAAAATAAAAACCAGCAACATCGAGAAAATAAGAAAAGTCCACTTTTCACCGGGTAAATTAACTAAATATTGTTCGGCCAAAAGATCACCATCTGAATACGTGAACACCATAGAAAATGCCGTCGCACCAATTAACACAGCAAACACCATCGAAGTCACAGTGACTGTTTCTTTAGCGCTCTGAGTAAGAATATCCCAACTAATTGTCCCGTTGTAAATACGCGCCAATACCAATGAACCCACAGCACCTAATGCCGACGATTCAGTCGGCGTGGCAATCCCTGTTAGAATAGACCCTAAAACCACCATAATTAAAGCAGCACAGGGAATGATATTCCACAAAGCAGTTTTAATTAGTTCAAATTTATTTTCAGCATTAGAAGGAACAGCAGGCGCTGCCTGTTTATTAATTTGTGTATAAATGAGTACATACACCAAATACAACCCCACTAAAACTAAACCAGGAATCATGGCCAATTTAAATAAATCGCCCACGGGCACAGACATCACGTCACCTAAAATAATTAAAATCACCGAGGGTGGAATAATTTGCCCTAAGGTGCCAGCGGCGCAAATGGTACCCGTTGCTAAACGCTGATCATAACCATACTTGAGCATTACGGGTAAAGAGATTAAACCCATGGCGATCACACTGGCACCCACTACCCCAGTGGATGCCGCCAAAAAAGCCCCTACAATTAGAGTTGAAAAAGCC
>DIYC01000092.1:4945-5136 GCA_002428895.1 Burkholderiales bacterium UBA6064 | reverse complement strand
ATTAGAGTTGAAAAAGCCAAACCACCTGGCTGGCCTCCAAATAAACGCCCCATTGCTTCAAGTAGACGTTCTGCTAAACCTGATTTTTGTAACACGACACCCATAAATACAAACAAAGGAATAGACATTAAGATGGTATTTTCCATAATGCCATACAGACGATAGGGCATAAAGTTAAACAAGCCAATACC
>DIYC01000092.1:0-4750 GCA_002428895.1 Burkholderiales bacterium UBA6064 | reverse complement strand
CAAAGTTAAACAAGCCAATACCCTCTATCCAAAAACCCACAAGCAGTGAAAGCCCAGCAAAAGTTAAGGCAACGGGATAACCCACAAACAAAGTAATTAATGCCAAAAAAAATAAAACGATACCAATCATGGTTTAGGTTCCTGTTGATTTATTAATACCAATATTTCTTTAAGCAATACGGTAATCGCACTTAAAATTAAAAATACAAAGGCCACCGGCACCACCAACTTAATTGGCCATAAGCGCGGCAAGCTACCTGGATCGCCTTTGCTTTCACCCGATGCCCATGAGCCTAAAAAGTAATCCCAACCGAAATACACCAACAAAATGGAAAAAGGAATGGTAAATATTAAAGTTCCGACAATATTGACCCATGCTTGCGTTCTTCGTGAAAATTTTTCGTAAAACACATCAACTCGAACATGACCATTTTCCCGTAAGGTGTAGCCTAATCCTAATAAAAACATGATTGAAAAAAAGTGCCATTCCAGTTCTTGCATGCCGATCCCACCTAACCAACCCAAGTAGGTGTTGTACCAAGTGTAAGCCTCAAAATGGATAAACAAATCGACCACAGCATACCGCACAAACACATTGATAAATACCATACCCATCATAAGCAACATGGCTATAACACACACCCAGCCCACTGCATCGATCAATTTATTTAAATAATGTATGACCGCTTTCATTGTTAAAGCCCTCTCCAATTTACAAAAGGCCCTCTGGTTAATACCCAAAGAGCCTTTCTAGCGATTAATGATTGTTGATTATTGATTGTCTAAATAAACTTTGTCTGAAATAATTGTCCAGGCACGCGACTTTTTAAGATACTCACGCTGTGACTGAATAATCTCGGCGGTAAGCCCTCCTTTCGACTCAAGCTCTTGAATTAAATCATTGTTTGCTTTTTTTAACGCAGTCATGACAACCGGAGGGAAAGTTTTAAGCTGTACATTTGGAAATTGCGTTTGAAGTATTGCTAAATTGACTGCACTTGCGTGATACGAATGCGCAGTCATATTAAAAGCAGACTCGCGAATTGCTGTTTCAAGAATAACTTGCAAATCTTGAGGCAATTCAGCAAACGCTTTTTTGTTCACCATAAATTGGAGCTCAGTAGCGGGTTCATGCCAACCGGTATAGTAATACGGTGCAATTTTATGGAACCCTAAATTTAAATCAAGTGACGGGCCAACCCATTCAAGCGCATCAATGGTATTACGCTCTAAAGCTGTATACAACTCACCTGCTGGAATATTGATGGGTTTAGCCCCCAACTTTGCAAACACTTCACCCGCAAAACCTGGGATACGCATTTTTAAACCTTGCAAATCTTCCACCGTTTTAATTTCTTTTTTAAACCAACCGCCCATTTGGTTGCCTGTATTGCCACCGGGGTAAGACAAAATACCGTACTGGTCATACACTTTCTTAGCCAGTTCTTGACCACCACCATAATAATACCAAGCGTATTGCTCGGCAGCTATCATGCCAAATGGCATCGTGGTAAAAAACAGGGTGTTTACGTCTTTACCCTTCCAGTAGTAAGAAGCGGAATATCCCATTTGGTATTGACCTGACTGAACAAAATCAAAAATACCCAATGCTGCTTTGTGTTTGTTGGTCGAGTCGATGGAGATAACTAGACGGCCATTGGACATTTTTTTAACATTATCGGCCAAGCGTTGAGACGCATCACCAAAAATTTCAAAATTACTTGGCCAACTTTCGGCTAATCGCCAGCGATACACTTTATCGTCTGCCGCAACATGAAGCGAGGTTAGACAAGTTGTCACGGCAAGAGACAACATCGCAATGATTTTTTTCATAAAACACCCTTTGTAAATTTTAATTTTTATAATTGAATTGTTATGGGACTAGGGACAAGCTCGCAGATGATTTTTCTGATTCAATAAAACACCAAATAACAACCACGAAAACTTGAGCCTATCTTGCCACAATGCAAGACAGAGAACTTGAAGCAACGCTTTTTTACTCAGTTTGTATTTGTTCAGTTAAATTGCGCAAAAAATAATAAAAAGAAAACATTTATTTTTATTAAATCAAAAGGCACAATTACACTGCAACGAACAAACCAAAGCACCTAACCATCAATTAAATCGCATGATTGTATTACGCTGTTTTAAACACACATTCACCCCCTGCATGCTGATTGTGGCACTTGTACTGTGCACACCACTCCGTGCACATGAAACAACCAACGGTTGGTGGACTACCAGCCTGTTTCTTGACAATGATTTGTTTAGCAATTCCGATGATGGCTACACCAATGGCATTCGCCTAAGTGCCATTTCACCCAACTTGGATGATTTTGATAACGACCCCAGGCTACCAAAATGGTTGCGACACATTAATCATCGCTTACGGTTTTTTCGAGCCGATGAAAGCAACCTGTCCCGCAACATGGTGGTCACATTGGGTCAAGCCATGTACACACCCGACGAACGTTTTATCGACCGCACCGACTTAGTCACCGAAGACCGCCCCTACGCAGGCTGGCTTTATTTAGGCTTAGGCTATCAAGTGAGTAATGCCACCCGACTAGACACCTCGGTAGTGAATATCGGCGTCGTTGGCCCAGCCGCAATGGCACAACAGGCTCAAGATTTGATTCATGATTTACGTGGGTTTCAAAAATATCAGGGCTGGGGCAATCAACTGAACAACGAGCTCGGCCTACAGTGGCTTTACACCCGCAACAATAAATTTTACCAACCCTTAAATGCCAACAACAAATTGGGCTTTGACATCATTAGCCAATGGGGAGGCAGCTTAGGCAATGTGGCTACCTATCTAGAAACTGGGGCCGAATTTCGCTTAGGTTGGAACTTACCCAAAGATTTTGGCACTTCATCGGCACGCCCAGGGGGCGACAACAGTGCACCAGGGTCGCGCTTAGACAGCAGGATTTTAAACAACCCTTTTGGCAGTCTGCATACGTTTGTTGCGCTCAATGGGCGTTGGGTATTACACGACATTACGCTAGATGGCAACACCCTAAGCGACAGCCACAGCGTGAATAAAAAAGAATGGGTTGGATCGGCCAACATGGGCATTGCCTTGTCGATATACCGCTGGAAACTGAGCTTTAGCCGAGAATTTGGTACGGATGAATACGACAACCAACCCGACTCAAACAGCCATGGTACCTTATCGATTTCGTACACGCATAGTTTTTAACTAATGCACAATCAGTTGGTTGACAAGCTGCTTATCTGGTTGCTCTAATCGATCACAACGAATAAACAGCCGATTTGCTATAACAAACAAATGCAATTTATTTTTTGGCTGACAATGGCTGCGTTAATCCATTTAAAAGCAGCTGCTGCGTGGCGCGGAGTCGCCGCAAACCCTCTTGATCATTACCCGACCCACCAACAAAAACCACTGAATACTCAGAATTAACTGGAGTATTTTCTTGGATGATAGTAATACCCTGGGGCAAACGATAGGCATAGTGAAATACTGGGCGACCATTGGTAGCACCCAACTGGCACGATAACACGCGAATACCTTGCCCAAACAGACGTTTTAACTCATTCGGTAACGCATCACATTCGCTTTTAACTTGCTGCACAGATGTAATTTGAAATGGGGCATTTTTTTGAACTGTAATGTGGTTTTTATACTCTTTATTCAAATATAAATTATCGTAAAAAGCTTCTGTATCGCCTGATTTGACTCGTTCTAGCATGGAATTTAGTTCACGTACTGCCGCTGAATTGGTAGTATTTAAAACCCTTGGATCATTGACATCTTGACTGGCTTTTGCAAGAGACGCTGAGTCCAGCATAAACCAGTCTTTAGGTAATTCGACGCTAAAACCAAAACGACTTTGTACCACTGTTTGCGCTTGTACAGTCAATGCCAAACACAGTGAGCCTATTAAAACAATTAACTTCAAAGAAACCTCCCTCATCATAAAAAAAGACCATGCTCATCACAGTAAAACTTGGTAACTAATTGCGTAGACAAGTTCCAAGCAATCCGCGTTAGCCGGTTAACCTGTTTGCTGCCTAGATTGCCCTGCACAGCGTTTTGAACAAAATTTAACATGCTCCCAATTTTTTTCCCATTTTTTTCGCCATGTAAAAGGTCGATGACACACAGGACAATTTTTGGTAGGTAATTGGGATTTTTTCATTAAACGTCATACACCACAATTAAGCCATAACGAATTAATCTTACTCTTGAAATGGCATGGAATCATGTAACGATTGATGACTGAAAGCAGGAATCAAGAAATTCGAAAGCTTTTCAATTGCATCCAGAGGTTAAGTCACAACAATTTTTTGTAAAAAGGATAGGTGACAATAAGATAACTTCAGTTTAAGATGAAAAAAACTTTGAGCGAGAAACTTATGATGCGCATCAACTTATTGCTTTTAGCCTGTTTCAGCGTTGGTGTTTCAACTGCTGTAATGAGTCAACCGTATTCAGACAATATTCAAGGCACCACTCTAGAAAAACACCAACAGCGCAAAGAACAGTTTCAAGAACGAAACCAGGAACGCAAAGAAAACGTTCAAGAAAGACGGCAAGACCGTAAAGAACAGTTTCAACAACGCCAACAAGAACGCAAAGAACATATTCAAGAAAGAGAACAACAGCGTAAAGAAAAGTTTCAAGAACGCTTAAAAAATAGCAAAGAAAACATTCAAGAAAAACAGCAAGATCGTAAAGAACAGTTTCAACAACGCCAAGGAACTGTTCAAAAATCTGTGT
>DIYC01000136.1:6540-7018 GCA_002428895.1 Burkholderiales bacterium UBA6064 | reverse complement strand
TTTAAAAATTGTCGTGTACAGAGTGTGGTGGTTTGAGGTTTTTTAACTGCAGATCCAAATAACACTCGATGGCTGCCGCTCGACCATTAATATCTGCGTTCGAGATACCATTAGGGCCTCGTGCTGGGAAGTTGCGCAATGGCGTGTTTCAGGATATGTATGTCGGACGTTCCTTCCGTCGCGATTAAGTACGTTTGGGTTCGGCGCGCGCCAGCGATGAAGTCCCCGTTCTGTGCCCAGCCTGCAGCAACGAAGTTGCCGTAGTCCCACACGACATCGAGATCCAAATTTGCTGGGTTCTCAGCAATCACACGAAGTACGGAGTAGGGATCGAGAAACCCGAGCAGATTGCCGAAGTGGCTGCGTTCTGAGTACCCACCTGTATTTCGATAGTCGTCACCCATTGGCAGTAGTTGCTCGATGGCGGTTTCGTTTGCAAATGGCCCTTTTTTCGCCTGGTACTCATCATCGTAATTTG
>DIYC01000136.1:5805-6377 GCA_002428895.1 Burkholderiales bacterium UBA6064 | reverse complement strand
AGGTACTCATCATCGTAATTTGGATTGTACTTGTCGCAAAAATCACGAATAGCGTGTTTTCGTATGAAGGTAACGAATTGGTCGAAATCCATTAGTTTAGGTGTGCTCATCACATCCGAGTCCGCTAGAGACACAAAAACCGTCTCATCTTAGTGACTCATTTGGGTGAGCCCTAAAAAGAGTCATCGCGCGTCGTTTTGTGTGCTTCCACATAAGAGCGCAATACGGCATTGATGCGAGACTGATACCGCTTGCCCATGTGCTTGAAGAATTCCAGAATGTCAGCATCAATACGCAGCGTGATTTGTTGTTTGTTACAAGGTAACTCTACCGCTGCTTTGACCCAGACAGCATCAGACAGGTTTGGCGTATCACTGTAGTCGATTTGTTCATCCTGCATTAAAGCGACGGCATCCAGCCTAGACTTTTGCTCGGCGCTCAAAACAGGTGGATTCTTCAGGTCAAGTGTTCGCTTCACGATACTTCTTTCTTTCGTTGGCATTGGCTTTCCTCGCAGAGATTAGGCGAATCGACGCCTCGCACCTGACCGTGTAGACGACAAACAGGATTGC
>DIYC01000136.1:2639-5657 GCA_002428895.1 Burkholderiales bacterium UBA6064 | reverse complement strand
CTCGCAGAGATAATGCGGATTGTGTCCCCGTGTCGAACCGTGTAGACCACATACAGGTCAGCCGAATAGGCTAACCCAATCGTTGTCCATCGATCTTCCCCGTAAAACTGAAATGAGGGCACGCCCTAGAATTTAACGAAAATTCAATGTGTAAGCTAACGCGAGGTTGGAAAAGTCAGTTCTAGCTTCGCAATTGAATGCGAGTTATACGTCATTTCGCCGGTGGTTGGGTTTTCTAAAACCTGTTCGCAATAAAATTGAAAATCGAGTGTGTTGCGAATGGGGTTCAGGCAAATCATTGAAAAACTACTGTCTGTAAAACGTGCCAACCGCTTGTAGTGATAGTTGTCTCGTGTTTTGCCTTCGTCGGGGATTACTTTGCCTAAACCCCAACCCAATAGCCGAGGTTGATTGTAGGTAATGGCACTTGATGTGAGTTGGTAAATGACACATCCTGTTTCGGGGTCGGTTAAACGGAAGGCGGCGGTGGTGTGCACATCGCCACTTAATATACAAATGCGGTGGCCTTTTTGGGCAGCTTTAAATAATGCGCTTAATACTTTTTTATTTTCTGCTTTGTGAGCAGGGTGCTCCCAACTGTCACGTAGATCGTCGGTGAAGTCGCCAAAATCAGCAACGCCACTTTCGGCTTGGTCTAATAAAACATGGCTTAAATGAACCATGGGCACAGCGGAAGTAATAAACACATAGGGAGTTTGCTCAAGACTTAATTCATCAAGCCAGCGAGTCAATCGATCCAATTGCGGTTTTCCTAAAATCTTGTAGGTAGCACGGTTAAAGTCACGTTGCCCACGCCCATCGAGCACATACACTGTTCCTTTGGGAAATGAAAAATGATAATCAAACACTCGGCCTGATGTGCTTAAACTGTTGGGCTGAGTCGGTGGATTATGGCTGTGCTGATATTCAATGTAGACTTGTTGCGCGGCGGTAAACATTCGGTTGACCAATTCAAGCCGGTCTTCGTAACTTAAACTGGTTTCACTGGTGTTGGGTAACAGTTCATTTAATTCGTCGGTACTTTTGCCTGCTTTAAACCGAAACGACCCCCAGCCGTCTGCAATTTCGTGGTCGTCCCAGATCATGTAGGTTGGGCAACTCGAGAACACTTCTCGAAGGGCTTGAAACCCCCAATACCCGCGATAAATGTCGCGGTACCAACTCACCATTTCGGGTACTTTAGGAAGTAGTTCCGCCCCTTCTCGGCGCATCACTTTTTTTAAATAATGCCAAATGTTTAACGTGTCGATGCCATCGGCATACACCTGGTCGCCCCCTGCAATAATAAAGCTTAAGCCTTGGTCTCTGTGGCGTTTTAAGGCGGTATCCAGGTAGTCCCACATGTGTTCCTTTGATACTTTAGTGCGACCAAAAAATGTGGTTTTATAAGGCATGTGACATGAAAACAATGCGAATGAAATGGGCGAAGTTTCATCAGGCATGGTTTTAAAACGTAACGACCGTTTATGTCCAAACACGACTTGTTGTTCAGTTTCGTTCCATAACAGATAACGGTAGTGTGTGTTGGGAGTTAAGTTTGTAAAGTCCGCCACCGCGGTGGTATCCGTTTGTTCATCCGTGAGCAATAGGCAGGTTTGCAAGGCATGGGGCGTATTCGGTGTAGCAAAACTGACCATGTCTTGAAACAATTGAAGTGTCGGGGTGTTGGCTTTGAGCGTATAGTCTATCGATTCCGAAGATACATGATCAAGATTAAACAACAACACCTGAAAGCGCCCAGCGGTGTGCGTGCGAAACCAAACCCGAGAGCTGGTGGCGGTGGTATGGCCAACAATCGCTGCAACTTCTAAGTACGGGTTTGGCCATGGCCGCTCAGGCTTGTTGACAAAAGTGTCGGTCATTGTTGTTTCCTTGGAGTTTATGGCGTCCAGAATGGCGCTGAATGCGTCAATTTAATGGCGAAATAATTTTAAGTGAATTTTTTCTTGAAACAGATGAGTGAATTCAATTTTTTTAAACTCTGCGTTTTTGATTGGCGTCACTAAAAGGGTATGTGAAAATTAGATCCTTACAAAGGATGAGTTGATTCATGCCTTTTGGGCTGGTGTCTTCGAATTACCCTAAATAGGTTGTCATTGAACTAAGCGCACAGATTAAGTTACTTAGTTCAGAATTTTTTAACGAGATGTCATCATGAAAACAGATACGAATGTTCTTGCACGCAACAATCAGCTTAGTCATTTATCTGAAGTAGGTAGGGCTGCAGCTACTTCCGAAAAAAAGTTAAATTTAAAAGTCGCAGTTTACCAATTGTGTTCACTTTTTCTTTCACAATATAAACCCGTGAATACGGGTAACGTTCAGCTTAACCGAGTGATTCAAACCGTTCCAGATACTTATTTAACTTATTCAGATCATGTGGCAGATTTTGGTGTTCCTTCGACCCGAGTTGTACGGCTTGGAAGCGGTTGCATGGGCGATAGTAAGAAATATGCGGGTAATGATATTTTTAAACATACAATAACTGCAGCAGCAAAAATGGTCGACTTTAAGTCATTAAAAAAAGAGTATAAAGTGACATTTACTTATTCTTTGACTCAATTCTTAATCGAGAAAGGTTTTGTGTTTACTCGAAATAAGAAAGACTTAATCCCTGTTATTCAAGCATACAGCAGTGTAGTGGGTGATAAAAAAACGCTTTATCTTGCAAAATTAATTTCAGCAAGAATAACAGATAGTTACAGGGAGTCTTTAAGAGTGCGTACGACAAAGGCGAAACACGCTTTGAATAACCCACCTCGGACTGAGCTTCAAAAAGCTGCGACTTCAGTACAAGAAAATTCTGAAATTGTAGCATTTGATTCATTAGATCTAACAAAATTTTTTGGCGATTTAGACAAGACACGTTGAGAACGCAGTAACATGTTAAATTTTTGAATCAAAAAGCCGACCCTTGATGAGGAGTCGGCTTTTTATAGGCGATTACTTAGAGACAGCAAGCAACCTGGGATGCATTACATCATGCCGCCCATGCCA
>DIYC01000136.1:510-2418 GCA_002428895.1 Burkholderiales bacterium UBA6064 | reverse complement strand
CATGCCGCCCATGCCACCCATATCAGGTGCGCCAGCGGCAGGTTTTTCTTCAGCAAGGTCGCCCACTGCACAGTCGGTTGTGAGTAACAACGATGCAATTGAAGCAGCATTTTGAAGCGCAGTGCGAGTGACTTTAGTGGGGTCTAGAACACCCATTTCAACCATGTCACCATATTCGCCAGTGGCTGCGTTAAAGCCGTAGTTGCCTTCACCAGCAATCACTTGGTTAACAACTACAGAAGATTCTTCACCTGCGTTGTCAACGATCATGCGAAGTGGCTCTTCCATGGCGCGAAGCACAATGCGGATACCTGCGTCTTGATCAGAGTTATTGCCTTTGAGGTGTTGAATTTTAGCGCGAGCACGTAGCAATGCAACACCGCCACCTGGCACAATGCCTTCTTCAACCGCTGCACGAGTTGCATGAAGTGCGTCTTCAACACGGGCTTTTTTCTCTTTCATTTCGATTTCAGTGGCAGCACCGACTTTGATCACAGCTACACCACCAGCGAGTTTAGCCACACGCTCTTGTAACTTCTCTTTATCGTAGTCAGAAGTAGCTTCTTCGATTTGAATACGAATGGTTTGTACACGTGCAGCGATTTCTTCTGCACGGCCTTCGCCATCAATAATTGTAGAGTTTTCTTTAGAAACGATGACTTTCTTGGCACGACCACAATCTTGTAAGGTGGCTTTTTCTAAGCTTAAACCGACTTCTTCAGCAATCACTTGACCGCCAGTCAAAATAGCAATGTCTTGTAACATGGCTTTACGGCGGTCACCAAAACCGGGGGCTTTTACCGCACACACTTTAACAATACCGCGCATGGTATTAACCACTAAAGTGGCTAAGGCTTCGCCTTCTACATCTTCAGCAATTAATAACAATGGCTTGCTAGACTTAGCAACACCTTCTAATACAGGAATCAATTCACGGATATTAGAGATTTTTTTGTCAACCAATAAAATGAATGGACTGTCTAATTCGGCAGTCATTGAATCTTGTTTGTTGATGAAGTATGGGCTGATATAACCACGATCAAACTGCATACCTTCAACCACTTCTAAGGTATCTTCAAAACCAGAACCTTCTTCAACAGTGATAACGCCTTCTTTGCCCACTTTATCCATGGCTTGAGCAATCAAATCACCAATGGTTGTGTCAGAGTTAGCAGAAATAGAACCAACTTGAGCAACCGCTTTGCTATCGGCACAAGGTGTTGCAATCGCTTTGATTTCAGCAACAGCAGCACGAACAGCTTTGTCGATACCGCGTTTTAAATCCATTGGATTCATGCCAGCAGCAACGGCTTTTAAACCTTCATTTAAAATAGCTTGAGCTAATACTGTTGCAGTTGTTGTACCGTCACCCGCGATGTCGTTGGTTTTAGAAGAAACTTCACGAACAAGTTGAGCACCCATGTTTTCAAACTTGTCTTTTAAAGAAATTTCTTTAGCAACAGTTACACCATCTTTAGTGATGTGAGGTGCACCGAAAGAACGATCGATTACAACGTTACGACCTTTAGGACCTAAAGTGACTTTAACCGCATCTGCAAGTACGTTTACACCTGCAATCATTTTTGAGCGAGCTGAATCACCAAATTTTACGTCTTTAGCTGACATGTTAAACTCCGAATCTTTAAATACTTTATCTGATAATAAATGTGAGTTATGTGTCGATTAGCCTTCAAGCACAGCTAAGATATCTGACTCTTTCATAATCAAGAGTTCTTCACCGTTTACTTTTACAGTTGTACCTGCATAAGTACCGAATAATACTTTGTCTCCAACTTTAACATCCAAAGCACGCACACCATTGTCAGTGATTTGACCATTACCTACTGCGATCACTTCACCTTGAGAAGGTTTTTCAGCAGCAGAACCTGGAAGTAAAATACCACCAGC
>DIYC01000136.1:0-201 GCA_002428895.1 Burkholderiales bacterium UBA6064 | reverse complement strand
CATTGCTAATCAGTAGCAATGAACAAAAAATTTGATATGCCACATTTCTGGGGTTAAAAAAAAAGGCTTCAAGGGTAAAAATAAAAAAATTTATACTTTTTTGATGATTTTTTAATCCAACAAAAAAATGATTGACTCATAAATCGACACTATTTGATTTTAAAAATTTTTTTTCATTTTCATCAAACCAATAATGTTCGA
>DIYC01000127.1:4639-7774 GCA_002428895.1 Burkholderiales bacterium UBA6064 | reverse complement strand
TCGTTTTTGACAACTGGTGTTAGGTTAATCGCGCCACTGGGTAAGTGCGTTTAACTACCTGAGACGATGATTAAAACTGAGTAGGACAGTTTCAAGAAACGAAACACGACTAAAAACATAATTTTTAGGGGTTTCTAGGTTAAAAACGAAAAAGCAAGCAACTACTAACACAAAACATCAACGCTATGGCCTCTATTTTGCGTTTTAAGCGCGTTTAATCGTTTTTTAGTGCAAAGGTACTACTTAGGCGTAAATCGCGCATTATACGCGATTTTTGAGGCATTTTCTGTTTAAGTGGATATGCTTAATTTTCTAGACATGTTCGATGAAGTTTTTTATTGACTTTGTGGTACAAAGTATTGTACTATGTTTAGTGAGAATATATAAATCTCATTTAGTGGCGATAGCCCGTATATAAATTAATCAACTGTAAACTGTTGGTTGTAATTAGCCCAAAAAAGGGGCTTTCCGACTCGATTGGAAAATAAAGAAATGAACGTACTTACTTTTAGCGAAGCCCGAGCCAGCTTAAAGCAAGCAATGGATAGAGTATGCCTTGACCATCAACCTACTGTTATCACTCGGCAACGAGGAGAACACGTTGTTATGATGTCATTAGCAGATTTTGATAGCTGGCAAGAAACAATTTATTTGCTCAGCTCGCCTAAAAATGCTCAGCATTTAATGGAATCTATTGCCCAATTAAAAGCTGGTCGGATCCGAACTTTGGAGCTGACTGACAATGAAACAAAAAGACCGCAACAAACAAGCAGCTAAGGAATTAGCTGTTTCTTTTACCGATAATGCATGGAATGATTACCAATATTGGTTAAATAATGACGAAAAAACATTTAATCGAATTAACGAATTGATTAACGAATGTAAAAATAATCCATTTAAAGGGATGGGTAAACCTGAACCTTTAAAAGACAATTTAACAGGGTACTGGTCGCGAAGAATTAATCAAGTTGACCGTTTAGTTTACCTTCCCGAAGATAATGCAATTTATATTGTAGCTTGCCGATTCCATTATTAAAAATCGGCTTTAAAATTCCAAAAATGAAGCCATCCAAAAGATGGTTTCATTTCTTAACACATAATCCTATTTGCTGGGTTGGACTCAAAGACTCTGCGTCCGTTGTTGGATGCAAAGCAAGTTTCTGATTGGGCACTCCTACATTAAAATAGCCATGATCAAAACTGTGTACAAAACGTAAATTTGCTTTGTTAAGCTTAAAGTGTCCACCTAAGCCTATATCACAATACAACAAGCCATTAGGCGAAAAATCATCACAAGCCAAGTCTGACAAGGTTGCCTTGTCGCCTAATTGCAGCTCATATTTACGAGTTTTTAGGCTTGGTGTTTCAAAAATTTTGTAAATCACAGGCTTGAATTTTGTGATGTTAGGTATCCAACCTTGAGCCGCATCATAGACAAATCCTACTCTCGCTGTACTTTGGCACTCATACGCCAAGATTTTTTCATACGCGACGGCTTGGAAGCTCACAGTTGCCAACAAAGAAACAATTAACTTCTTCATAGTTAATCCTTGTTCTTCTGAGGTGGTATTGGATATGAACCCTCGTTGCCATTGTTAGCGGAGGCATTGCCAACTCTAGCGGTTCCACTGTTGACATCCTGTTCAACAAAGTCTTGTTGACCTGTTCTCTTTTGCTCAAGAGTGCTTTGTTGTTCGCTATGTGTGGTTGCCGTTTGACTGTAATGGTCACTGCATGACCGCGACATCAATGCCGCTAAGAACATTCTCGCGCTCGGACATGAGCGTCTCGCTGGAGGAGTCCTCGCCCTTTGAGCGCGGGGAGGATGTCAACAAATTAACCTTTTTTATGCCTCTCTACACGCTGATATAGCCAATAATATAAAGTGGGCAATACCACTAAGGTTAATAAGGTTGCAGAAATAATGCCCCCTATCACTACGGTGGCTAATGGTCGTTGGACTTCTGCACCAATACCCACATTCACTGCCATAGGCATAAAACCCAAAGCAGCGACCAATGCGGTCATTAATACAGGCCGTAGACGACTGATTGCTCCTTGTTGTATAGCTAACAACAAATCTACGCCGTTGTGACGCAATTGCCTAATTGCACTTAACATCACCAAACCATTTAACACCGCTACGCCTGATAAGGCAATAAATCCTACCCCTGCGGAAATTGACAGGGGAATGTCTCGCAAGGCTAATGCAATAACACCACCTGTTAACGCCAAAGGTACACCTGTAAACACTAACAAGCCATCTTTTAAACTGCCTAGACTGGCATACAACAATATCAATATGAGTAATAATGTGACAGGAATGACAATCATTAATCGTTGTTGTGCCGATTGTAATTGCTCAAATGTTCCGCCCCAACCTAGCCAGTATCCTGTAGGAACTGTAATATTGGCATTAATTCGTTGTTGTGCTTCACTCACAAAAGAGCCTATATCACGCCCTCGCACATTGGCCGTTACCACAACACGGCGTTTGCCATTTTCGCGTGAGACTTGATTAGGTGCAGTATTTAATTGAAAATCAACTAACTCAGCCAGAGGAGTGGTTGCTTGATTATTGTTGGCTAATGGAACAGGTATCTTTTTTAAAGCTTCTATGTCTTGGCGTAATTGTTCGGGTAAACGTACAACCAAATCAAAACGCTTGTCACCTTCAAAAATATCACCTACTTTTTCACCTGCTATCAAACTCGTGATAACTGTCTGCACCTCTGCGCCTGTCAAACCATAACGTGCTATTGCTTCTTTGTTGGGCTGTAAGGTGAGCATAGGTAAACCTGTCACTTGCTCTACTTTTACATCAGCCGCACCTTTAATACTTTCTAAGACATGGGCAATTTGCTCCCCTGTTTCTAATAATTGTGCCATATCATCGCCAAATACTTTAACGGCAACATCAGAACGCACCCCCGAAATTAATTCATTAAAACGCATTTGAATGGGTTGGGTATATTCATAATTATTACCCATCACTTTTTGAGAGACGGCTTGAATATCAGCAACGACTTCAGCTTTAGTTTTGTTGGGATTTGGCCATTCGGAACGTGGTTTAAGCATGACAAAATTATCTGCAACACTCGGCGGCATGGGGTCGGTGGCAATTTCGGCAGTCCA
>DIYC01000127.1:1048-4431 GCA_002428895.1 Burkholderiales bacterium UBA6064 | reverse complement strand
AAGTGGCAATTTCGGCAGTCCCTAATTTGGCAAAAATGGTTTGGACTTCGGGCAGCTTTTTTATTTCTGCTTCAAGTGTATATTGCATTTGTATAGCTTGCGTTAAAGATGTTCCCGGAATGCGTAGTGCATGTAAGGCGACATCACCTTCATCTAAAGAGGGAATAAACTCCGAGCCAAGCCGTGTTGCCAATAACACGCAAAATACCAATAAACTACCAACTCCTCCTAAGACAAACCAACGCTTAGCAAAAGCCTCTGTGAGTATTTTTTGATAACTATTGCGTAAATAACGCATCAAACGATGGTCACTTTCTTGAATATGACCCGTTGTAACCATCGCGATTGCGGCAGGCACAAAAGTCACCGATAACAGCATGGCCGCCATCAGTGCCATCACCACGGTGAGTGCCATTGGGATAAACATTTTGCCTTCAACACCTGTTAGCGTCAGTAATGGTAAATACACTACCATGATAATCAGTTGACCAAACAATAAGGCTTGTCTAGCGTCTTTAGACGCGTCAAATACCGTTTCAAATCGCTCACTGCGGGTCAATACTCTGCCTAATTGCTGTTGTCGTTCGACTAATTTACGCAAACTACTTTCAACAATGACCACAGAACCATCAATAATAATGCCAAAATCCAATGCCCCCAAACTCATTAAATTGGCACTCACTCGATTTGTGACCATGCCTGTAATGGTTAATAACATGGCTAAAGGAATCACCAATGCGGTAATTAATGCCGCGCGTAAATGCCCCAAAAACACAAATAACACGGCAATCACTAATAACGCGCCTTCAAGCAGATTTTTTTTGACGGTGTTGATGGTTGCATCAACTAAATGGGTGCGGTCATACACAGGTTTGGCCACAACACCGTCTGGTAAACTTTGCTGAATGGTATTTAGTTTGTCGGCAACACGCATCGAAACCATGCGCGAGTTTTCACCAATCAACATAAATACCGTCCCCAAAACAACTTCTTGAGCATCTTTGGTGGCCGCGCCTGTCCGTAACTCTTGCCCCAAATTGACTGTTGCTACGTCATTTAATCGAATCACTTGTCCATCTATCGTTTTAACGGCAATTTGGCCTATTTCGTCTAATGAAGTAAATTGGTTAGGTGAACGAATCAGATATTGCTCTCCCGATTTTTCAATATACGCCGCGCCTACATTGCTATTATTAGCAGATAAAGCTTGCATCACTTCTCGTATAGACAAACCGCGCATTTGTAATTCATGTAGCTTAGGAGCAACTACATATTGTTTAACATGACCACCAATGGTGTTTACTTCCGTCACACCTTGAACTTGACGCAGTTGTGGTTTCACAATCCAATCTTGAATAATGCGTAATTCGGTAGGGTCTAAGGGCTTTGATGCGTCTTGTTTATTTTCAACCGTGTACATAAAAATTTCGCCCAAACCCGTGGCTATAGGCCCCAACTCGGGGGTTATTCCTGTAGGTAATTGGTTACGCACACCTTGTAAACGCTCATTGACTAATTGTCGTGCAAAATAAATATCCGTGCCATCTTCAAAAATAACCGTGACTTGTGACAATCCATAACGTGACAAGGAACGTGTTTGTTTTAAGTGCGGCAAGCCTGCCAATACGTTTTCAATCGGAAAACTTAAACGACTCTCAACTTCTAAAGGTGAATATCCTTGTGCTTCGGTATTAATTTGTACTTGCACATTGGTAATGTCAGGTACAGCATCAATGGGTAAACGCAAATAGTTATAAACGCCTAAAATGGCTAAGGCGATAAAGATTAATAATATCAACCAACGTTGCACTAATGAAAAATGGACTACGCGGTCAAATAAACTCTTAGTGGTCATGGCTTGCTCCTGATTTTCCTAATTCAGCTTTGAGCAAAAATGAATTGCCTGCACCATAGACCTGATTGGCTTGTAAACCATTCAATACTTCAATATAGCCCTCAGAATGGCGACCTAATTCTAGCGGTCTGACTTCAAATTGTTCTCCCACACGAATAAAAACAACCTGCCAATCTCTAAAGGTTTGTACAGCATCTTCACGAATCGCCATTGGCACGGTTGTCATTTCCTTAATAATATTGACGTGAACTAATTGCCCTGCTTTCCATGATTGTGATGAGTTATTAAAACGAATAAAAGCTTGTACGCTTCGAGTATCTTCATCTAAAACAGCCCCCAAATAGCTTACTTTTCCTTGTGTGTTCATCTGATTTAAGATGACTTCGGCTGCCATACCTACACGCACCTCATTAACGTTGCTTGCAGGCACATTGACAACAGCAATTAAGCTTGATAAATCCGCGATACGCATTAAAGGCATATCCATATTCACTATTTGACCCACTGCTAATTTATTATCAATGACAACCCCATTCATCGGTGCTCGAATGGCTAAACGTGCGCCACCTGTCGTTTCTGCTCCTAATATTTGTAGTAGTTTTTTGGCTTCATCAAGCGTAATTTGAGCCTCTGTTAATTGTGTTTTAGCACCCATATAATCATGTTTAGAACTCATTTTTTGTTCAAATAACGTGCTTTGATGATGAAAATGCTCTTGTGCAAGCATTAAACGCTGTTGTGCCGTTTGTACATTAGCACGTAAAGTGGCTAATTCTCGACTTTCTAATACCAATAGCACCTCGCCTTGTTTGACTTGTGCGCCTAATGGCTTATTTATACTTACCACTTCTCCTGCCACACGCGCCAAAACAGCAATGTTTCGTTCGGGTAAAACTTGTATCTCTCCCTGCAAAAACAAACTATCAGCCATTGTTTTTGGGCTAACGGTGAGTAGCTCAATGCCACTACTGGCCAAAGAAGCAGTAGGCAAACTTAAACGGCCTTCTATTTGTTGCCATTCAAATACATAATTTTTACCTGCATAGCTTGCGTTAATTTGCATCACAAAAGAATGTGGTTCATATACAACAGTATCACCCAACAAATAATCAGCTTCTGGCCGAAAATTGAGTGTTTGTGTCGCGTCTAAACGGTTAATCACGACCTGTGCCTGAATGTTTTGAGGAGCAATGGTTTTATTATTATCAAAAGCATATAAGCGTAATTGTGGCTCAACACCTTGTTCAAAAATTTTAACTTCTAATGCAAAATCATCTTGTTTAAATAAGCGACCACCATGTGCGCCTTTTTCAACTTTTTCGGCTGGCTTTTCGGCATGATGGCCATCACTCCTATGCTCATGTTTTTTATCTGTTTTGTGCCACGCATAGGCCAGCAAGACTAATAGACATATAACACTGACTATACCTGCAATGTGTTTGAAAGATACGTTCATTTTTTCTCTGTTTTTTGCTAAATTTAATACAAATGGCTATAAGAGAAATGCAAGCTGATCTCTTAATTACCA
>DIYC01000127.1:395-830 GCA_002428895.1 Burkholderiales bacterium UBA6064 | reverse complement strand
TACCATCAATAAAATGATTGAATAAATAAAGCAAAAAACTAATGACGTAGCACAATTGTGCGGGTCATCGCGTTACGAGAATTTCGGCAGACAATGGGTATAGAAGGAAAATAGATAAGTCGTAAACGCGGATACACACACCACGCAAAATAACAATAGCACCATAATAATAAGGGCAGTAAGAAAGAAAGCTTTTCGACTATCAGGCGTTGTTTTAGCTCATCTGTGCAAGGCATGGTTAAAGTATGGTCATCTACATGGCTGTTTTCTAAATGACTAGACTCATGTTGACGTTCATCATCATGGTGAATCACCCATTCGACCATTGAACCTTTATCAATTGCTTCAAATTGATGGTCAGTTTGACCAAACCACAACACAGGCAACCAACTAAATAACCCACACACCATTAACAAATAAGCAGGCAGCAACACG
>DIYC01000127.1:0-179 GCA_002428895.1 Burkholderiales bacterium UBA6064 | reverse complement strand
TCAAGACAAAAGTATGGCGAGATAGTGCTTTTTTATTAGTTGATATGGTAAACATCATTCAAGAACAATATTTAAAGGTGAAATTGAATTTTTACCGATTTTGACAATTAATCACAATAGTGATTTTGTATTTTCTCCAAATAAAAACCCCCGAACACGCCACCCCTAACTAACCGCAT
>DIYC01000041.1:6201-6660 GCA_002428895.1 Burkholderiales bacterium UBA6064 | reverse complement strand
TCATTTTTTGTCGTCAATGGAACTTTCACTGAGATCTAATGGCGTAACGCCTAAGCAAGCTGCTGCTTCACCCACAACAAGTCTTGCCAGACCTGTCGTTTAATTTGAGGAGCCAATACTATTTCGGTGAGTGCGGCCGTTTGTATCACAGCCACTGGGTTAACCCCAGGCTGAAAATCAACCATAACCCTTCCCTGCGAAGGTAAAATCGATTCTGGATTATTGCAAACCCAAGAAACCACTTGCTGACCCAGTAGCAACAACACTTTAGGTTGCATCTGCTGAAGATGCTGACGCACGGCATGCTTTAATTCAACGTCATTCATCACCGGCTGACCAGGTTCAACAGTTTGGCTTGACATACTCGAATGAATTTGCATCAAAAAAGTATTGTGATTCAGACTATGACCGATTGCACACAAGAGTTGAGTCAGCAAGTGGTGTAACTCTACGAGTCGA
>DIYC01000041.1:5660-6006 GCA_002428895.1 Burkholderiales bacterium UBA6064 | reverse complement strand
TGTAACTCTACGAGTCGATCTGCATCACCCTCTGGCTGACTAGATTGTACATTGGGCAGCATGTTGATCACCACCAAAGCGCTTTCAGCGACACCTTCCGTTGTAATGGCATACTGATTTAAAGTTGAGTCTGCCACAACAGATGTCGCCGTGTGTAGCCGACTAGTCCACACAGGCCCTAGGCGCATCACGTCAAACAACTGATGGCGAGCTTGTAGTGGGGTCATGTGTCTTCTCGATCAAACAAAAAAACTAAAACCAATGCATCTTCGCGACCCTGAGCCGCTGGGTAATACTGTTTACGCACACCAATCAATTTAAACCCTTCGCTTTTATACAATTCCCA
>DIYC01000041.1:5228-5400 GCA_002428895.1 Burkholderiales bacterium UBA6064 | reverse complement strand
TTTTAAAGCGGCTCGGGAAATGCACCATTTTAAAAGGCGACGACCCAAACCTTTGCCTTGTAAGTCGGCGCGAATTGATAAATTTAACACGTGCATTTCGTCCACCGCTTGCATCATCACGCAATAACCAATCAAATGAATGTCTTGCCACATACAAAAAGCGTCATGACCG
>DIYC01000041.1:3677-5037 GCA_002428895.1 Burkholderiales bacterium UBA6064 | reverse complement strand
AAAAAGCGTCATGACCTGCTCGAATCGAGTCACGAAAATTACCAATTGTCCAAGGAAATTCATAAATACTTTTCTCAATGAAGTCCACAGAGAAAAGATCACTTTCTAGCATAGGGCGCATTTCAATCTTGCTCATTGTGCTTTTTAGCCAAACGTTCTGCGGTTGTGTCGGCTACTTTTTCTCGAACATAAAGAGGTTGACACTCAATCGGTAATTGATGTTGGCCTGCGTCGTAACGAACCCAAGCCAATTTTGCAAGGTGAACAGCACAAATTTGAGCGTGTTGAATAAGCGTTGGCGGCTTAGCCCACTGTTGCACAAGTGCACCCACCGCTGGCGACACCAAACACCAATTCGCTTGATGAATAGCCACTAGGACTGACTGTTCATCGGCATTCAGCAAAAACGTGCTGCTTGCTTTCCAAGTGTTGGCATCACTCGCTCCAGTTTGTGCATACAACTGATTTAAGCGCGCATCCAGAAGAATAAGACCTGCGCCAGTCAACGAGACTTGTTGCGCCAAAGCCTCTTCAAACAGGCACTCAAAACTAGAAATCGGAAAACAAGGAATAGACCATGCCAAGGCCAAACCTTGCGCAATACCACACGCTGTTCGCAGGCTGGTAAAACCACCCGGGCCAATGTCGACTGCAAAACCCACAACCTGGTCTGCGCCGACACCATGCCGAAACAATTCAGACTGTAATTGTGGCAATAACTGCTCCGATTGCGCAGCATAGTCAACAATTGAAAAAGAAAACACCACTTCACCCGATCGCAAGCAAGCCACCATCTGCGCGGTACCGCTTGATGTGGTTAACGCCAACAAAATCGGGTTCGTCATCCCGACACCTCGCTGCCTTGACTGATTAAAACAACGGCTTGTGCCTCGATTGCTTCTTGTCGCCCCAAATACCCCAATTTCTCATTGGTTTTGGCTTTCATGTTGATGCGATCAACCGGTATACCCAATAACCGACTTAAATTGTCTCGCATGACTTGCACATAAGGCGCCAACCTTGGACTTTGACAAATCACGGTCGCATCTAGGTTGACCACTCTGTATTGCTTGTCGGTTAAATGCTGCATCACGTGTTGCAACAACTGCCCACTGTCTGCATTGTGATAAGTCGGATCGGTATCAGAAAACCAAGTACCAATATCTCCTTGCGCCGTAGCACCCAATACAGCATCGATAATTGCATGCATCAAGACATCGGCATCGGAATGACCCAATAGCCCAGTTTCATGAGGAATACGCACCCCAGCCAAAATCAAAGCCCGCCCTGAGACAAGCCGATGAACATCGTAGCCTTGACCCACCCGAAACGGGCAATTAAACAGTTTGCTATTCAATGC
>DIYC01000041.1:0-3484 GCA_002428895.1 Burkholderiales bacterium UBA6064 | reverse complement strand
TGCTATTCAATGCGTGCCCCCATGAAGGCCTGCACAACCGGTAAATCACTGGCAACAGTGACTTTGATATTCGCCAAACTACCCCGCACAATCAGTGGGCGCATACCCATCACTTCGATAGCGCCTGCTTCGTCGGTAATTGCAGCCCCCTTATACAAACACTCATTCAGTGCCAAACTCAAAGCCTGACAACGAAACATTTGCGGCGTTTGTGCCGCCCAAAGATTGTGCCGTGAAACAGTTTGCCCAGACACCACATCACCCGATTCAAGCATTTCAGTTTGTTTTAACGTATCTGCAATTGGTAACGCTAAAAAACCACCCACCGGATGCTGCGAAGCTTGATCGATTAACGCACTTAAGCAAGACAACGGCAGCCCAGGGCGTGCAGCATCGTGAACCAAAACCCAATCAGTTTCAGAAACCACTGCGTGCTCTAGCAAATAATTCAGCGCATTGGCAACCGTGTTAACCCGCTCTTTACCCGCCAACGGTAAAACGTGTACTTGGTCACCAAACTCAGCCAATAAAAGTTCTGCGTTGTCATCTTCCTGTGTGACCACGACAAACACTTTCTGAATACGACGATCAGCCAACAAAGCCTTGACCGCATATTGCAACAAGGACACCCCAGCAATTTGTGCATATTGTTTTGGCAACGGCGCACCAAAACGCTTGCCTACACCTCCGGCTGGAACCAGAGCAACATATTGTTCAACATTGTGCATCGTATATTTGTTTATTCCCTTGATGTAGAACCTCGTCATGGGCTAAAGCCATCACGTATAATTTGCGGTTTATTGTTCGCGCATCCAAATGCTGTCTTATTTTACTGCTTCTTTTAACATACAGGCTGGGCATAAGCTCACTCTGGCACGTCCGCATGGCAGTGCCGATGCTTTTTTATTAACCCAAGTTTGCGAAAAAGCCCTTCACCAAGGGTATGTGGTGTTTTTAGTTTGCTCAAACCCACATCATGCCCTACGTTTATTTGAAGAAATTCAGCAATTTAACAGTCAGCTCCGAGTTGCTCATCTTCCCGACTGGGAAACGTTGCCCTACGACAATTTATCAGCCCACCAAGACCTGGTGTCCGAGCGGTTAAGCACCTTATACACCTTGTCTCAAGGCCAAGTCGATGTGTTGGTTACTGCGGCACCAACTGCCATTCAAAAAATTGCCCCGCCCGACTATTTAGCCAGCACCAGCTTTTATTTTAAAACCGGCGAGGCGATTCATGAACGGCAGTTTCGTGAACAGCTCACCACCGCAGGCTACAACCATGTGTCTCAAGTCATGTCGCCTGGCGAGTATTGTATTCGTGGTGGCCTGATCGATCTATTTCCAACAGGCTCTGTACTGCCTTATCGGCTCGATTTATTCGACACAGTCATCGAAAGTATTAAAACATTCGATGTCGATACCCAACGTACCCTGTACCCCGTACCCGAAATACGTTTGTTACCAGGGCGAGAATATCCGCTAAACGAACAAGCCCGACAAGCCTTCCGCAACCGTTGGCGTGAGCGATTTGAAGGCGACCCTACAAAAATTGCACTGTATCGTGACATGGGTAATGGGGTTGCAGGCGCAGGGATTGAATACTATTTGCCTTTATTTTTCGACCACACCGTCAGCTTGATTGAACATTTTCCAAAACACAAACCGATTGCGTTTATTCAACACGATCACGTACCCGAGGCCATCGAAAAATTTTGGCAAGACACCCAAAGTCGCTATGACTTTTTACGAAAAGACATTGAAAAACCCGTTTTAAAACCTGACGAACTGTATTTACGAGCCAATGTTTTTTATGAACAATTGCAACACGCTGCGCGAATTCATTTATCCGATGCAAACTCAGCATTGATTCCAGAATTTCATGGGGTGAGTCTACCCAATTTAGCGGTTGAACGGCGATCAAACAACCCACTAAATCGGCTGACGCATTTTTTACAAGAAGCTCAGCCTACCCCCTATGAGAAAGTGATTGTTTGCGCTCCTTCCGACGGGCGGCGCGAATCATTACTGCAATATTTCAATGAATACGAACTTCAACCCCAAGTCACCGACACGCTTGAACACGCCTTACAAAGCGACCAATCCTTTATTTTAACCACCGCCAGCCTTGACATGGGTTTTGGCATTCAGCATCACGCACAAGGTCTACACCCCGCCAACAAAGTGGCATTTGTCACCGAAACCGAGCTGTTTGCATTAACACCGAAAAAACACGGCAAACGAAAACAAGAACGCACCAGCAACATCGAGAACATGGTTCGCGATTTGTCCGAATTAAAAATCGGCGACCCCGTGGTGCATCAACAACATGGTATTGGCCGCTACAAAGGCCTAGAAAGTATGAATTTAGGCGAAGGTCATTCTGAATTTTTACACCTTGAATATGCCAACAACAGCACTTTATTTGTTCCGGTTGCGCAACTGCATGTCATTTCTCGTTACAGTGGTGCCGATGCAGAAAATGCCCCCCTGTACACTTTGGGCAGCGGGCAATGGGAAAAAGCAAAAGCGAAAGCCGCCAAAATGGTTCGCGATACAGCGGCTGAACTCTTAAACATCTATGCACGCCGCGCACTTCGCACAGGCCATGCGTTTAAACTTGATGCCGATGATTACGATGCCTTTGTCGAAAAATTTGGTTTCGATGAAACGGCCGACCAAGCTGCTGCCATTCAAGCCGTCATCACCGACATGCTGAGCCCTCAGCCCATGGACCGCCTGGTCTGTGGCGACGTGGGCTTTGGTAAAACAGAGGTTGCTTTACGCGCCGCATTTGTCAGTGTGATGGACGGCAAGCAAGTCATTTTACTCGCACCCACCACACTACTTGCCGAACAACACTACCAAACGTTTTCAGATCGCTTCTCAGACTGGCCAGTTAAAGTGGTCGAGTTGTCTCGTTTTAAAAGCGCCAAAGAAACCAAACAAGCCATCGACCTCATCAATGCGGGCCAAGCCGATATCATTATCGGTACGCACAAAGTGTTGTCTAGCAAACTCGAATTTTCACGTTTGGGGTTAATTATTATCGACGAAGAACATCGCTTTGGAGTTCGCCACAAAGAAGCCTTAAAAAATCTTCGCGCTGAGGTTGACGTACTGGCCCTCACCGCTACCCCAATTCCAAGAACGTTGTCGATGAGCTTAGAAGGCATTCGCGATTTCTCAGTAATTGCCACCGCACCACAGCGGCGACTTTCGATTAAAACATTTATTCGACGCGAAAGCGACTCGGTCATCCGCGAAGCGATTTTGGGCGAACTTCAACGGGGCGGGCAAGTGTACTATGTTCACAACGAAGTTCAAACCATTGAAAACAGAAAAAACGCCCTGCAAGACATTTTACCTGAAGCGCGTATCGGCATCGCACACGGGCAAATGCCCGAACGCGATCTTGAACGCATCATGCGCGATTTTTACCAACAACGATTTAACGTGTTGTTGTGCACAACCATTATCGAAA
>DIYC01000151.1 GCA_002428895.1 Burkholderiales bacterium UBA6064 | reverse complement strand
ATTCTTAAAAGCACAGGTTTGGGCGATACAGCCTATTTCGGCCCTGAACCTGAGTTTTTTATTTTTGATTCAGTGACTTGGGGTGACGATCGGTCTGGTAATTTTTTCAAAATTCGCTCTGAAGAGGCCGATTGGTCTTCAAGTATTGATTACGAGCATGGTAATTTGGGTACTCGCCCAGGCGTTAAAGGAGGCTATTTTCCAGTGCCTCCCACTGATTCGTTTCAAGACATTCGTTCAGAAATTTGTTTGCTTCTTGAAAAACAAGGTGTTCCAGTTGAAGTACATCACCATGAAGTGGCCGGTGCTGGTCAAAATGAAATTGGAACTGAGTACAGTACTTTGACTCAGCGCGCAGACTGGCTTCAAATTCTTAAGTATACCGTATGGAATGTTGCAGCTACTTACGGCAAAGCAGCTACCTTTATGCCAAAGCCGATGAATGGCGACAACGGTTCTGGTATGCATTGTCATCAATCAGTGTGGAAAAATGGCCAAAATTTATTCGCAGGCGATGAATATGCCGGTTTGTCTGAGTTTGCGTTGTTCTATATTGGCGGTATTATTAAACATGCTCGTGCTTTAAATGCCATTACCAATGCCTCAACAAATTCTTATAAGCGCTTGGTTCCTGGATATGAAGCACCGGTTAAATTAGCTTATTCGGCACGCAATCGTTCTGCTTCAATTCGTATCCCTTATGTGGCTAATCCTAAAGCACGTCGTATCGAGGCTCGTTTCCCTGATCCAACAGCAAATCCTTATTTAGCTTTTGCTGCGATGCTCATGGCTGGTCTTGATGGTGTGCAAAATAAAATTCATCCAGGTGATGCTGCAGATAAAAATTTATATGATTTACCGCCCGAAGAAGATGTCAAAATTCCAACTGTTTGTCATTCTTTAGACCAAGCACTTGAAGCTTTGAACAATGATCGTGAGTTTTTAACTCGTGGCGGAGTCTTTTCAAATAACATGATTGACGCTTACATTCAGCTTAAAATGGAAGAGGTAACCCGTGGTCGCATGACTCCAACTCCAGTTGAGTTTGATATGTATTTTAGTTTGTAGTTGCTTTATAACCCACTTTGGTGGTTTGTTGATAGCCCGTCTTTGGCGGGCTTTTTTTTTACGCTAGCCAAATAAATTACCCAAATAGATGAGGCTTTCTAAATCTTAAATGCGGTATCATGGAAGTTGGTAAGTTACATTTATTTTCAGGCTGTTATGTTGAAACGGTTCAATATTTCCTTTATTTTCTCACTGAGTTTGTGTTGCTTTATCCTAAGCCCACAAACTGGCTTAACGCAATCGTCAGATATGTATGTGGATGAAAGTCCAGATGGCGTCAGAACTTATCAAAATGTTGATTTAGGTTCTGATTGTGCACCGTTACGCACAAAGCATATTACTTTATCTCCGCCAACCAGTAAGGTGCCTGAATTTTCCTCTATGGGTTCTTTCGCGGACAAATCTTCTTTTGCTGGTGAATCGGGTGAATCGACTATTACAAGTTCTTTAGACTTTGAAGCGTCAACAGATCGTTTAAAAATTTTACAAGATGAACTTAAAAGCGAAGAAAGTAAGCTTGCTGAATTAGAACCTCAGTTCAATAATGGCGCACCTTCAAGGTTAGCCGATGAAACGGATGATCGAGTGTATCAAGCTCGAACTGAAAATTTGCGTAAACAAATTGAACAAACTAAAGATAATATTAGAATTTTAAAGAAAGATATTGAAGATTTATTAAATTAATTTTGAATAATCCTGAAATTCAAGCTTGTTTTAAAAGCTATGATTTGTTAAACACAGTGGTGTTTGTATTGAATCAAGATGGCCTAATTGTGTATGCAAACAGTTCGGCAGAAAATTTACTTGAGTTATCCTCTCGTTTTTTGTGTAATCGGCCTATTTCTCGCTTTTTTAAAGGCGAGCTGCTTCCTTTTTCGGGTGATTTGTGTCGTCAAATTATTCAAATTGAAACAATGAGTGGCCTGTTTAAACACGTGAATGCAATTCTTTCAAAGTTTGGTCTCAATGATTCGCTTACTTTACTAGAGTGTCATGTTATTGAACAGCAAATACAGCATGATCGTGAAACTCGATTACAAGATCAATCGTTTGCCAGTAAAGAGTTGATTCGTAATTTAGCGCATGAAATCAAAAACCCTTTAGGGGGTATTCGTGGTGCGGCTCAATTACTAGATTCTGAGCTTTCAGACCCCGCGTTACATGAGTTTACTCAAGTCATTATCAGTGAAGCAGATCGTTTGACTGAATTGGTTGAGCAGCTTTTAGTGCCTCATCGCAGTGCGCATATTGTCAAGAGAATTAATATTCACCAGGTGTGTGAACGAGTTCGCACTTTAATTCAAGCACAATACCCGAGAGGATTAACGATCAAACAGGATTATGATACTTCAATTCCAGAATTTGAAGCTGATTTTGTCGAGCTTGTTCAAGTGTTGTTAAACATCGTGCAAAATGCAGCTCAAGCGCTTGCTCAAAAAATTGCACAGAAACAAGGCAAAATCACCTTAAAAACGAGAATTATGCGTAAGGTTACATTAAGTAATAAAACCAGTAAATTAGCTGTTAAGCTAGATGTAATCGACAACGGCCCAGGCATTGAACCTCAGCTCCAAGAACGAATTTTTTTGCCCTTGGTCAGCGGTCGTGACGGAGGAACAGGTTTAGGCTTAACTCTTGCTTATACCTTTGTGCAGCATCATCAAGGCACAATTAGTTGTAAATCTGTTCCTGGGCACACCGTTTTTAGTATTGTTTTACCTATTCAATAAATGCGGTGTTTCTTTAACCTGTTTAAGTAGACTCAGATATGTATACAATTTGGGTAGTTGATGACGATAAATCAATTCGTTGGGTTTTGCAAAAAGCGTTAGGGCGTGCTCACATGAATTGTGAGGTTTTTTCGGAGGCTCAAACTGTTCTTGATCGTCTTTCTTCAGAAAGACCCCATGTTTTGATCACCGACATTCGAATGCCTGGAGAAAATGGTTTAAAACTATTACATAAAGTGAAGCAACAGTATCCCAATTTACCTGTGATTGTGATGACTGCTTTTTCTGATTTAGACACTGCGGTGTCCGCTTATCAAGGTGGGGCATTTGATTACTTACCTAAACCCTTTGAACTTCAATATGCCACTGAATTAATTATTCGTGCCGCCAATCAGGTTTTACCTGAAGAATTTGTCCCCGTAAAATCTGTTGAAGGTTTTCAGCAAGGAATTATTGGGCAAACTGTTGTAATGCATGACGTAATTTGTATGATTGGGCGACTTTCAAAATCGACTGTATCTGTTTTAATTACGGGTGATGCTGGAGTCGGCAAGCGTCTTTTTGCAAAAGTTTTGCATGCCCATAGCCCAAAAGCAAATCAGCCTTTTATTGAGGTTCAGGTTAATTCAGTGCCTGCTGATCAGCTTAATGGGGTATTGTTTGATCCTAAGTCCGGTGCGCTTTACAGAGCTAAGAACGGAACGTTATTTCTGAATAATGTGAGTCATATGCCTCTTGAGGTTCAAACTAAATTATTAAATGCCTGTACCGATAACAGTGTGAGAATTATTGCTTCGAGTCGATCTAATTTACATCAACTGGTATCTCAGGGTCAGTTCAGTGAGCATTTGTATCATCGATTAAATTCAATAGAAGTTTATATTCCTTGCTTGCAACAACGTCTCGAAGATTTACCCTTGTTAGTGGACTATTTTTTGAAACAGTTCGCTAAAGAACTTAATTTGCCAGCTAAAACAGTCTCCGCGCCTGCTATTAGCATGCTCAGTCAGTATGTGTTTACGGGCAATGTCCGGCAACTTGAAACTATTTGTCGACATCTTACTGTTGCAACCACTAGTGCGGTGATTGAGCCTAAAGATTTACCAGAAGAAATTCGTCTTTATATTCGTCAAAATTCATTGAACTCGACAGTTGAATTGCTTCAACCCGATAGCCGTGGATATGATTTATATCAACAAGAATTTAAAAGTTCTTTGTTAGAGTCTATGGACGTTATTTCACCTTCAACTGGACAATGGACTTTGTTATTACGTCAGCAAGCCCGTCGATTACTTGATTTAGAAGAGTCTGATGTCATGCGAATTTTAACTGATCAATTTGAAGCGATTGTGATTGAAGCAGCGTTAGAAGCAACAAAAGGAAGAAGAAAAGAAGCTGCCGAACGACTGGGAATTGGCAGAAACACCATCGCGCGAAAAATTACCGATCTTAATTTAGAGTAGGGCTATTTATTCAAATAGAAAAAATATTTCACAGTATTTAACTTTGTTTCCAACGAGCTTTGATTGTTAGATGACAGTACTCTACAGAAGATCTCAAATTTTTTCAGCATGTCAGTCAGATTGCCAATTCTATGAATTCAGGTTTTGAATCTCAGTTCAAGCATTTTGATTTATTTTTTCTCCGCTAATGAGCGATTTCTTTGAGATCATTTTAAAATGACTGAGTTGGTGATTTAAATTGTCCACTAATTGGGTTATTTTTTTGGTATGTTGTTGGAAATGTTGGCTTAATTGTGTGGATTGTTTAAAAGACTCCACTAAGTCATTTGTTTTTTGTTGACAGTATTGCGAAGTATTTTCTTGTTCGGTGAGTGTATTTAGTAACGTATTCAGCATGTGTGCAATTTGTTCAGATTCGCTTTCAAGCGCGGTGAATGCATGGTCTGCTTGATGAACAAGGGTAATGCCGTGTTGTACACTGTCAATGCTTGCAAGCATGTTGTTGTGTGCTGTACTGGCCGAAAGTTCGATGAGTTTAATGGTGCCTTGTATCTGAGTTGTAGCACTTCGTGTTCGGTCAGCAAGCTTTCTTACTTCATCTGCAACAACTGCAAACCCTCTACCTTGCTCGCCGGCACGAGCCGCTTCAATTGCTGCATTTAAAGCCAATAAATTGGTTTGTTCGGCAATTTTTTGAATCATGACTGCAATATTAGAAATAGCTTCAGATTGTGTCCCAAGTTCTTGAATTACTTTAAAATTAGTGTGTATGATTTTGGAAATTTCATGCATTTGAGCAGTTGTGCTGGCAATGCTATACTGCCCAGTTTCAACTAGTTGTCTGGTTTTATTTGTTTGTGAAAGTAGAATGTTCGTTTCTTGATTTAAATTATTGTTTAAATTGTTTATTTTGTTTATTTTTTGGCTAAGCACTTCGGCATAATTGCATACTTGTTCGCTGTCTTGACTGAACGTGGTGCAACTCTGAACCCATGCATGGGTTTTTTCTTCTAATCGATTGGATTGTTGGCATAGTGGTGAAATTAATCGTTCAATGCCATCGGCCATGCGGTTTAAACTGCGAGCCAATAGTGCAATTTCGTTTTTAGTTTGTTGTTGGTCACTGGTTATGGTATTGGGAATTCTAGACATTAATAGACCATTACCTAGTTGTAAAACCATTTTGGTGAGCTGTCGGGTTGCTTGTGTGGTGCGTTTACCAAGACTATAAGTGAGCACAAAAGCGAGGAGTGTCGTGATTAACAGTAAAGCTAAATTCAGTCCTATTGCTCTAGGTGAGAATAAGTCTGCAACATAACAATTGCATAAACCGACTACAAAACCCATGAAAAACACGATTGCACTGCACTGGATAGCAAGTTGCTTAGCAATCGATTGATTGAATAAACTCATTTGTATGTAACACGGTGGCACCAAGTGTATTTTGGCATTGCATGTCGAAAGACAAACGGAATGAATAAGGGGTCAATTTCGATTAGTTTAAGCAATTAAAGTGTTAGGTTGGTTATAACGGGAGCATGGTCAGAGGGTTTGGGCCATTTTCTAGGTGCTTTGTCGATATAACTGCGTGTGCAACAGCTAGCGAGTGGTTTACTGAGTAAGATATGGTCTATTCGCAAGCCTTTGTTTTTTTGGAAGGCTAATTGACGATAATCCCACCAAGAATATAATTTTTCTGGTTGATTAAATAATCGAAAACTGTCGTGTAAGCCCAAATTCAGTAAACCTTGAAAAAGTTCCCTTTCCTGGTTTGAACAAAGTATTTGATCTTTCCAGGTAACTGGGTCGTGCACATCGGTATCAGTCGGTGCAATATTAAAGTCGCCAACCAAAGCTAATTTTGGCCATTGGGCAAGCCAGCTTTTGCAGTCTTGCGTGAGCGCATTAAACCAGGCCATTTTGTAATTAAATTTGTCAGAGCCTATTTCAGAACCATTCACACAATACGCGTTAATGAAGCGAATGTCGTTAAAAGTTGCTCCAATCACTCGTTGCTGAACATCGGCATAACTAGGCAAGTTAATGAGGATATCAGAAGGGGGAGGCATGCTGTTTTTATTGTAAACAATTGCAACCCCATTGTAGGTTTTTTGACCCGAAAAAATAGCACTATAATTAATCGTCTCAAAGGCCTGCAACGGAAAGTCTTCGTTGCTTAGTTTCAGTTCTTGTAAACCAAGTAGGTCTACTGGAGTGGCTTGAAGCCACTCCAGTACGTGCGGTAATCGTACTTTGAGTGAGTTTACGTTCCAGCTTGCGATTTGTAGCGTTCTCATGAAACAGTCTTTTCAATTTCAATCATGCCCGTGTGTCTAAGCAACGCATTGATTTCAGGCGGTCTACCGCGAAATGCTTTAAATGATTCTGCTGCAGGTCGACTGCCACCTACAGCAAGAATTTCTTTAAGAAATTTTTTCCCACTGTCTTGATTGTCAATACCTGTTTCTTCAAAATATGCGAAGGCGTCGGCAGACAATACCTCAGCCCATTTATAACTATAATAACCTGCTGCATAACCCCCTGAAAAAATGTGACCAAAAGAATGTGGAAATCGGTTATAGCTTGGCGGTATAAAAACGGCAACTTCTTGACGCACTTGGTCGAGCAGTTGCAAAATAGTTTGTTCACCATTTGGATCAAATTGACTGTGCAGCAGCATGTCAAATAAAGCAAATTCAACCTGGCGCAAAGTCATAAGCCCACTGTGAAAATTTTTGGCTGCAACCATTTTGTCAAATAAAGCTTTGGGCATGGTTTGTTGAGTTGTTTCATGTTCGGTGAGCGATTCAACAACTGACCATTCCCAAGCAAAATTTTCCATAAATTGTGATGGCAGCTCAACAGCATCCCATTCAACCCCATTAATACCTGCTACATCAAGCTCGTCGACTTCGGTCAGCATATGATGAATACCGTGACCAAATTCATGGAAAAGTGTTTGTACGTCATCGTGTGACAGCTGAGCTGGTTTACCTTTGGCTGGTTTGGTATAGTTGCAGGTTAAATAGGCTACTGGGGTTTGAATATCATGACTTAAACGCTTACGTCCGCGTGCGTCGTCCATCCAAGCGCCTGATCGTTTGTGTTCTCGGGCATAAGGATCGAGAAAAAAAGATGCAATCGGTTTATTGTTGCGCTTAACTTCAAAAAAGCGTACATCGTTGTGCCAAGTGTCTGCATCGATTTGCACGATGCAGACACCAAACAATCGCTCAGTCAAAGACGAGGTCACCTGCCCGTCAAATGCCATGTAGGTGAAGGAGTCGTCACCGGAATAACCAGGGTTTGGAACATACCTGAATG
>DIYC01000156.1:4954-8843 GCA_002428895.1 Burkholderiales bacterium UBA6064 | reverse complement strand
GGTAAGGTGCTAATCAGGTTTATAAAAATGCAGCACAACGATAAAGACAAACGACTCGAAATGACTGAATTCTTTTAAGAAAATTTAAAGTGACTGCAAAATGATCAATGAACACAAAGCAACCAAGGGACCTGGCACTATACCCAAAATAAGAACCAGTGCCCCATTAGCACCTAGAACCCATTTAGAATCAATAGGAAGGTTTGCAATGCGTTCTGACAAATGGGTAGAGGGTTCAAAATACATTGTTTTAACAATTCGAATGTAATAAAACGCTGCCACTAAACTCATCATTACGGCATAAACAGCCAACCAGGTGTAGCCTGCACTCACAACTGCTTTTAACACGGCAAGTTTTGCAATAAAACCAATCATCGGTGGAATACCTGCTAAGGAAAACATAAACAGCAGCATCACACAGGCCAACCAAGGTGACCTTTCGTTTAAACCTTTTAAGTCTGCAATGCTCACAATTTCATGTGTACGACTAGACATCACCAAAATAACACCAAACGTACCTAAGGTCGTTAAGACATAAGTAATGGTGTAAAACATTGAAGCGCTGTAGGCATCCACAGCAAATTGACTATCACCATCAACCACCCCCGAAAGGACACCCAGCAACATAAACCCCATTTGTGCAATGGTTGAAAACGCCAACATCCGTTTTAAATTGGTTTGTGCAATCGCTGCCAAGTTGCCGATCGCTAATGACAGCACAGCCAACACCATCAACATTTGCTGCCAATCAAAAGCGAAAGGCAACAAACCATCGACCAATAAACGCATAGTCATTGCAAAAGCTGCCAACTTAGGCGCACCACTGATTAATAAAGTAACAATTGAAGGCGAACCTTCATACACATCGGGTACCCACATGTGAAAAGGAACAACGCCTAACTTAAAAGCAAGACCAGAGACTAAGAACACCAAACCGAAGACGAAAATCAGATTATTCGAGTCTGTGGCTAATGTGGCATCAGCGACATCAGGGAGCAACAAAGTACCTGAAGCGCCATAAATCATCGACATGCCGTACAACATGAAACCCGTTGCCAACGCGCCTAGAACAAAATATTTCATTGCAGCTTCAGTGGCAGCAACATGATCTCTTCGCATGGCTACGGCAGCATAAAGAGCCAACGACAGCAACTCTACCCCTAAGTAAATCATCAGTAAGGAATTAGCCGACATAATCACCATTTGCCCTACCAAAGTAAATAGAGCAAGCACATGCAGTTCACCTTTAAAAATTCCGACTTCACGTGCATAGTTGGCACCTAAAATCAAAGTGAATGCAACTGCGAGGGCAGAAAAACCTTTGAGTGACTGAGACAATGCATCATGAATCAACATGTTTGAAAACGTGTAACTTTCTGAGAGATTGTCCACTGGAGCAAGGCAATAAATGCCTACCGCAATCATTAACAGGACTGTTACATAATGTAATTTACCAATGTATTTACCTTTTGTAAGGCTATCGATAATCAAAAAGAAACAAGCAAAAACGACCAACACTATTTCTGGGATTACAAGTAAAAAGTTCATAGAGTCCACTGGTTTCAAACCTTAATTAATTTTTGTTTGGCCAATATGTTGAATTAACGCTTCAACAGACACCTGCATCACATCGGTGAATGGTTTTGGAAACAAACCCATTGCCAACACACACACAGCCAATGCTGCTAATAAGAAAAATTCTCTTCGATTAATGTCTAACAACTGCTTCACCTGATCATTGGCTACCGGCCCAAACACGACGCGCTTGTACATCCACAATGAATAGGCTGCACCAAAAATGAGCGTTGTCGCAGCCAATAAGGCAATCCAAAAATTAAATTCAACCGCTGCTAAAATAACCATAAACTCACCAACAAACCCACTGGTTGCTGGCAAACCGGCATTGGCCATCGCAAACAATAAAAAGAAGGCCGCAAATTTAGGCATGGTATTCACAACGCCCCCATAGGCTGAAATTTCTCGGCTATGAACTCGGTCATACAGCACGCCGATGCATAAAAACATAGCGGCAGAAATAAAGCCATGTGAAATCATTTGAACCATTGCGCCTTGCAAAGCCAAATCAGAGAATATAAAAAAGCCTAGGGTGACAAACCCCATGTGCGCAATAGATGAATAAGCCACCAATTTTTTCATGTCTTTTTGCACCAAAGCAACCGCTCCGATATAGACCACTGCAATCAGAGACAACGTAATCATGAATGCGGACAATTGTGCACTTGCGTCGGGCGCAATCGGTAAAGAAAAACGAACAAAACCGTAACCACCCAACTTCAACATAATTGCAGCCAACACCACCGAACCACCCGTAGGGGCTTCAACGTGTGCATCGGGTAACCAAGTATGAACAGGCCACATGGGTACTTTGACGGCAAATGCAAATAAAAAGGCAATAAAAATGAATAGCTGTTCATTTAAACTGAGAGGCAATTGATGCCAGGCTTGAATATTAAAAGTTCCCGACTGAATTTGTAAATAAATAATTGCAACCAGGGTTAACAGCGAACCCATCAAGGTATAAAGAAAAAATTTAAATGCCGCGTAAATACGATTAGCGCCCCCCCAAATGCCCACAATAATGTACATCGGGATTAGCGTTGCCTCGAAGAAAATGTAAAACAACAAGCCATCTGCCGCAGCAAACACACCAATCATCAGGCCAGACAAAATTAAAAACGCAGCCATGTATTGCGATACTTTGTGCTCAATCACTTCCCAGGCAGCCACCACCACAAAAATAGTGATTAATGCGGTTAGAATGACAAACCAGACCGACAGGCCATCTACACCTAAATGATAGGCGGCATTCAATGCGGTAATCCAAGGCAAATACTCCACAAACTGCAAATTTGCAGTTGAAGAATCGAAACAAAAATACAAGGGTAACGTCACGCAAAAGCTAATAACGGCACCTAACAACGACACCCATCGGGTTAATTGTGCATTTGATTCTGAACCAATCACCAAGACCAGCAAACCAAAAAATACCGGTAGCCAAATAGCCAAACTCAAGAAAGGAATTTCGTTATACATTCATTTATTCCATCATTTTAGGTCGTGGGGACAACTCTCAATATTTCAACGTAACAAAAACTATCATCATGGCTAAGACACCCACGATCATGGCAAACGCATAGTGATAAATAAAACCACTTTGTGCAAACCGAACAAAGCCAGCAATCATACCAACCAAACGCGCACTACCGTTCACAAACAAGCCATCAATCAAGACTTTATCGCAGACACTCCAAAAAAAGCGACCGATTAACTTTGCCCCCCCCGCGAATACAATTTCATTGAAACGATCTAAGTAGTATTTATTGTCGAGCAAATAAAACACAGGCTTAACTCGGCTTTGAAACCATGCAGGAATATTAGGTCGGTATAAATAACACACCGCTGCACAGGCAACACCCAATACATCAAGCCAAAAAGGCAAGGCCAAAAAACCATGTAACGCCATGGCAACCGTTCCTGAGAAAAATTCAGACAAACCTGTCATGCCAGCATGGGAAGGATTCACCGTTATCACACCCTGAAAAAACTGACCAAACAACATCGGTTCGATTGCAATAAAACCAATAATTACCGAGGGAATGGCCAAAAGAACCAGCGGCACAGTGACCACCCAAGGGGACTCATGCGGCACAATTGGGCCATGATGAGCGTGATCAGCCTCATGCTCATCATGTTGCAATTCATGAAAACGCTCTGCGCCATGAAATACCAGAAAGTACATTCTGAAGGTGTACAACGCCGTCACAAAAACACCCGCATACACCACAAACTGGGCAAACCCAGATGCTGCCAGTTCACTACTTTGAACAGCGATAATAATACTATCTTTTGAATAAAAACCTGAGAAAGC
>DIYC01000156.1:3935-4741 GCA_002428895.1 Burkholderiales bacterium UBA6064 | reverse complement strand
TAAGGCCAAGCAACCAATTAATGAAGTAATCCAAGTCACCGGCATTCTTTTCCACAGCCCACCCATGTAACGCATGTCTTGATTATGATGCATTCCCATAATCACTGACCCTGCCCCTAAAAATAACAGTGCTTTAAAAAATGCGTGCGTCATTAAATGAAAAATAGCAACCGGATAAGCCGATACGCCTAAAGCGATGGTCATGTAACCAAGTTGAGACAATGTGGAATAGGCAACCACCCGCTTAATGTCAGTTTGAACCAATCCTAAAAAACCCATAAACAGGGCAGTGATAGAACCAATCACTAAAATAAAATTCAGCGCAATATCAGATAACTCGAATAAAGGTGACATTCTCGTGACTAAAAAGATACCTGCGGTGACCATGGTTGCAGCGTGGATTAGAGCCGATATTGGCGTTGGGCCTTCCATAGAATCAGGCAGCCAGACATGCAAAGGAAATTGCGCAGACTTCCCCATTGCTCCAATAAATAGACAAATACAAGCGACCGCCAGCAATGGCCAATCAAACCCAGGCAGTGTTAATAAAGCCATTTGTTCTGCTTCAGCAAACACTTCCGAATAATTTAAACTGCCACCGTAAGCGAGTATTAAACCAATGCCCAGAATAAAGCCAAAATCACCTACTCGATTCACTAAAAAAGCTTTCATGTTGGCATGAATTGCTGAGGGTTTTTGATAATAAAAACCAATCAGCAAATAAGATACCAAGCCCACTGCCTCCCAACCAAAAAACAATTGCAAGAAGTTATTCGACATGACCAACATCATCATGGAAAATGTGA
>DIYC01000156.1:2310-3727 GCA_002428895.1 Burkholderiales bacterium UBA6064 | reverse complement strand
GAAATGTAGCAAAAGAAGCGCTGATAACCCGGATCATCTTTCATATACCCAATGGTGTAAATGTGCACCATCAGCGATACTGAGGTCACCACCAACATCATGGTTACGGTTAAGGTATCGATTAAAAAACCAACTTCAAAAATCGTGGTACCAATGACTGACCAAACATAAAGACTACCGTCAAAAGTCGTACCGCCCAAGACATCGATAAAAACTAAAATTGAGGCCACTAAAGAAATAAAAACGCCTAAAATAGTCACACTATGGGTGCCAGTTTTACCCAGTTGCTTTCCAAAAAAACCAGCTACGATTGAACCAATGAGCGGCGCAAAAGGAACAATGACATACAGTGGGTTCATCATTTACCCCTTTAAGCGATCAAGGTTTTCAACATTGATCGAGTTTAAATTACGAAATAAAACCACTAAAATAGCAAGGCCAATTGCAGATTCAGCAGCGGCTACAGTCAAGATAAAAAAGACAAACAATTGCCCAGACAAATCGCCCAGGTAGTGAGAAAAAGCCACAAAATTAAAATTGACTGACAACAACATGAGTTCGATGGCCATTAACAAAACCAGCAAATTTTTTCTGTTTAGGAATATGCCAATCACACTGATAGAAAAGAGTATTGCACCTAAAACTAGATAATGCGTAAGGGATATCATGAATTATCTTCCTAGTTTTTCTTATGAGTTTGAGGCGGTGTGAGTTTGTTTATGATCGACATCCGCTTTCATCGAAATAACTTTTAATCGATCTGAAGCTTTAACGCGAACTTGATCACTCGGGTTTTGCGACTTGGTGTCTTTTCGTTGTCGCAAGGTTAATGCAATGGCTGCAACCATTGCAACCAGTAAAATTAAGGCAGCCACTTCAAAGGGGTATAAATACTCTGTATAAAGTAACAAACCCAATGACTCTGTATTGTTAGCCACTTGCTCGGGTGACGATGCATAGGCAGGGTGCCAAAATCCACGTGTGAGAATGACCGACATTTGAAAAGCTGACAACACACCCACAATGAGTGCCACAGGAAAATTTCTCCAAAAACCAAATCGAATTTTTTCAAGGTTCAAGTCAGTCATCATCACGACAAACAAAAACAACACCATCACAGCGCCTACATATACCAAGACTAAGGTAATGGCCAAAAATTCAGCTTCAAGTAGCATCCACAAAGCTGCGGCAGAGAAAAACGCCAATACCAAAAAAAGTGCCGAATGCACTGGGTTACGCGCTGTAATAACGCGTAATGCTGCAAAAATTAAAATGGCTGAAAAAACGTAAAAAAAACCAGTTAACGCATCCATGGAATAAGTCTTATTAATTTAATAGTAATTATCGGTACAACGCATCGGCTTCACGATTTGCTGCAATTTCAGATTCATAACGATCACCTACAGCCAACAGCATT
>DIYC01000156.1:0-2080 GCA_002428895.1 Burkholderiales bacterium UBA6064 | reverse complement strand
AGATCGCCACGTTTTTCACCTAAATACTCATGAATGTGCGTTTCAACAATTGAATCAACGGGACAACTTTCTTCACAAAAACCACAAAAAATACATTTTGTGAGATCTATGTCATAACGCGTTGTTCTGCGAGAACCATCTTCTCGCTGTTCAGACTCTATTGTAATCGCCAAAGCCGGACAGACTGCTTCGCAAAGTTTACAGGCAATACATCTTTCTTCACCATTTGGATAACGACGTAAAGCGTGTAACCCCCTAAACCTAGGCGACATGGGTGTTTTTTCCATGGGATACATCACCGTAATTTTTGGGCGAAACATATACTTCATCGTCAGTGCCATGCCTTTCAACATTTCTCGCAACAACAAACTATGAATAAAATCTTTAACGAACTGAATCATGCTTGAATCGAATCCTTAAGGCCAAATGTTAAGTGGGGTGCGCATCCAGATAGCCACCACAATAAACCATACCAAAGTCAGAGGAATAAATACTTTCCAGCCTAAACGCATAATTTGATCATAGCGATAGCGAGGAAAAGAAGCTCTGAACCAAATAAACATGGAAACTAAAAGAAACGTTTTGAGACCAAGCCAAATCCAGCCAGGAATCCAATCTAAAAAAGAAAAAGGTGCAGCCCAACCGCCGAAAAATAAAATTGCAGCCAAACACGATAGCAAAATCATGTTGGCGTACTCAGCCAAAAAGAAAACAGCAAAACTCATACCCGAGTATTCGACCATATGCCCTGCAACAATTTCAGATTCGCCTTCGACCACATCGAATGGATGACGATTGGTTTCAGCAACGGCAGAGATCATGTAAATCACTGTGAGTGGCAATAAAGGTAACCAATTCCATGATAAAAAATTTAAACCCATGTCTGCAAAGATACCCGTTAACTGGGTATTCACAATTTCGATCATGTTTAAACTACCACTGACCAACAACACAGTGACCAGCACAAAACCAATAGCAAGTTCATAGGAAACCATTTGCGCTGAGGCACGCATCGCGGCTAAAAATGCATATTTTGAATTGGAGGCCCAACCTGCAACAATCACACCATACACTTCGAGAGAAGTAATGGCCATCAAATACAACAACCCTGCATTCACATTGGCCAACACTGTTTCTGGGCCAAAAGGAATTACTGCCCAGGCTGCCAATGCAGGCATAATCGTCATCATCGGGGCGATAATAAACAAAGCTTTATTGGCATTGGTGGGCACAATAATTTCTTTGAAAATCATTTTCACTGCATCGGCAATCGGTTGCAGCAAACCCCAAGCACCCACATAACAAGGCCCTTTTCGGATATGCATCCAACCAATCATTTTACGTTCCCAATAAGTGAGGTAAGCCACACATCCCAGTAAAGGCAAAGTGATGCAAATAATTTTAATGAGTGTCCAAACAGGAAGCCAAAAACCAGCCAAATAGTGTTCGCCCATTAGATACAATGCGTCAATTGGTGATCCCATTTAAGCCTCTCCCTGTGACACAGCATCAAGAACCTGAACTGTGACCGCCCCAGAAAAAGTATTCAATGCCATAATTTTGTCATTTCCCACAGGCACCACAACAGCTTGGTCTGGCAAATGACGATTCACAGACACTTTGGCTTCTAAGTGACCACCCATACAATCTTTAAGTCGAATTTTTTGGCCTTCAACTGCTCCGAGCGTATTCAAAGTGTTTGCACTCACCTGAATCAAAGGCATATTGGCTGCTTTGGTTCGCTGTAATGCAGTTGCACGGCGAACGATTGAATCGACATGATAAATCGGCAAATATCCAATTAACTCTAGAGTAGCCGTTGATTGATCAAGTGCCGCTGAGTTTAATATCGCATCCTGTTGAACAGCATCCCTTTGATTGGAAGGCTGAAGATCCGTTTGCAGGGAATTTGAAAACATCGCAGAAATATTTTTAGGCAGGTAAGCTTCCAATACATCGGTAGACTGATTAAACTGTTCAAACTCTTCAAAACCGAGCAAAGTTCCGAGTACCCGCAGCAATTTCCAACCAGGACGACTTTCACCAAAAGGTCGAGTTGCGGCAGTAAACGTTTGCACCC
>DIYC01000079.1:3796-4233 GCA_002428895.1 Burkholderiales bacterium UBA6064 | reverse complement strand
ATTACTTAAGAGTTGATTCAGCATAGAAATTTCAAATCCTAAAAAGCGATAGTATGTTGATTGTATCTACCTTTTGGTAGTTAGCCAATCGTATAAATGGGTTAAATATTGAATTGTTTCTCGTTATTTTTTGCGGATAACTTGCTCACCGACAGTGCGCAGGGGCAGTGATTGTGCATTACACCGAAGTAAAGCAATTTTCTGTCAGTGCGGTTAAAGTGGTTTCGGCAAAAATCAGGCTACAGTGTTCAAACCCCTTGTGGTTTTGAAATTTACCTGAAGGTGCGGCTGCAGTGATTAACAGTTGATGCCCGTTTGGTCCACCTAAACAAGGCATGGTTGGCCTGGCCAGTGGTACATCAAATTGTTCGATGAGCTGGCCGTTGGGGTTGTAACGGTCCAGGCGATATCCTTCGTAAATGGCTACTAAATAATCC
>DIYC01000079.1:347-3667 GCA_002428895.1 Burkholderiales bacterium UBA6064 | reverse complement strand
GTTAAATGGCTACTAAATAATCTCCATTCGCTGTTACGGTGGCACCATCTGGCCGTGCTGTGTGCTCATGGCAGTAATCGGCAAATAATTCTTGGTGGCTTAGGGTGCCCAGTTCAAGATTCAACTCGAAACGCCAAATTTTTTTTTGCCGAGTGTCGGCTAAGTACATGAATTGATAATTCGGTGAGAATGCCAAACCATTGCCCACAATTAAAGGTTCATACTGTTTTCTGATTTGACTGCGATCAATCAGATACAACGCAGCATTGGGTTGGCGTACATCTGATAAGGTAGAAATCCAAGCTCGCCCTTTTAGGTCGGCTCGGCCATCGTTAAACCGATGCGTGGTTGTATCAAAAGGACTTAGGTGTATGGCCTTGATGAGAGTTTGGTTTACAGTCCAAGTGAGTTGATAAACGCCTTGTCTCCCAAACAAAGTGAATTGATTTTTGTCTTCGCCTGGCAATACACAACCGATTTGATCGGGTAATTGAATTGACTCGATCATCTTTTCGGTGACAGCATGAAGATCGGCGGTCGTACAACGAAAGAGTTGCTGCCCATCAATGTCAACCCAGAACCATTGCGAATCGCAAAACCTAGGGCTTTCTGCAAGTTTGCAGGCGGGGGCGGGCAGAGGTTCCCATTTAGAAATCAGTGTGTGGCTTGCAATTGGCATGGCTTCAGGGTTTCATGTGCAGAGTGAAGTTCTCAGCAATTGAATTAATTCTCTGGTGATCGGATCGTTACTTGTTGTGTCGGCATTCAGTAACAAACCTTCAACTTCATGGGCAATTTTTTTACCGATTTCAACGCCCCATTGGTCAAATGGATTAATGTGTTCAAGTGCTGCTAAGGCTAGTGTACGGTGCTCCCAAAATGCTAACAAATAGCCAAGACTTTCAGCATTTAACTGTTGAATAATCATTGAGGTGGTAGGGCGCCCGCCGGGGCAAATTAAATGCTTGGCTAGTTCGATGTGTGATGTTTGAACAGTGTTGGGGCGGCCTTCAGAAAAGGCTTGAGCCTGAGCTAAAAAGTTAGACAACAACACAATATGATTCTCTGTTTGATTGTGCGCCGGTTGGGTTACTCCCACCAGTTCAACAGCGCAAGGCAATGGTGCTTGATGCAGCATTTGAAAAAAAGTGTGCTGACTGTTCGTGCCTACTCCCCCCCAGATCACTGGGCATGCGGGTTTGCTGAGTAATTCATTGGTTTGTGTTACGCCTTTACCCAGCGATTCCATCCATAACTGTTGTACATAGGGTAACAGCAGAGTCAGCCGACTGTCATAAGGGCTTAGCATTAATAAGCCAATGTCATGTTTTAAATTCAGATAATCACAGATGGCCATGAGCGCAGCCAAGTTTGAATTAACATCGTTGTTTAACACGTGTTGATCCATGGCAAATCCACCTTGCAGAAATTCTTCAAAGTGAGCGTTGCCAAACGCAATTCGAATACACAACGAAACTGCTCCCCACACACTAAAACGTCCACCCACATGCACCGACATGGGTAAAATTTGTGAAGCTTTGACTCCAAAATTGAGTGCTTTGTCAGGGCTACTGGTGACAGCAATGACTGCCTCTTGGCTAAACTCTGATCCAGCTTGATTAAGCCATTCAATGACATAATGTGCATTTAATAACGTTTCGCGCGTAGTAAATGATTTACTTGTTACAATCACCAAAGTGGTTTTAGGGTTTAGTCCCTTTAGATTTTTTTGCACTTCATGAAAGTCAATGTTGGCAACAAAACGTAGCGTCCATGTAGGTGTATCGTCAGACGTCTTTTTTCTTTCTTGAGAAAATACATCGTATAACAAGCGTGGGCCAAAGTCAGAGCCGCCAATACCTAGGTGAACAATTGACTCGTAAGGGTTGCCCTCTGGGTTTTTTTTGTGCCCGTGTCGAATGTGCTCGGCAAATTGTTTTAAGTGAGCATACTCGGCCCGAAATGCGTCACACTGAGCCAACATTTTTTGAGTAATAGCAGGGTTGCGAATGCCCAACTCGCCATTAGGTTGGCTTAAAGCGCGATCAACCCAATGCAATGCGGCGCGGTTTTCAGAACGGTTGATTGCGTCTGCGCTAAAAACGCGTTCATACACATGTGAAATTTGTTGGCTATAGGCACTGGGTAAGTTTCCAAAATTCGACATAAAATGCTTTTGTCTACCCAAGTGTGCAGTGAGTGGACCAACTTGAATAATCATGCTTGGCTCCACGCATCAAGCGTAGTTTTGGCGCGGATTGCTATTTGTTTTGTAAGCGCTGAATTATCATCTAAATTTTTGCTAAGCCAGGTGCCCCCGCAGGCAATCACGGATGGAATTTTTTTCCAATGTGCTAAATCGTTCAGCTCAATGCCACCCGTTGGAATAAACTGCACGTTGGTAACGGTTGAGGCCAATGCAGCCAAAGCAGCAGGTCCTCCGTTAGTCATTGCTGGAAAAAACTTGAGTGTGGTGAAATTCATTTCAATGGCCAATAACATTTCCGAGGCAGTTGCAAAACCAGGTATCCACATGAGTTGTTGGTGTAAGGCATACTCCGCTAAGGTGTTGGTTAAACCTGGTGAAATACAAAAAGATGCACCGGCTGCATGCGCTTGATCAAACTGCTTAGGCGTTAATACGGTGCCGGCCGACAGCAGCAATTCAGGAAAATGTTGTTTGACTGCTGCGATTGCATCCAGTGCACAGGGGGTGCGCAAGGTGATTGCAATTTGCTCAATTCCTCCTTCAATTAGCCCTTCGGCAATTCTGAGTGCATGAGTGACGGAGTTCACCACCACAACTGGTAAAATAGGCGCTTTCAGTTGAGGTGGTGTTGGGTGCGCTGTGTTCATCATTGCAAAGGCTCTTCAAAAAGCGTGCAAGCCCCTTGCTCTGCTTGGCTAACAAGAAGTCGCCAATTTAAAAAATAACCACGACCAAAACTATTTTTCGGTGCAGAGTAAGGGTAAGTGACGGTTCTCTTTTTTAAATCGGCATGGGTCATGATTACACCATTGACAGCATCAATCGTGATGACATCACCGTTTTGTAGACGTGCAATGGCTCCATCACACAAGGCTTCGGGTGTCACATGAATAGCCGATAACACTTTTCCGCTGGCGCCACTCATGCGACCATCCGTTAGTAAAGCTACACGGTGACCTTGGTCTTGCAGATGAGCAAGTACAGGGGTGAGTTTGTGGAGTTCGGGCATCCCATTGGCCTTAGGACCTTGATAAATCAGCACAACCACCAAATCAGAATACAGTTCACCGTCTTCAAAGGCTTGAATCACATCCGCTTGATCCGTAAGCGT
>DIYC01000079.1:0-165 GCA_002428895.1 Burkholderiales bacterium UBA6064 | reverse complement strand
ACAAGGCGCTTGAATTGTTTGATGTTCAAGCGCTACGGCTGATACTTTTACAATACAACGCCCCAAGTTGCCTTTTAGCAATTGCAGCCCCCCCTGCGCTTGAAAAGGCGCATCATGGGGTTTTAAAACATTTAAATTGCGACTTATTTTGGGTTTTTGAAAACT
>DIYC01000070.1:449-9316 GCA_002428895.1 Burkholderiales bacterium UBA6064 | reverse complement strand
TCTGAGAACACAATCACACTCCCTTCGATTACATCTGGGAGCACAGCACCTGTCGTAACAACAGCCCCACGTCAACCTTCCACTTCAGTAGCTCGAACCAATCAAACAATTGGCGCAGATCAAGCAGTTCTTGCTGCGGTTCAAGATTGGGCTGATGCTTGGTCAAAACAAGACATGAATCGCTACATTAGCGCTTACAGTAAAGATTTTGCACCGCCCTTCGGAATGAGCCGAGCAAACTGGGAAAAACAACGAGAAAGGCGAATTTTAGGCAAAGACGACATTCGAGTCGAAGTTGTTAACCCATTAATAACCTTAACGGGTGATCAAGCCGTAGTCAGATTCCAGCAAAACTATTATTCTATTAGGCATACTGATGTTTCTACCAAAATACTTACCTTAAAATTAGAAGGTAATCGATGGCGAATTATTAACGAGAGAGTTGAAGGATGAACAACAAACAAGAAAATACTAAGTTAAATGCAAATAAGCCTAGTAAGCTAAATCTTGCCAAGCAACTTACCATGCCCTTGCTCGCATTTGGGATTGGCACATCAACTCCGTTTTTATTCTGGTCTAATTTAGAAAATCCCTCATTCCATACTCATGCAAGCATCCAGGATTACCTGAAAAGCTTTTCGAATAAATCAGATCTGATTACTAAGAAATTTTTAAATGAATACCAAAACGAGCAAACTACCTCGCTTAAGGTAATAGCCGCCTCTTTTCAAACAAACCCAAACCGTACTGAGACTCAGCAAGAACTCATACAACTTGCATCGCTATCACCCCAACAACTTCAAGACAAAGTAAAATCCTCGGTGAATTTTGGGAATGGGTTTACAGGTTACCGTCCGGTGATCGACAGCTCAATCGAAGCGATTTACACCGCTATTTCAAAACAAAATTTAAATAAAGCACTTGAAGAAGCAGATCAATTAATTAAAAAATTCCCTAACTTTGAGTTAGCACACTTATTGCGTGGTGATATTTTATCGCTCAAATCTGGTCGTCGTATTCAACAAATCGGGGACATTCCAAAAGTACCTCTCTACAAAAACAACCATTTAGTTGAACTTCGTGAAGAGGCAATTGCTCGCTTTAAAGCGGTCAAAGACCGCCCTGAAAGCAACCTTCTACCCAGTGAACTAGTTATTTTAGATGATGATGAAACTTATATTATTTTAGTCGACACCTCGCGCTCTCGATTATTTTTGTACGAAAACAGTTTCCCACATCCTCGCCTTGTCACTGATTTTTACATCTCTCAAGGTAAGCGAGGTGCTGTTAAAACACACGAAGGCGACAAACGGACTCCAATTGGTGTTTACACCATCACGGAACTATTGCCCAAAGAACGCCTCACTGATTTTTACGGTCCAATCGCGCTACCGATTGATTATCCGAACCGCTGGGATAGACGTTTAGGCAAAACAGGATACGGCATCTGGTTACATGGCATGCCCGAATCTTATGTAAGTCGACCTCCACGTGACAGCGAAGGCTGTGTAGTGCTTGCCAACCAAGATTTATTGGCTTTAAATCAGTTTGTAAATACGGGAACTACTAAAGTAATCATTAGCGAAAACTTAGACTTTGTACCAGCCGATGTTTGGCAAGTCCAACGACGCAATATGTTGCGTGTAGTAAAAAACTGGAAAGATGATCTTGAAAGCGGAGTGGGTAAAGGCCTTAAACATTACGCGCAAAACGTTTTAATTGATGGCAAAGACTTAATGACGTGGCAAAAAGACTTAAACTTAAATCAACGTAATTTTGGTACGATTCAGGTAGAAAATTTGAACGTATTTAAATATCCCTTCACCGACCATGACATGATGCATGTCTCTTTCGAACGATCAGACTCACTGAATGGCAATCAAAGAATCGAGCAATTCTGGAAAAAAATTGGTACTCGGTGGAAAATAGTCCAAGAAGACAGTGTGAACCTATAAAAATTTCAAAAAAAGGCCAATTTATGAATAATTTTCTTATTTTCTTTCGTCGCATTTTTTTGTCTATCGTATTTGCTGTTAGCATTACACCCATTCTAATTTCAACAGCTTATGCTCAAAACACAACTAGTAACATGGTATTAATTAAAACAAATTTCGGTGAAATTACCGTTGAACTCTACTCAGACAAAGCCCCAGTCACTACCGAAAATTTTATCAAATATGTTAAAAGTGGCTTCTATAACAACACCATATTTCACCGAGTCATTAACAACTTTATGATTCAAGGTGGTGGTTTTGAACCGGGAATGAAACAAAAGCAAACCAATTCTCCAATTCAAAACGAGGCGAATAACGGCCTTAAAAATGAGACTTATACCCTTGCAATGGCTCGCACGAATGACGCACACTCAGCAACGGCACAATTTTTTATTAACGTTGAAAATAACGAATTTTTAAATCATAAAAGCCCCACATCTTCAGGTTGGGGTTATTGCGTATTCGGAAAAGTGATCAAAGGGACTGAGGTTATCGATAAAATTAAAGCGGTAAAAACAGGGCGAAGTGGCTTTCATCAAGACGTTCCAGTCGAAGACGTCATCATTCAGTCGGCAACTCTTATTTAGTTTAGCTTTATTCGACAACACCCTCTACAGCCTAGAGGGTGTTTGCTTTAAACAAACTGTTTAAATTTTCAATCTTAAGAGGCTGATTTGATTGAACTAAGCAACAATTCCATTCCATACTTTATATCCGACTTACACATAAGCCATCGCACACCCAAAACACTTCAAGCATTTGAACATTGGATTGCCACCGTCTCATCACCCAATAGCCATATTTTTATTTTAGGTGATTTATTTGAGATTTGGTTTGGCGATGACTATACTGATGAGGTCGTGCAACGCACTCAAAGTGCTTTCATTCACAGCAAAGACGCAGGCAGCACCCTATATTTTATGCAGGGTAATCGAGATTTTTTAATTGGCGATACATTTTGTAAACAAGTAGGCTTTAAATTATTAACTGACCCTGATTTTATTCAAATTAATCAGCACATTATATTACTCACACACGGTGATCAGCTGTGTGTGGACGATCAAGACTATCAACGCTTTCGTCATATGACACGGTCTAACAATTGGATTGATAATTTCTTAAGTCAACCCCTAGCTGATCGAATTGAATTAGCCAATTCAATTCGTGAGCACAGCGAACGTGATAAAAGCCATAAAAAAATTGAAATCATGGACATTAGCCAATCAGCTGTCAACAATGCTTACTTGGGACATTGGCCAGATGGTCGTTTAATTGGTCGGTCGAATGTAATTTTGCATGGCCATACTCACCGATGCGCTGTTCATGGGTTAAATCAACCAGGTTTGATTAATCAATCCTGCCACGGCAAGTTGCACCATCAATTACGCTTTGTTTTACCCGACTGGGACTTTGATTACCCCAAAGAAAAGTTCAATGGTGGCTATCTCACCATTCAACACGATGGCACCTTTCAGTTGAATTTACTACACTCAAGCCAACTGATCGAATTGAAATCTTAAAATAACCTCACTCAGACTGTTTAACCGATTCAATATTAACCAAACAAACCACGACCACGATTAGCCTGATTTTCACGAACATCTAAATCGATGCGTTCAGCTTGACTAATTCGCTTTCTTTTTTTCTGTGGTTCTAGCTGCTTCAGTTTAGCAGCTTGATTTAGATCACGAATTTCATCTTTATTTTGGCCACTGATTAATCTTGGGTTTGAAACAAACGTTGAATCATAAATAGCGACTTCACCATGAAAATCACCTCGACCGGCATCCGCATGAGCCATTTGTTGAATGTAATATCCCTTAAAACCATGTTGTGCTGCATATTGCTTAATGCTATTAAGCAGTGCTCTGTCTTTGTTACCCACTGAATCACGGACTCTTTTATGTGTGCTCGCTTGGCTCAACTCTTTAGGGTAACCAAAATGATTATGAAGAATATTTAAAGATTCAGTATCATTTTGAGCCAGCCAATTTTTAAACCCTTCAACATTTTGATCCAAAGCAAGTAATTCGATAGGTTGCGTTAATTCAAACGACAACACAATTTGACCGTAATTCTTCGTATTCAGTTGATCTCGAAGATAAAACTGAGCTTCGTAAGTAGCTTGTTTTGGATCGTAACGATCATCACCACGATACAACACGGTACCTTCAGGAAGGGTCACCACATCATTGTCAAATTTTCTTGTTAAATTCAGATCAGATTGCATGATTGAAGGAATTTTTAACATATCGGGCGATAACTGACCCAAACTAGGCAGTTGGGCCACAGCAAGAGCCGTTGGGCTACGAGAAGCTTTTTTTGGTGATGCTAAAGGAGATTCAAACCGAAATGCTGCCTCAGCGGAAGATAAAGGTGAAGAAGAAAGTGATTTAGGCATAAAGATAAACTGTAACTTGACTCCATTAAGTTGCAGCACAAGAAATAAAGTTCCGCTTCCCCACCTAGTTAATCATCAACCCACCTATTTAAGGCCGCTAAATCGGTTTGCTCGCACGGACTTTGTTCACCTGGACTGATAATTTTTGCATTGCATAAGGCTTTTTCTAAAAACTCAATCCGTGCTTGCTGCGCAATCGAATGTTCAATTAACCCATGAATGGTCTTAATTAACGGATCATCACCATGATTTTGATTGACGCCATACGCAACAAACGCCTGCTTGGTGTCTAAGGGTGTTAATTGTTGCACGCTCGGAGTTTTATCTGCATGATGAATAATCCGCGCAGGAATACCTAAAGCGGTATCACCAGCGGGAACTTCTTTCGTCACCACCGCATTTGAACCAATTTTAGCCCCATCACCCACAGTAAAAGGCCCCAATACCTTTGCACCAGCACCCACGACAACACCTTGACCTAAAGTTGGATGCCGTTTACCAGGGCTTAAAGAAACACCGCCTAAGGTAACCCCTTGGTAAATAGTACAATCATCATGAATTTCCGTAGTTTCACCAATCACAACCCCCATACCGTGATCGATAAACACTCGACGACCAATCTGAGCGCCTGGGTGAATTTCAATCCCAGTTAAAAAACGTGCACAGTGCGAAATAAATCGCGCTAAAAAATACCATCGCCGACCCCATAAACCATGACTCAAACGATGTAACCATTGTGCATGTAACCCTGGATAACAAAAAAATACCTCTAATTTAGACCTCGCTGCAGGGTCACGCTTTAAGGTAGTTTCTAGATCTTCTTGTAATCGTTGCCAAATATCCATAAAACATTTACTCATTGTTTGGGTTCGTTGGTTTTAACCGCTCAACTAATCGAGCGACTTCGTGCGGGTACCACTGCCCTTGAGAAACTCGAATAACATCACTGAGAAAACCGCGTAATAAATCAACCTCATCTATTTCAAGCTGCGCCCTTGCCAGCAATCGCGCTAACCTGGCTGTAATTTTTTTTGGTTTATCCTGATTGATAAAATCAACTGCTTGCATAGCCTTTAACCAATGCGCTTGAAGTTGTGCCACCGCTTGACTAGTCGCCAACTGACAGTGAGGAGAACCGGCAGATTCTGTATCAACTTGATTCAATGGGCTAGAAAAAATACCAAATACACAGTTTAATTCGTACGTCACAATTTGCACCGCTTGCGCCAAATTCAACGACGAATAATTGGGATTACTCGGTATCATGACATGGCGATTACAAGTCAATAATTCATCGTTGGTTAACCCAGTGCGTTCTGCCCCAAACACAAAGGCAACATGCTGATTTGACGTTGAACACAATTCATACGCTTGCTGTGCAGCCTGCCTCGGCGTTTGCAAAACAGGTCCTAATTCACGAAAGCGAGCAGACAACGCAAAAGCACACACCGTATCATGCAAAGCAGAAGACAAACTCGAAAACTGCTTTGCTGCAGTTAATACATCCACCGCACCACTAGCCAACGCAAGGGCTTCGGGTTGCGTGTGTAAATCTTCTTGAATTGGGCTAACCAAACGTAAGTCGACCAATCTCATTGTTTTCATGGCCCGCGCTACTGAACCAATATTACCAGGATGACTGGTTTTTACCAGCACTATTGAAATAGGCAGAGGCACACCGCTATCAAACATTTATAATACGCCCACAAACTCACATTTTATATCATTTCAAAGTTACAACCATCGAAATTCAAAAGGATCATCATGCACCCGATGCTAAACGTGGCAGTCAAAGCCGTCCGAGCTGCTGGTAAACTCATCAATCGCGCCGAACTTGATTTAGACAAAGTTCGTGTTGGCTTAAAAGGGCCGGGTGATTTTGTAACCGAAACAGACCAAGCTGCCGAGCAAACCATTATTGAAGTACTTAAAAAAGCATTTCCAGATCATGCTATTTTAGCCGAGGAAAGTGGCGCTTCGGGGCAATCCGATTTTGAATGGCTAATTGATCCGATTGATGGTACAACCAATTTTATACACGGTTACCCACATTATGCAGTTTCAATCGCTTTGCGTGTTAAAGGTGTGATCCAACAAGCAGTTATTTATAACCCTGCCACAAACGACCTATTTACTGCATCCAAAGGCGAAGGTGCTTATTTAAATAGCCGTCGTATCCGCGTATCTAAACGTCACAAAAGCCCTGAATATCTAATTGGGTTTGCTTTCCCTACCTCAGGTCAGCCTGCATGCTCAACGCCTGCCCATCACACCATGAATGCTCTATCATCCCAGGTTGCTGGCGTTCGAAAAACAGGATCAGCTGTACTCGATTTAGCCTATGTGGCTTGCGGTTGGCTCGACGGTCATTTAGGTTTTGGTTTACAACCCTGGGACATTGCTGCCGGTTCACTGTTAGTGAGCGAGGCAGGGGGACTAATCACTGATCATCAAGGAAATAGTGACTTTCTTTCTTGCGGACAAACCGTGGCTGGCAACCCGAAAACACTCCAATTTCTTTTACAAAACTTGTAATCCCACACCATGTCTGATTTCGCCCAACACACGCCAATGATGCAGCAGTATCTCTCATTAAAAGCACAGCATTCAGACAAACTGCTGTTTTATCGCATGGGCGATTTTTATGAATTGTTTTTTGATGATGCCCATCGAGCAGTCAAACTTTTGGGCATTACCCTGACTCATCGTGGCAAATCGAGTGGTGAACCGATCCCGATGGCCGGTGTGCCCTATCACTCGGCAGAAGGCTATATCGCGCGTCTGGTCAAAAAAGGCGAAACCGTCGTCATCTGTGAGCAAGTCGGCGAGGTGACTGGCAAAGGCCCCGTCGAGCGTAAAGTGGTACGGATTCTGACCGCAGGCACGCTGACCGATGATGCCTTGCTGCCCAACAAACAAAGCGTGCGTGTGGTGGCGCTACAAGGGGGCAAAACCCGTCAAGGCACCCGTGTGGGGATTGCCAGCCTTGAGCTGTCGTCGGGGCAACTGACCGTACAAGAAATGCCGTTTGATTTGCCGCGCATCAGCATCGAACTTGCCCGCCTTGCCCCTGCCGAATTGATCGTCGATGAAGATGCCAAAATCGACTTGCTGCGTGAACTGGTCACCTGCCCGATCACCCAGCGTCCCAATGTCGATTTTAATGTCAATAATGCCGAAGCGACGCTGTGCAAACAATTTGGGGTCAGTACACTGGCAGGCTTTGGCGTCGAACACTTGCCACTTGCGCAAGCCTGCGCCGCAGCGTTATTGCACTACGCGCTAGAAACCCAAAAAACCACCTTGCCACATATCCAGTCACTCAAGATTGAGCGCGCAGAGAGTTTTATTGCGCTTGATCCGGTCACACGGCGCAATTTGGAGTTGATTGAGCCGCTGTTTGAGCATGGCACATCACTACTCGGCTTGGTCGATGGCTGCCAAACCAGTATGGGCAGCCGCTTGTTGGCGCGCCAACTGATGCAGCCACTACGCGACACTGCATTGCTCAATCGTCGCTTAGATAGCATTGAACTGCTGCTGAGACCTGATCACGAGGAGCCACTACGCGATGCCCTACATGAAATCGGTGATACCGAACGGGTGCTTGGTCGAGTGGCGCTGGGGACAGCGCGCCCACGCGATTTGGTACACATCCGCCAGACTTGCGCTCAACTGCCACAAATTCGCCATGTCATCACGCCGTTGATCGCTGACGCGCCTCACGGCTTACTCGCTGAGCTTGCCGGTCAAATCAGTGGCAACAGTCAGACNGATTTTGCCCAAATCAATCAATTGCTCGAACGGGCGATTGTGACTCAGCCGCCTGTGTTGCTACGCGATGGTGGCGTGATTGCTGAAGGCTATGATGCCGAACTCGATGAACTGCGTGGTATCCGCGATCATGCCGGTCAATTGCTGCTCGATATGGAACAGCGCGAACGCGAACTGACCGGCATTAGCACCCTCAAAATTGGCTACAACCGCGTCAGTGGTTATTTTATTGAACTCACCCGCGCTCAAGCCGACAATGCACCGGCGCATTTTATCCGCAGGCAAACCCTGAATAGCGCCGAACGCTTTATCACACCCGAACTCAAAACCTTTGAAGATAAGGTGTTGTCGAGTGAATCTCGTGCGCTACAACGCGAGAAATATTTGTATGAAGAACTGCTCGATCAACTGCGTCAACACCTTGCCCCACTACAACAGATGAGTGCCGCACTCGCCGATCTTGATGTGCTCGCCAACTGGGCGCATCAAGCGCGCCTACGCCGTTGGAGCCGTCCGCAGTATCAGGCTGAGCGTGGGATTCATATTGTGGCAGGGCGTCATCCGGTGGTGGAGTCGCTGCTGACCGCGCCTTTTACCGCCAATGATACGCATCTCGACGATGACACCCGCTTGCTGCTGATTACAGGCCCCAATATGGGCGGCAAATCGACCTATATGCGCCAGGCGGCGCTGATCGT
>DIYC01000070.1:0-166 GCA_002428895.1 Burkholderiales bacterium UBA6064 | reverse complement strand
TTGATCGTGTTACTGGCTTATTGCGGCAGTTTTGTGCCGGCTCAATCAGCACGCTTAGGGTCTATTGATCGGATTTTTACCCGTATTGGCTCCGCCGATGATTTGTCGTCTGGCAAGTCAACCTTTATGGTTGAGATGACCGAAACCGCGCAAATTTTGCATCATG
>DIYC01000089.1:509-7458 GCA_002428895.1 Burkholderiales bacterium UBA6064 | reverse complement strand
TCGCGGCTCGAGAAAAGTCCGACGTCGTCGTCGCGACAATCTTTGTCAATCCGACGCAATTTGGGCCCAACGAAGATTTCAATCAATACCCCAGAACCCTGCAAGAAGACGCTGAAAAACTCGATCAAGAAAATGTATACATTTTATTTTCACCCGAGGAACAAGAACTTTATCCCGAGCCCCAAACCTACAAAATTACTCCACCCAATAATTTGGGCAATTGCCTTGAAGGCCATTTCAGACCCAACTTTTTTGAAGGAGTTTGCACAATTGTTGCAAAACTGTTTAATTGTATTCAACCCCGAGTTGCTGTATTTGGCCAAAAGGATTACCAACAACTGATGATCATTCGCCGAATGGTGAAGCAACTTGCATTACCCATCGAAATTATTGCAGCACCTACAGTACGAGACTCTAGCGGATTAGCACTATCATCCCGCAACATGTACCTATCCCCTGAAGAAAAAGGCGAAGCCTGTTTTTTATATAAACTTTTGAAAGACATCAAGAATCAGGTAGAATCCAATTGCCTAAGCGTTAAATTAATACAAAATATTGAACAAAATGCCTACTTGCAACTTCAACACAAAGGCTGGAAGCCCGACTACATCGAAGTTCGACGACAATTTGATTTAGAAAAACCAACTAACGCTGATTTAGAAAATAACGAACGTTTGGTTGTTTTAGCGGCAGCAAAACTTGGCTCAACACGATTAATCGATAATCTGGAGATTTAAAGCATGCAACGGGAAATGCTCTTAGGCAAAATACACCGAGCCAAAGTCACTCACTGTGAACTTCACTATGAAGGATCATGTGCAATTGACGAAAACTTGATGGAATCTTCTGGCATACTTGAATTTCAGCGTATTCACATTTACGTGGTGGATAACGGTGAACGTTTTACAACCTATGCCATTAAAGCTCAACGTGGCAGTGGCGTTATCTCCTTAAATGGCGCTGCCGCACGTAAAGCCCAGAAAGGCGATTTAGTGATTATTGCAGCGTTTGGTTTATTGGCTGAACCTGAGCTTGCTACCCACAAACCAAAACTCGTGTTTGTTGACAGCAATAATCAACAAATTGAACTAAGGCACCATATTCCCGCGCAAACTTAATCTTGACTATTAAAGAATAAAGCCAAAATAAAATGAACTCTTCTAAATAATTTGGTACTCAAATTTAGAGTTCATTTTTTTCTCATTCTATGACAACAACTCTTCAATATCACTTAAACGATCTTTCCAATCAGTTTTTAACTTTACAAAAGCAATCAACTCAACAATTTGATACATTCTCAAAAAACATACTCGACAATCAAGGTGTTATTGTTTTTGAACACGATGCGCAGGTGTACTCAATTGTTAAAAATGATGATCAGTACATTGTTACCCAAACAAACTCTGTATCTACTCAAAACGAATCACTGGGTCAGGTTACATTTAATCAAGGTTTTATCTTCATCGAAGGTCTATCCGAGTCTATACCTAACCAAACATTGATCATTGGTCAGTGCACCAATCATAACCAGATCAGTTTATTAACGCAAGAAGCAGGAGAAGATCTTGAGCAGGTTGCCTTTTTCAAGAAACCAATAACTGCCACCGAGCCACGACAATGCACTAAAAAACCTAAATCTGACCCAATTTATGCATACAATAAACTAAAATTGGCGCATGCCACTCTAGGTAGAGCAGAGGCAATGAGAGTCTATATCAAACTTCCTCCAGACACGGCAAAACAAGTTCTTAACTTACTTGCTCAGCAAGGCCCAATTGAATTATTAAACGAGCTTCAGCTTCTTAAAGCGGCACACGTTGAACTTGAAAGCAATCTTCAAGGAAGCATTCAACAATCTATACAAGAAAATACCGTTGTTACAAGCAACTCATAATTATTTGGCAGATGCGCGCATTAAACGGTCTGCCACTGCTTCCCATTCAGAGCTTTGATCTGGTTTTTCGATCACAATGTAATCACAGTATGATTGGTCAGCTTGGCGCAGCACCGCATACAATTTTTCTGCAACTGCAGAAGCTTTGTCTGCTAATTGAATGAAAAAGGCATTACTCGGTATTTGACTTAAAAATGAATTAGACCAGCCAATAAAAAATCCTTGATTAACCTGATTCTGTTTAAACAACTCTTTAAAATCATTATGATTGCACACATACAATTTTTTATTGGGGCTATAGTGTTGAGCTAAACCACCAGAAAATCGAACTGGCTCACTGGATTGAACCTCACTCTGTTTCAACACCTTACACTTTAAAACCGCTTCTAGCTGCTCTACAGTAATGGCTCCAGGCCGCAGTAACACAGGTTGAGAAGACAATAAAGAAACAATCGTGGATTCAATCCCAATTGCTGAAGCATCACCATTTAAAATAAACTGAAGTTGATTGCCCAATTCATCAATCACATGTTCAACACAAGTTGGGCTTAAACGACCAAAACGATTGGCTGAAGGTGCTGCCACCGGTGCTGGTAAGCGTTTTAATAATGCCTGCGCCACTGGATGTTGTGGGCATCGAATACCCACAGAATCCTGCCCACCCGTTACTTGGGTAGACAATTGATCACCTTTAGGTACAACCAAGGTTAATGGGCCTGGCCAAAATGCGTTGATGAGCGCTTTTGCCCAAACCGAGTCAACTTTGGCCCAAGGACTGAAATCGACTCCTTCAGCAACATGAATAATTAAAGGATGATTACTTGGGCGACCCTTCAGCCTAAAAATAGCCTGCACAGCATGAGGCTGGGTAACAAGTGCGCCAAGACCAAAAACTGTTTCTGTGGGAAAAGCCAGCACATCGCCCTGAAGCAGAACCTCAGCACCCTGCTGAATGCCTAATGGGTTAGAAGGCAATAATCTGGGAATTGAAGCCATTTTTTAACTCCCCTACCCACATTGTACTTGAATACCAAGACTTGCTTTAACTTTCTCTGCAATGACTAAGGCATGCTCAATGCTTGCAGCAACAACGGTGACATGACCCATTTTTCGACCAGGCCGAGGTTCAGCTTTACCGTATAAATGCAGCTTCACTTCTGGAAAAGTCAGTATTTTGAACCAATTGGGTTCGCGCTGCTGCCCTTGATCATCAAACCAAAGGTCACCCAATAAATTAATCATGACGGCCTGTGCAAGCAGCGAGGGGTCACCCAAGGGTAAACCTGCCAAAATTCTTGCTTGCTGTTCAAATTGGCTGGTGATACAGGCATTAATGCTGTAGTGACCACTGTTGTGCGGCCTAGGTGCAATCTCATTCACAACAAGGGTTGAATCTTGAAGAATAAAAAACTCAACACACAAAACACCTACATATTCAAGAGCAATGGCAATGGTTGTCGCATCATGTCGCGCTTGATCCGCCAATTCAGGCTTTATGTTGGCAGGCACAATACACGTTTGCAAAATACCTTGATGATGCTGATTTTCTGAAACAGGATAAGTGATGGTGTTACCACTAGAGTCTCGACATACAATCACTGAAACTTCTAACTTTAAATTTAATTGCTTTTCAAGGACACAAGGAACCATCCCTAATTCATTGAGCGCATGAATGAGTTGTTCCGATGTTGCAACTCGAACTTGACCTTTACCATCGTACCCAAAGCGAGCTGTTTTTAAAATTCCAGGTAAATAAGGACTAATATTTTGATCAACCCGTGTTTGTTGGGGTATTAATTCAACATATGGCGCTACAGGAACTTGTTGTGAGGCAATAAATTTTTTTTCGAGTAAACGATTTTGCGCAATTTGAACAGCGGCGGCTGAAGGGCTTACTGTGATTGTTTTTGCAAGAATTTCAAGTGCTTGCGCAGGCACATTTTCAAATTCTGTAGTCACCGCATCACAACGTTGCGCGAGCTGTTGCAATGCATTTTCATCGTGATAATCTGCCTGAATTTGGGCATCAGCAACAGTTGCGGCTGGGCCATCAGAATCAGGATCTAGAACCAACACTTTAAAACCTAAACTTTGCGCTGCCATACAAAACATTCGACCTAATTGCCCACCACCCAGCAAACCAAGATAACGACCTGGAGAAACGACTTTAAATGCTTTGGGGTTAGTCATTGTTAATTCTCAAGAGAGTATACAACTGGCAACTGCATGGTACGCGCGCGTTGAGATTGGTCAAGTCGATACTTTTTAAGTTGATCACATAAACTTGGATCATTTAAAGCCAAAATAGAAATTGCAGACAATGCAGCATTGGCCGCACCCGCCTCGCCGATCGCAAAGGTGCTTACGGGTATGCCTTTGGGCATTTGCACAATTGAGAGTAAGGAATCTTGGCCTTTTAGATATTTTGAAGGAATGGGTACGCCCAACACCGGCAATAAGGTTTTAGAAGCGATCATGCCTGGCAAATGAGCTGCCCCACCTGCCCCTGCAATAATAATTTTTACACCACGCGCAAGTGCCGTTTCTGAATAAGTAAACATTTCGTCGGGCATTCGATGAGCCGATAATACTTTGGCCTCATATGGAACCGAAAACTCGTGTAGCAACTGTACGGCATGCGTCATCACCTCCCAATCTGACACTGAACCCATAAGCACTGCGACAAAAGGTTGCACGGCATTTTGAAATTTTAATTCCTCATTCATAAGCACCCTAATTTGAATGTGATTTAATAACCTAACCAGGCCTGACCTGTTAACACTTCGTAAGCTCGACAATACTTTTGAAATGTCTTTTTAATAATCTCGTCTGGCAAACGAGGCACAGGTGCGGTTTTATTCCAATCGGACAGTGAGTTTAAATAATCGCGAATAAACTGCTTGTCATAAGATGGGGGTGAGCAACCTTCTTGGTATTGGTCTGCTGGCCAAAACCGAGAAGAGTCGGGGGTAAGCACTTCGTCCATCAACGTTAAAACACCTTGGTCATCTAGACCAAACTCAAATTTAGTATCTGCAATAATAATACCTTGCCGTGCTGCATAATCACTGGCTTTTTCATACAGTTGAATCGACACATCGCGAACGCGAATAGCCAACTCTTTGCCAATCAATTGAGACATGGCTTCAAAAGAGATATTTTCATCATGATTGCCTAAAGCAGCCTTGGTTGACGGGGTAAAAATGGGCTGCGCCAACATCGAAGCTTGTTTTAACCCACTGGGTAAAGAGATACCACAGACTTGCCCAGAAGTTTGATAGTCTTTCCAACCCGAACCAATTAAATACCCGCGAACAACAGCCTCGATCGGTAGTGGCTTTAGACGTTTCACAACCATAGATCGACCAATGACTTGACTTAGGTCTTGCTGTGAGACCACTTCTTCGGGTTTAATATTCATTAAATGATTAGGCACTACATCGGCCAAAATATTAAACCAAAATTGGGCAAGTTGGGTCAGAATCATGCCTTTTTCAGGGATAGGTTGTTCTAAGATGAAATCAAAGGCGGATACCCGATCACTGGCAACAATCAGCATGGTTTGATCATCGACTGCGTAGTTTTCTCGAACTTTACCCCGATGCAATCGCTTTAAACTGGTTAATTGAGATTCAAATAAAACGTTCATAAAAAAGAAAAAGGACTTAGGTTAAAAAAGAACAGCGACACAGGGGTGTTCATCGATGCACTGTGTGCAACCAGAAAATTTTATTGCACAATTTGACTTAACTTGCCTGACTTATAGTTTGCCGCAATCACAGTTAAATGAGTGGGTTTAATTGTGCTGGCTTGACCCGCGCAATTAAACTGCTGATAACGTTGCTTACAAATTTCTTTTGCAGCCAACTTGGCAGGTTTTAGGTACTGACGCGGGTCAAACTCAGATCGATTTTCTGCCATAAATCGTCGAATAGCTGCTGTCATGGCTAAACGAATGTCCGTATCAATATTAATTTTACGAACCCCATGACGAATCGCTTCTTGAATTTCTTCAACTGGAACGCCATAGGTTTGCTTCATATGACCACCAAATTCATTAATCTCAGCCAATAAGTTTTGTGGTACTGAAGAAGAACCATGCATCACTAAATGAGTATTGGGAATACGCCGATGAATTTCTTTGATACGAGAAATAGCCAAGATGTCGCCTGTGGGCTTACGTGAAAACTTATAAGCTCCATGTGAAGTACCGATTGCAATCGCCAGTGCATCTAATTGTGTTTTTTTGACGAAATCAGCCGCCTGTTCTGGGTCGGTAAGGAGCTGTTCCATCGTCATTTGACCTTCTGCACCGTGACCATCTTCTTTATCACCTTGCATGGTTTCTAATGAACCCAAACAACCTAACTCACCTTCAACGGTTACACCAATGGCATGCGCCATTTCAACAACCTTACGCGTGACTTCAACGTTGTAGTCATAATCAGCAACAGTTTTTCCATCTTCTTTTAAAGAACCATCCATCATGACCGAACTAAAGCCTAAGCGCATGGCTTGAATACATACCGCAGGGCTTTGACCATGATCTTGATGCATCACCACAGGCAAATGGGGATACGCTTCGATTGCCGCTTCAATCAGGTGAGGTAAAAAAGTTTCGCCAGCGTATTTACGCGCTCCTGCCGACGCTTGCATAATGACTGGAGCATCCACTTCGTGAGCCGCTTCCATAATGGCTTGAACTTGTTCCAAATTATTCACATTGAATGCGGGAATCCCATAACCGTTTTCGGCGGCATGATCTAAAAGCTGACGCATGGATACTAAAGGCATTGTTGTCTCTCCATAAAAAATTAGATGTTTTCAGTGAATTCGCCGACTCGGACAATTTTCATTGTATTGGTACTACCTGCTTTACCAATGGGCTCACCAATGGTGATCACGATTAAGTCACCTTTTGCAACAACACCAGCCTGTAACAAAGCAATTTCGGCTTTACGCAACAACGCTTCGCGATCTATGGTTTCATATTGCATCATGACTGTTCGCACATCGCGGTACATTGCCAAGCGGCGACGGGTTTTTTCTTCGGGG
>DIYC01000089.1:0-310 GCA_002428895.1 Burkholderiales bacterium UBA6064 | reverse complement strand
GACGGGTTTTTTCTTCGGGGGTTAATGCAAAAATAGGAACGCCTGAATTTAATCGAGACATCCATAATGCAGTAGAGCCCGATTGTGTGAGTGCTGCAATAGCCTTTACACCTAAATGATGAGCAGTGAACAACGCAGCCATTGCAATCGATTGATCAACTCGGGAAAATTTTCGATTTAAAAAATCGGTGTCGAGTGTAACGCGAGCAGATTTTTCAGCTGCGCGACAAGTTCGATCCATTGCAGCAATCGCCTGAACCGGATATTTTCCTGCTGCAGTTTCGGCAGAAAGCATCACCGCATCGGTGCC
>DIYC01000052.1 GCA_002428895.1 Burkholderiales bacterium UBA6064 | reverse complement strand
TATTCAAGCTCGAACAAAACCAAACCTCCTGAAGAAAAAGTGTACATTCTAGATGACGATGAAGCGGTGCGAGACTCCTTACAATGGCTGATTGAACCCGAAGGCTATCAGGTATTAGCCTTTGATGATCCAGAGGTATTTCTTGAAAGTATTGAATGGCCACAAATTGCAGTTTTATTGCTTGACGTACGAATGCCAAAGCTTTCTGGACTCGAAGTACAAAACAAACTCACAGAGCGAGGCGTTCCAATTCCTATTATTTTCATTACAGGTCATGGCGACGTCACCATGGCCGTAGAAACGATGAAACAAGGCGCCGTTGATTTTCTAGAAAAACCATTTAATGAGGCAAGAATTAAAGATTTAATTGCCATTCATATGGACTACGCACGCACTTTAGCTGCTAATTCAAAAATTAAAACCCGAGTAGAACAATTATTTGAAAAACTCACCAGTCGAGAACAACAAGTTTTGCAACGAATTGTCTCTGGGCGACTGAACAAACAAATAGCAGACGACCTTAATATCAGTATTAAGACGGTAGAAGCCCATCGAGCCAACATTATGGACAAGCTTGAAGTCACCAATGTGGCTGATTTAATTAAGCTGTCTCTAAGAAAGTACCCCAATTCTGAATCGACCAATCATCCACCTGAACACTCATTATGACCGCACAACTTATTGACGGTTTAGTTTTAGCCAATCAATTAAAAACTGCTATTGCCCAAAAGACTGCTCATTACTACGATCAACATCACCTAAAACCAGGCTTGGCTGTCGTTTTGGTAGGTAATAATCCTGCTTCTGAGGTTTATGTTCGTAATAAAATCAAAGCTTGCGAACAAGTCGGTTTTATCTCTTGTTTCATTCAACTCGAAGAAAGCACAAGCCAAGAAAACCTATTAAATCAAATCAAAAAACTAAATCAAGATCCTGCAATACACGGAATTTTAGTTCAACTTCCTTTACCGAAGCACTTAGATAGCCACCAAGTCATCGAATACATCGATGCCGACAAAGATGTAGACGGTTTTCATGTATCGAATGCAGGCCTGCTCATGACAGGCACCCCATTATTTATTCCCTGCACGCCTTATGGGGTCATGAAAATGCTTGAACAAACAGGCGTTCAAATTGAAGGTGCAGAAGCCGTTGTAGTCGGCGCAAGCAATATTGTGGGCAAACCACAAGCACTGCTGCTGTTACAACAAGGTGCAACAGTCACTTTATGTCACAGTAAAACCAAAAACTTAGCCTCGCATTGCAAACGAGCAGATATTTTAATTGTTGCCGTAGGAAAGCCCAACTTAATCACTGCTGACATGGTTAAAACTGGTGCGGTGGTTATCGATGTTGGTATCAATCGACTAGAAAATGGTCAGCTTTGCGGTGATGTTCACTTTGATACCGTTAAACAGGTCGCGGGTTATATTTCCCCAGTTCCCGGAGGGGTTGGCCCGATGACAATCACCATGTTACTACACAACACCTTACATGCCTTCAAAAAAACACTCGCCCTACCCTAAAAACATTAGAGACTAGCATGATATCAACCACATCACCGCAGAACCCACTCAACCCACTGCTAGATTTCAATGGTCTGCCTCGTTTTACCGATTTTAAACCTGAGTTTGTTGAACCTGCAATCGACTATTTACTGAATCAAGCCAATCAATGTTTAGCTTCCATTTTAAACCCAGAAAACCAAAAAGCTGTCAATTGGGAAAATCAGATTGAACCTCTTAACGAAGTCACCGAACAGTTAAGTCGGGCTTGGGGCGTGGTATCGCACTTACATTCTGTGATGGACTCAGAACCTTTGCGCGCAGCATACAACAACTGTTTACCTAGAGTAACCGACTTTTGGAGCAAACTGGGTCAAGATGAACGCTTGTACGCTTTATATAAAACGCTTGCCCGCTCAGAAGAAGCTAAAACCTACAGCAAAGCCCGACTTAAAGTGCTTGAAAATGCATTAAGAGGATTTAAACTGGGCGGAGCAGAATTAGCCGACAAACAAAAAAAACAATTTTTAAAAATTCAAGAACAAACAGCAGCTATTTCATCTAAATTTTCACAAAATGTGCTTGATGCAACAAACCACTATGAATGTTTAGTGAGTCATGAAAATGAGCTAGTTGGCTTGCCTGGTTACGCCAAAGAGGCTGCTTATGAGCAAGCTCAATCGGAAGGCAAAACAGGTTATAAATTAACCTTACATTTTCCATCTTATTTTCCAGTCTTGCAGTATTGCGAAAATCGTCAATTGCGTCAAATTCTCTATGAAGCCTATGCCAAACGTGCATCAGAATTTGGTCCTGCTGAATTAGACAACTCAAGCCTAATGCTGAATTTATTAAAGCTACGTCAAGAAGCTGCTACATTGCTGAGCTATCGGCACTATGCCGACCTTTCGCTTGTCCCCAAAATGGCCACTAGCCCAGAAGAAGTGATTCAGTTTTTACGTGAGCTGGCACAAAAAGCACGCCCATTTGCTGAGAAAGACATGGCTGAACTGCGAGAATTCGCCAAAAACACCTTGAAACTTGATCAAATTGAAAGCTGGGATTTTAGCTTTGCAACAGAACAGCTCAAGCAAAAAAAATTCTCATTTTCTGATTTAGAAGTACGCCAATATTTTAATGAGAATAAAGTACTTCAAGGGCTTTTTT
>DIYC01000138.1:4038-12642 GCA_002428895.1 Burkholderiales bacterium UBA6064 | reverse complement strand
GCCGTGGAAGCCGCCCGTGCCGGCGAGGCCGGCCGCGGGTTTGCCGTGGTCGCCGACGAAGTGAGAAAGCTATCTGAAAAAACGTCACAGTCCACGCAAAATATTTCTAGCTTAATTACGGGCATTCAAGCCGATACCGCAGATGCTGTTAAACAAGTCAGTGGCTGGAAGCAAACCATTTCAAAAGGAATTGATGACTCTAAAACTGCTGAAACAGGAATGCAAGAGATTAGTGTATTTTCTAAAGAAACCGAGAAATCGGTTGAAGAAATTAACAATTCTTTAATTGAGCAAACCAAAGCATCAAGCTTAATTGCAGAACGAATTGAAAGCATTGCTCAAATGACAGAAAAAAGCCAACTATCCGCTAAAAAGGCCAATGAGGAAGTTGAACAACTGAAAAAAATTACGCATGAACTCAACAAGCTGGTAGTCAGCTTTCAATTCAAACAAAATTAACAGACGTTAATCACGAACTGAGGTGTGTGACGCGACCGCTTGAACAGGAATGCGAAGCACACCCTCTTGTTGATCCGCTTGAAACAATACATGCAATGTAAACTGCTGACCTACCAAAATTGGTCGAGTTAAGCCCATTAACATGACATGCAAACCACCGGGCGCAAACTGTAAAGTTTCACCTTCAGCAACCACAATTTCTGCGCGTTGGCGCATGTGCATCACATCGCCCTGCATGCTCATTTCGTGTAATTCAGCCTTTAGGCCATCGGATTCAACACCAACCAGTTTACCCGCTTGTCGTGCAGTGAGTTGAAAATAAACCCCTGTGACTGTTTGCCCAGAAACAGTAGGCCTAAGCCACGCTTTGCTAATTTGTAACCCCAAATTCGGTGTTGTAGTTTCAGTTGCAGACTCAGCCGCAAACAGGGGTAACAAATACAAAAAGAACACTACGCTTGCAATAATAACCGATAGACGATAAAAAATTATTTTACTCATTTTGCAAATTCTAACCCGTTAAGCAAAGCCAGCAACAGTCACACCATTGCGCACACCGGATGTGAAAAGCCACCGTGAAACATTTGAATGTTCGATATTCTAGGTTATTTTTTTAGGTCAGCGATTTGATTCAGCAAAAATAGCAAATTTCACTTTTAAATCAGCAAAAAAAGCCAAGCTACTGCTCTGCGTATTGTCAGCATCACCCCCAATTGCAACGCCTTGTACACGAACAATCGGCTTACCTTCCGAAGAAAGAGGCAATATAGAACCTAACGCGATGCGTGCATCGTTGATCAAGTTTCTGTGCTCGGAAACCCACTGCGTTGATGCAGGTTGATTTTGCAACACCCAATTCATCACCAAGGGGGTATAAGGGCTTGGAAACACCTCACCAACAGGGTTTTGATCTGCCCACACATAACATAAGGTGCCTGCTGGTAAAAATAAACCACTCAACGTACGCGCTGTTTGCAAAGCAAGGCGATTTAAAAAACCAATTTTGGTTTCATCAACCTCGATAAACACACAAAACTTTAGCGCAGCGTCATCCGCATTTTTTTGTTTTAAATTGGCCTGATTGGGTTTTAAATGAACAGCCCAACGCCATGAAATTTCATCGATGACGACAGGCGTTTCAAACCGCTTCACCCAAGTGCCATAGCCTGCGTCAGATTTAATTTGTAAAACCGTTTCGCCATCGAGTTGCTGGCGAAGAATTTGCGTAGCTTGCTTGACTTTTGGGTGCGTTTGTTGAACCCAACCAGATGGCAATTCAAAAGGCGAATTAAACACACCCGACAACCCCAAAGACTGATCGTGCATTTCAACAGCGTACAGCCAACGCGCGCACAAAATGCTACTCAAGACAATCACGAACAAAATCCACCCCGTGAGTATAGCGCAGCGCCACAATTGACCTACACTCATACAATAGTTCAAACTCTTAAACACACTGAACCTATTATGCATACGCTGTTGCCCAGTCGTTAGGAATTAACTGCATACTCAACGCCAACTCAAAATCAGCTGGCGTATCTAAATCGAGTTGTGCTGGCAACAAGGACACCTGTATTTGATGGCGTGATGCGTGCTCAAGACTTTGTGCAAGCACTGTGTGAGTGCCCCAATGAATCGATGCATCAAACACACAAGGCTGCACCTGAGTGGCACCTACGGCAACATAACCACCGTCGTGCGCAGGTACAAACACCAAAGGATGATGAACCAAGTGTTGGTACATGACTTGTACAGTGCTGGCATTAAACTCAATGGCGTCGGCACCCACCAATATAGCCTGTTGACTGTGTTGAAGCTGATATTTTAATGCATGAGATAAACGCTGCCCCAAATGGCCTTGGAGTTGCGGTTGCCACACTAAGCATTGAGACAAACTTAAATTGATTGGTTTGCATAAATTTTTCCAGTCAGCCAGGCAACCACCGCTGTACCAAACATTCACTTGCCAATCATAGGTACGCGCTTGGCTTAAAAGACGCTGCAAGAAAGAAAGGATTAAATAACGCGCAAACTGAGTTGCCCCCTCTTCACCAAGCAGAGGAATAAGTCTTGTTTTCACACAACCCGTTTGAGGAAATTTTGCAAAAAGGCCAATTGAGCATAATTTGGATTTAAGTTCGTTCATTTTGAGTTTGATCAAGACCAGCCAGAGAGCAAGCCGCAGCATGATTTGATTCAATTCCTTGACGTACATCACGGTATTTTCTTGCCAAATCATATGCATTAGCACCACGCCAATATTGATAGCGAAGCACCCACATTAACCAAACTGTGGGCCACACGCCATGACTTTCCCAGCGCCGACCCGAAGTGACTACAGACTCTTGAATGGCAATAAATTGTGCATCAGGTTGTGTCTTTAGCGTTTTGCACAATTCGATATCTTCCATCAAGGGTTGATCATAAAAACCACCCACCCGATTAAATAAACTTTTGCTTAAAAATAATCCTTGATCACCAGTTGAAATGCGTGTTAAACGGGAGCGTAAAGAAACGAAAAAACCAATTAGAGGAAGCCATACACTTCGGCCTTGAATTTTGACATTAAATCGACCCCAAAACTTAATCCCCATTTGAAGCTTCTGTGCTGCCCGTAATAAGCAATCAAAGGTTTTGAGGGGCAGCAGAGTATCCGCATGTAAAAACAACAACACTTCACCGGTTGCCATGCGAGCACCCAAATTCATTTGCACAGCACGTCCTTTTCTTGATTTGATGTAATGCACCCGAACAGTCGCAGACTGACTGAGCTGCAACGCCAGAAAATCATGAATAACTTGCTCGGTATGATCGGTGGATTCCCCGTCGACTACGATAATTTGATCTTGCGACCTCATGACAGAAACTAAATGCGTTAAGAAGTCAGCTAAACTCGCTGCTTCGTTATACACCGGCACAACAATCGAGACAGACAACGATTCAGACATGGTGACATTATCCGCTAAAAAAGAGTGTAGCTAAACCCAAAAAGATTAAAAAACCCATACTGTCTGTGGTGAAGGTTAAAAGCACCGAAGAGCCCATGGCGGGGTCTCTTCCTGCGCGCTGTAAACTGACCGGAACAGCAATGCCAATGAATGCAGCAATAATTAAATTCAACAAAATTGCCAAAGCCATAAGCACCCCCAAACTGATTGCTTGTGGCGAGCCCGCATACAAGGCCCAGGCAAATAAACCTGCAAGACCACCCCAAAGCAAACCATTCATCAGCGCAATCAACATTTCTCTTTTTAATAAAAATAAAAGATTACTGCTGTTAACCTGACCCAAGGCAATCGATCTTATCATCAATGTCATGGTTTGATTACCTGAATTACCTGCAATACCCGCCACAATTGGCATTAAGGCAGCCAATGCCACAACTTTGGCAATTGTGTCTTCAAAGGTTCCAATCACTCGGCTAGCAAAAAAAGCAGTACACAAATTTAAACCTAACCAAAGCCAGCGATTTTTTGCAGACTCCCACACCGAGGCAAATAAGTCTTCCTCTTTTAAACCCGCAGAAGACAATATTTCAGACTCGGTTTCTTCTCGAATCGCATCAAGCGCTTCATTGACTGTGATTCGCCCAATTAACCTGCCTGAGTCATCAAGCACGGGTGCCGATACTAAATCGTAACGCTCAAACGCCTGTGCAGTTTCATACATATCATCTAATGCTTCAAGCATCAAGACTTCTTGTTTCATCGCATCAGAAACCATGACATCGGGTTCGTTGACTAAAATCCGATCAAGTGGCAGTGCACCCTTAAAAAACCCGTCACGATCAATCACAAACACCTGATCGGTTTGATCGGGCATGGCCTCGAAACGCCTTAAATAACGCAATACTACTTCGAGGGTTACATCGTCTCGAACGGTAATCATGTCAAAGTCCATGTGTGCCCCAACCGAATCTTCAGGGTAAGACAAAGCCGTTCTGAGTTGATCGCGTTCTTCGAGCGATAGCTTCGAGGTGAGTTGATTCACTACGTCGTGCGGAAGATTGGGCGCTAATTCAGCAATTTCATCGGTATCGAGGGTTTGCGCAGCAACAATCAACTCACTGGTTGACATCGCACGAATTAGGGTATCTCGAACCGAATCGGAAACTTCGAGCAGCACATGGCCATCTTGACCCGCGCGCACTTGCTCCCAAACCACTAAACGATCTTCTTGAGGTAAAGATTCAAGCACATAAGCCACATCTGCTGGATGCAAATGTGCTAGTTTTTCAGCCAGCTCAGACACATGCTGGCGATGCACCATGGCTTCAACCAGGTGCTGGCGTTCTATACTGACATGGCTTTGCTGATTGTGAACAACCGACTCAACAACCCGCTGCTTGCGCAATAACTCTTGAACCTCAGACAACGCCTTTTGGGCGTCATCTAGGTTTTTGTAGGAAGTCTCGGCTTCAACGGATTCATTGTGTTCGTATTGTGTCAACCAAAACCTCGCAGAGTGAAGCGTTTAGAGCAATTGAAAAGCCAAAGCAGCAACGACAGTGGGCAACAACGCAGCCATCAACAAGCCAATTGGGCTGATGGCCTGATCTTCAAAGTACTTGCCCAATATCGCAAAACCGGCAGGGTTAGGCGCATTGGCAATCACAGTAAGGCCACCGCCTGTGACCGCACCCGTCACTAAGGCATATTTAAACTCTTCGCTAACCCCTTCGACTAAAGACCCAAGGTAAGTTAAGGCTGCATTGTCGGTAATTGCTGTAAGTGCAACAGCGCCATAAAACAATGCCGTTGTGCTCATACCCAATAAGGTATCTTGCAACCACCAAGCTTGAACACCCCCTAAAACCACTAGACCGGCTAAAAAGAAACCCACTAATAAACCCTCTTTTAAAATGAGGCGCTCTTGGTAACGATGATAGGCCGAGGTGTAGCCCAAAAAAAACAATAACAACGCCATAAAAATAGCAGGATGATGTGCAAACACAACCACACCCACTAAAAACAACAAATGAATCACAATCACAATCAGGGGCATTCTCATTTGACTGGTGACATCTTCTTTGACCGCTTTCATGGCAGCAAGTTCTTTGGTAAACAAAAAAGTAACCGCGCTGGCATTGATCAACACGGCAATAGCAGCTTTAAAGCCAAACTGAGTGAGTGTGTAATACAAATCAAACCCCCATTTGCTAGCCACCATGAGAATAGGTGGTGCTGCAAAGGGTGTAAGTGTGCCACCTATCGAAACATTAACAAATAACACACCCAAGGTAGCGTACTGCAATTGAGTGCTAATACCCTGTTTATAAAACCTGTCGCGCAACAAAAAGGCTGCTAAGGTCATGGCCGCCTATTCTGTAATAAATGACCCTAATAACGGCACAAAAAACAGCACCACAAAAAAGTACGAAACTTGATTCGGCAACGGAATAATTTTAGCCAACCACCGCACCAACATTTGTGCAAACGTTAAAATAGGCTTACTGGCTGCAACCACCATGATGGCGAACACGAACATGGGTTCAGTAAAGTTTCGGGAGTCAATATACGCAATTGCTTGATCGAACCCCGTAATAAAAAACATAAACATGACCAATACCATGGCCCAAAAACCAAACACCACTTCGACCTCACCCAGCAAATGCCACAGACCGGCATGATTGGGTTGAACATGGGACAACTTTTCAAAAAACTTTACAGTAAACGTATGCAGAACCGCAATGACGAATAGACTAGTGCCAATTATTTCTATAGTTGAAGGATTCATGGCATACCTCTTATTTAAGTGAATTTAAAATCAAGGTGATGCCAACTTTAAGGCACACACCACACTATAGTTTGCGGTAAATTAAGGCTCCATTTGCATCTTGTATTTCGTTGACTGGCACCCATTCGCGCAAACTATTCACAAGCCAAGCCAACTTGATGGTTGCTAAATCTAAAATACTAATGCGCATTTCCTTGGCCATATTCTCTCTTAAAATAACGTCTCTAAACACGCCATGAAGCAAATTTGACCGGCTAGCTGGGTTTATTTGAGGCGTAACTCGTTCTTGATGAATTTGTAACACCACATTAAACCGACACGTTTCGCACAGAAAGTTTTTTTCATCAAATAAAAGCGTGTCAAAAATTTCGCTGTCTGAAGGTAAAAACCGATCGTAATGTACACGATGCGTGGTTTTAAATTGCGTCCAGTTGAATGAGGGTTGAATTGGCTCGTGAGCCAACCGCAACCTAATACTTTTAGGTAGAGCTTGCAGTGGCTCAACTTAGATTAAAAACTCCCCTCCCGCTGCCAACAACCAACGTCCCCGCCATTGGCCTTGCAAATGACGGCTGGCCACTTCATCCAACTGCTGATGAATACTTGTTAAATTACATATAAACCCAAAATAGCGTGCAGCCTGTTGCATGCGTTCTAAATGTTCATATCGCCGCACCCATTGACCTTGTTCTAAACGAAGAGTTTCAAGAATTTGAAAGTCACGAGTTGCTTGTCTTAAAAATTCAGATTTTTGCCACCATTCTCGGCGTTCGTCCAACGCATCAGAATACCAAGTAATACCACTGCCTACACCATAAGTGAATTGATTCTGTTGAAGACATAGAGTTCGAATGGCCACATTCATTTTAACTGCACCGCCGGGTTGCATCACACCGATAGAACCGCAATAGACACCACGCGAAGATTGCTCAAGTGCAGCAATCGTTTTCATAGCCTGATGCTTAGGGGCTCCGGTGACACTACCACAAGGAAATAAGGCAGCAAATACTTGCGACAACAAAACCCCAGATTGAGTCAGACCAGTAATGGTTGATGTCATTTGTTTCACCGTAGGCAAACTCATCACATCAAACAACGATTTAACCTGCACACTTCTAGGCAAGCAAATACGAGCCATGTCATTGCGTAATAAATCGACAATCATGACATTCTCGGCTTGGTTTTTGGCACTGTCTTTTAACACCCAATCGTCAACTGTGGCGGTACAAGTACCTTTCATGGGAGACGTTAACAGTTGATTACCTTGCCAGTGAAAAAACACTTCGGGCGAAAGGCTTAAGAGTTGAAAAGAACCACAATTCAAATAAACGCTGTGAGATGCTTGCTGTTTGAAGTACAACACTTTAAACAACTGCCAGGCCAAATCGTTTACAACTTCTGACTCTAACTCAGCATGTAAACGTGTGGTTAAATTGAGTTGATAAAAATCACCCTGAGCAATCATCTGTTGAAGACGCGCAAAGCGATCTTCAAACCAATCTAACCCATAGGCATCGACCCAGGGGCTTAAAGCAGAGAAATTTTGCCTCTGCGGTTCAACAGTGCACACTTCTAGGCATTCTGTGTTAAAAGCCATCCAATAGCAAAGTGGTTGCTTAGGCGGATCATCTAAATGAACAACCAAGGTGGGGTCAAACGCTGGCGCAGCCTCGTAAGCCACATACCCTACGACGGTTAAACCTTGTTGGCTATATTGATGTGCTTGATCAAGCAGAGACTGAACTTGATCATGCACCCAGGCAGTACCCAACCAAACTGGGGCTTGGGTCGCCACACACAAAGTCAGAGGCGTCTTAGTATCGGCAAGAGGCCAAGCGGCATAAACTGAAATAGTCACAACAATTAAACCAGATCAAAAAAACGGTACACTTCATCTTTCATGGCCAGAGTGTCGGCAATACCCATGCGAATCAGCTCACGCGTGTAATTGGCCTCGAATAATAAATAACTGGCTAAAGAAGCGCCGCCCACTTCGGTTGCACCTAAAGCAGACAACAACGTACGCACGGCTCTGGGCATGTCGCGAATATGCCGAGCAGCCAATTCATCAATCCGTTTCGAGGGGTTGATGACTAGCAAGTCGATCGGCTTTAACGGTGTTTTATCAGAAAGCTCAGGGGGCAAAATTGACAAGGTTTTATTAACACGCGATAAGCGCTCAATATCAGCCGAAATACTGTCAAGAAAAATCGAAGCCATGGCATGGCCCGCTATTTGTGCCAAACTTGGGTAACCCTTTTCAACCACATCACGGCTCACTAAGGTTTCCTCAGTTTGACTTGAACCCACCACTAAAACTTTATCAGCACCTAAATGAATAGCAGGGCTAATCGGTGCTAAATGTCGCATCGAGCCATCACCAAACCATTCTAGATGACCATCAAACTT
>DIYC01000138.1:3281-3795 GCA_002428895.1 Burkholderiales bacterium UBA6064 | reverse complement strand
CTAAATGCTCGACTGAAATACGATCATTCACCGCAGCACGCTGACTTCGGACCCAAGGTTGAATATTCGCGGCGGTTTGAAAAAAGGTCACACTTCGACCCGAGGTATAACTTGAAGCAGTCACTGCCACAGCATGCAAGTGACCCCGCTCAAGTGCTTCATCCATACGGCGAAAGTGCAGCATTTGATGCAACAAGCCCGCAAGGGGGGAATTATCTAATAAACTTTTAGGTCGCTTGCGTAGCATCCACCCAATCGACAAAGCCGATAACCAACGTGCACCTGTGCGGATAATACCAAAGGAATCGGAATAAAACACTTGGTCTGAGCTGAAATTTTCCCAGACTCGCAGCATCCGTTCAGTCGATTGGTAAAAATTTCTGCCTGCACACGCAATCGCAGTGGCATTGATTGCCCCCGCAGAAGTACCCGTTAAAATTTTAAAAGGAAAATCAAACTCGCGACGGTTTTCTTTAGAGAGCCAATAAGCAATTTGATGCAACACCCCAGCTTG
>DIYC01000138.1:2438-3018 GCA_002428895.1 Burkholderiales bacterium UBA6064 | reverse complement strand
TTTTTTTTCGTGGCGTAAATCTTCCTTGAGTTGGTTCATCATGACACTCGCTTATAGACTTTACGCAAAAAATTAAGTGACCTTTTCAGAATTTGCTTCCAACACAGTAATTGCTGTCATATTCACAATTCGACGCACAGTGGCTGAAGGCGTTAAAATATGCACAGCTTTTGCCTTGCCCAACAAAATTGGACCAATCGCGATTCCGTTACCTGCCGCAGATTTTAATAAGTTATAGGAAATATTGGCTGCATCAATATTCGGGCAAACCAGCAAATTCGCTTCGCCTTCATAGGCAGAGTCGGTGACAAAGCCCATGCGAACTGAAGGTTGAATTGCGCAATCGCCATGCATTTCACCTTCAACCGCCAACCAAGGTGCCTGTACTTTCAACAAGTGATAGGCCTCGCGCATTTTAACAGCAGAAGGCTTATCGCTCGATCCAAAATTTGAATGTGACAACAAGGCCACCTTAGGCTCGACACCTAAATTGATCATGGTTTCAGCTGCCATGATGGTAAGCTTAGCCAGTTGTTCGGCTGAAGGGTCATAATTCACATGCGTGTCGACAATAAACAGT
>DIYC01000138.1:2064-2226 GCA_002428895.1 Burkholderiales bacterium UBA6064 | reverse complement strand
CTGACGATTTGACAACAAGATGGCATTCATTGCGCCATAGGTTTGGGCACCACAGGCCAAACCTATGACTTGATCCACATAATGCAAATGCAAACCATGCGAACCAAATGTACCACAAATCATGCCATCTGCATCGCCTTTGTGAATCATCATGCTGCCAAT
>DIYC01000138.1:0-1836 GCA_002428895.1 Burkholderiales bacterium UBA6064 | reverse complement strand
AGTATTGCGGCGCCTCATTTCAATTTTGGCATACTCTTTAGTAATCCCTTTACGCAAAGTCATGTGATGATAGGTTGTCCAGTAGTCTTTGTAACGCGTATCGTACTCTGGATTAATTAATTCAAAATCTTGACCTGCTCGAATTCTTAAGCCAAAACGTTCAATTCGGCGAGAAACCACAGCAGGCCGACCAATTAAAATAGGCGATGCAATTTTTTCATCGATAATGACTTGAACAGCACGCAGTACGCGCTCGTCTTCACCTTCAGCAAACACGATCCGAGAGGTTTTAGGCGATTCAATAAAACAACGGCGTGCCACTGAAAAAATGGGCCGCATAAAACCACCCGAGTGATACACAAACTGTTGTAATTGCAATTTATATGCGTCGAAATCTTCAATAGGGCGACTTGCCACTCCCGATTCCATCGCAGCTTTTGCAACGGCTGGCGCAACATGTACAATAAGGCGCGGATCAAAGGGTTTTGGAATTAAATAATCTTTACCAAAACTTAAATTTTGACTGCTGTAGGCACTGGCCACCACGTCTGATTGTTCTATTCGAGCTAAACCTGCAACCGCATGCACGGCCGCCACTTCCATTTCTTTGGTGATGGTTTTTGCACCCACATCGAGAGCACCACGAAAAATAAACGGAAAACACAATACGTTGTTGACTTGATTAGGATAGTCGGTACGACCTGTACAAATCACGGCGTCAGTTCGCACTTCGCGAACAAGCTCGGGTAATATTTCTGGGTTAGGATTCGCCAACGCTAAAATAAGTGGGTTCGCAGCCATGGTTTTCACCATGTCTTGGCTCACCACATTGGCTGCTGACAAACCCAAAAATACATCAGCACCCACCATGGCTTCTTGTAAGGTTCTTAATTCCGTTTGCTGTGCGTAACGCGCTTTATCTGGGTCTAAGCCAACTTGTCGACCCTCATAAACAACACCATTTAAATCACAAACATAAATATTTTTTCGATTTAAACCCAATTCAACCAATAAATCTAAGCAAGCAATCGCAGCTGCCCCAGCACCCGATGTCACCAGCTTAATATCTTGAATTTTTTTACCGATCACCTCAAGACCGTTTACAATTGCAGCACCTACCACAATCGCCGTGCCATGTTGATCATCGTGAAAGACAGGAATGTTCATACGCTCGCGAAGCACCCGCTCTACTTTAAAACAATCGGGTGCTTTAATGTCTTCCAGATTAATGCCGCCGAAAGTAGGCTCTAGAGACTGAATAATTTCGATGAGTTTGTCGGGATCATTTTCATTAATTTCAATATCGAATACATCAATGCCCGCAAATTTTTTAAACAGTACGGCTTTACCTTCCATCACGGGTTTTGCCGCAAGCGGACCAATATTGCCTAAACCAAGCACCGCAGTGCCGTTGGTAATCACTGCCACAAGATTGCCTCTAGCTGTATAGCGTGAAACTTTAGAAGGATCTTTTTCAATTTCTTCACAGGCAGCAGCCACACCAGGCGAATAGGCAAGAGCTAAATCACGTTGATTAACAAGGCCTTTTGTGGCTGTAATTTCGAGCTTACCTGGTTTTGGAAATTCATGATATTCAAGGGCGGCTTGGCGAAAACTTTGATCCTTTGGCTGCGGCATATAATAGACTCTTCAAAAAAAATTGAAAACAAAGAACCGATCATTATAGGCGGTTCAATTTAATAATTTAGAGATTCTATCAATTTATAGCAAAAGCCGCGTAAGTAGCCTGGTGCACTGAATAAACGCACCAAAATTTCAAACACACATGTTTTTGATTATGTGCGATGCTGACCATTAAACCTGCTTACTCAGCAA
>DIYC01000102.1 GCA_002428895.1 Burkholderiales bacterium UBA6064 | reverse complement strand
GGTTGATGATCCGTATCAACAATCACATGCGCAACTTCTTCGTACAGCGGGGCACGTTGTTGCAACAGTTCACGAATGATTTCTTTAGGATCTGCCGCTTGCAAGAGAGGCCTATTTTTATCTAAGCTGGTACGTTCATACAAATCTTTCCAATTTGCACGCAAATACACCACTTGACCCAACCCACGAAGCGCTTTTCGGTTTTCTGCGGACAACACCACGCCACCACCTGTGGCTAAGACATACGATTCAGTCTCATCAAAATTCATCAATGTCTGTGTTTCCCGTTTTCTAAAACCGATTTCACCCTCAATCTCAAAAATTGTCGAAATACTCACGCCCGTTGCACTTTCAATCATGTGATCCATGTCATAAAAAGCACAGCCTAATTGACGAGCAAGCGCACGACCTACAGTGCTTTTTCCTGCCCCCATCATTCCGATCAATACAATATGATTTTTTTTCAAAGCCTAATTCACTGAATAATTAATAAGTCATTGTAAGTGATAGTTTGAATACAATTGTTGAATCAAATGGGCAATTTTAACCTCGGATGCCGATTACAATATAAAAAATTAAAAATTATGCGACGCAATCAACAATGATTTACTTAAACCACGCACTCACATCATGACCCAAGACACTTTACCCACTAAAAAATTTAGCTTGTTGGGGTCATTCCTACTCAGTCTATTAGGCCTTGGTTTTGCAGCAGGCTTACTCGGAATTATTGGTTTAATTTCAATTTATCCTAAACTACCCGACTTAGACAGTCTAACTGACTACAGGCCTAAAGTCCCTTTGCGTGTCGTAACCGCCGAAGGCACGCTAATTGGTGAATTCGGTGAAGAAAAACGCCGCCCTGTGAATATTAGTCAAGTTCCTTTAGTCATGCAAAAAGCTGTGCTTGCAGCAGAAGACGACAATTTTTATAATCATTTTGGTGTTGATATTAAAGGCGTTATCCGAGCGCTTTTAAGTAACATTGCTTCTGGTGGCAGGGGTCAAGGTGCAAGTACAATCACCATGCAAGTTGCACGTAATTTCTACCTTAAACGAGATAAAACATGGACAAGAAAAATTTACGAGATTTTGCTTGCGTTTAAGATCGAGGCAAACCTGTCGAAAGATGAAATTCTTGCCCTTTACATGAACCAAATTTATTTAGGGCAACGTGCCTATGGTTTTGCCAGTGCCTCCAACATTTATTTCGGCAAACGCTTACAACAAATTACCCTGGCAGAAGCAGCCATGCTGGCTGGTTTACCCAAAGCACCCTCAGCATTTAATCCCATCGTTAACCCCAGTCGCGCCAAAATTCGTCAAGAATACGTGCTAAGTCGCATGCTTTCCTTAGACTTTATTACCCAAGAAGAACACGACCAAGCGAAAAAGCAAACCCTCAAGTACAAACCAGCCATGGGTGCAGGTTTATATAACGTCGAAGCAGAATACGCTGCCGAAATGGCCCGACTCGAAGCAATTCGCTTATTCGGGTCAGAAGCCTACACAGCAGGCCTAACCGTATTCACCACCATCCGAGACAACGAGCAAAATGCAGCTTATACTGCCCTACGTCAAGGAGTAACCAACTACGAGCTCAGGCAAGCATTTAAAGGTCCAGAGGGTTTTATCGAAATTCCCTCAAATTCAAACGAAGCCGAGCAAGTAATCAGTAATAACTTAAGTGGCTACCCAGACTATGGGTCACTCAAAGCCGCCGTCATTTTAAGCGCAGCACCCAACAGAATAGTCGTGTCACGTGGCAATGGTGTCCCAATTGAATTAACCGGAGCTTCGATTAAACCCGCACAAACTTGGCTTGATGCCAATGCTCCAGCCAACAAACGACTCAAACGTGGCGCTGTTGTTCGAGTTTTGCTTAAAGACAATGAACGCCCCATCATCACACAACTTCCCGAAGTTGAAGCAGCTCTAATCGGATTAAATGCCAATACAGGTGCAATTCGTGCTTTAGTGGGCGGTTTTGAATTTCAACGCAATAAATTCAATCATGTCACCCAGGCAATTCGGCAACCTGGTTCTAGTTTTAAACCCTTTGTATACTCAGCCGCGCTTGAAAAAGGAGTCATGCCGACAACCTTGGTTGCCGACGAACAAATTTTTGTACCTGGTAAAAATGGTGCTCCCGATTGGAGCCCCAAAAACTACGACAATACTTATGATGGCCCCATGTTGCTCAAAGAAGGCTTGGCTGAATCTAAAAACATGGTTTCCATTCGAGTATTACAACAAATCGACCCTAAATATGCCCAACAATGGGTTGCTCGATTTGGCTTTAGTAATAAACAGGTTCCACCTTATCTTACAATGGCGCTTGGTGCCGTCACAACCAATCCACTACAAATGGCAGCTGCATATGCTGTATTTGCAAACGGCGGTTATCGCATTAAACCCTACTTAGTCGAAAAAATTACAGATGCATCTGGGCGCATTATTGCGCAAGCAAGACCAGTTCAAGCGGGCAATTCAGCCAATCGTGTCATCGACGCACGTAATGCATTCATGATGAGAAAATTACTACGAGAGGTGGTCGAAAGAGGAACAGCGGGTCGCGCCAAAACTTTAGGTCGAAACGACATCGGCGGAAAAACAGGAACAACCAACGACAGCCACGATGCTTGGTTTGTCGGTATTAGCCCAGACATTGTTTCTGCCAGTTGGGTTGGATTTCCACAACCCAGAAACCTAGGCGCACGCGAAACAGGGGGTGGGCTTGCTCTACCCATTTGGCTTGAATACATGCGTGAAGCACTTAAAACCACTCCAGAACGACCAGAAGTTATCCCAAGTGGAATCGAATTTATCGATGGCAATTACTTTTACTCTGAATTCACCCCAGGGCGAGGCATAGAACGTATCGATGTAGATGATGAATTACCTGGCGGGGAAATACCCAACCTGTTCAATTTTTTAAAAGGCTTAGGTGTTGGCATCACTGGCGAAGAAACCTCCGAAATAGACCCCGGTTCTCTAGACGGCTCATTCGATAACTCAACAGAACCTAGAGAACCTGACCAAATTGAAATGTTGTTTGGCAACTAAGCGTTGGTTTACACGTCTCAATGGATAGGTGGGCACGTCTTACCAATTTGTGCAGACAAAATCTGCACAAAATGCTCATTAAAGGAAATGTTGTCTCGTTGATTAAACCACTGCCCGTTTTTAAAACTATAATGAAACCCACCCAGCTTAGCTGCCAACCACAATTCATGGGCAGCAGGCTGACTATTTAAAATTAATTTTCCTGCTTGCCCAAAATCAAGCGTTAAAACATTACCAGAACGGTTAAAATCAGAATCTAGATCAAACTCATCGGTCAGCGCTTCGATGTAATGCTCAACTCGACGAAGTATCAAATCAATCTGATTATGGAACTCTGTATCATTCATGAAAATTCAATCTCTTTTTTTAATCTTAGTATTCAGTCTTGGTTTTTTAACGGCGTGTGGCCAACGTGGCCCTTTATATCACCCAGAAAAACCTGAATCTATTCCAACTGAAAACACCCCAAAAACAAAAACCAAACAATAAAACCCGAGCAATTGTAAACTTACCCAACCCGTTGAAGCAATAGCACCCCATGAAACCCGAAACCATTAACCCCAATTTAAGCTACCAACAAGGCACATTACACTTTGGCCAAGTCAACCTACACCACTTAGCCCAAGAACACGGCACCCCTTTATACGTGTATTGCTTCGAATCAATCCAAAAAGCATTTCTCGAATATGCGCACGCATGCCCAAATGACTTTAAAGTCAACATTTGCTACGCGGTCAAAGCCAATTCAAATATTCATCTACTTCGAGAATTGGCAACACTTGGAGCCCATTTTGATATTGTTTCTGCGGGCGAACTCAAACGACTACTGACCGCAGGCATTCCAGCCCAAAAGGCTGTGTTTGCAGGGGTTGGCAAAACCAAAGAAGAAATTAAATTTGCCTTAACGCAACACATCGGGTGCTTTAACGTCGAATCGTTTCAAGAAATGCAACGCATCGCACAAATCGCCCGCGAACTCAACCAAATTGCCACAGTTTCCTTACGCGTCAACCCAGATGTTGATGCACAAACCCACCCTTATATTTCAACCGGCCTAAAAGAAAATAAGTTTGGTGTTCCTTTTAATCAAGCCCTCGAAGTATACCGCTTTGCGAACGCTCACCCACATCTCTCAATTCATGGCATTGACTGCCACATTGGCTCACAACTCATCGACTCAAGCCCATACTCTAATGCACTCGATCGTGTTTTATCTCTTGTAGATGAGCTGGCTAAAACCGAGAAAATAATCATCAATCATCTCGACTTAGGTGGAGGCTTAGGAATTCGCTACAAAAACGAAACACCCCCAAATACACAACATGTTTTACAAAGCCTGGCAGCCCAAGTAAAAAATTGGGCTGTAAAAAACAACAAAGTACTACCCAGTTTGTCTTTTGAGCCAGGTCGTTCAATTGTAGGCAACGCGGGTATTTTACTAACCGAAGTACAATATTTAAAAACCAATGAAGACAAACAATTTGCGGTAGTCGATGCTGCCATGAATGACTTAATGCGACCAGCGCTTTATCAGGCCTATCACGGCGTAATCCCAATCACCTTGAACGCAAACAGAACTCAACACATAAAAACCTATGACATCGTTGGGCCTGTCTGCGAAACCGGAGACTGGCTCGCAAAAAACCGCGAACTCAGCCTATCACAAGGAGATTTTTTGGCAATTCTTTCAGCTGGGGCTTACGGCCAAACAATGGCTTCAAACTACAATACCAGAGGCCGCGCCGCAGAAATTTTAATCAAAAACAGGCACCAACCAATCCTCATTCGTCGCAGAGAAACCATTGACGATCAACTGATCACAGAAACCAATTTATAAAAAAATCAACGGTGCCCCTATCAAACCACTCATGCTGATTTAACGTAAGCCCGCAATATAATCCGCGACAGCTTTCATTTCTTGATCAGACAAACGCGCAGAAATCGCAGTCATCTGCTCACTGTTTTTCCGCGTTCCGTCACGAAATGCTTTTAACTGTGATTCCGTATATTCAGCATGCTGACCCCCAACCCTTGGGTATTGCGCGGGCACACCCGCACCATTTGGACTATGACAACCCGCGCACGCAGGTACCTTTTTATCAGCAATGCCAGCGCGATAAATGGTTTGCCCCAACTCCAATAATTCTTTGTTGGTTGCCACGCTCGGTTTTAATGTTTGGATCTCATAATAAGCAGCCAAGTCACGCATGTCTTGTTCAGACAAAGCAGCTGCAAATCCAGCCATTATTCCATTTTGGCGCAAAGCAACCTCACTGCCCTGTTGTACTTTAAAATTTGTTAACTGCTTATAATTGTAATCTGCATGCTGAGCAGCCAATTTAGGATAAATACCCGCAGAGGAATTACCCTCGGCCCCATGACAAGCCAAACATTGCTGACTGGCAATTTTTTCACCATTCTTTAAATCAACTTTAGGCGGCTCGCTGGGAGGCGCAGCAAATATAGAAACAGCAAACAAAGAAAACGTTACTAATGTGGCAATTTTTTGCATAGCCAAACTCTTCAGAAAAGGTTGCATCTTAAAAAAACAAGACAGGAAACATATAAACTACGCATTATAAACTGCAAACACGCAAGATGCATCTACAATGCTGCTATGACAATCAACTTCCACAATACACACTTTGAAATCTCCTCCCCTTCACTGGCTTTGTGTCCGGGGTCAAGCGTCCCTGAAATCGCATTTGCAGGTCGATCAAATTCGGGAAAATCAACAACAATCAATACTTTATGCAACCACAGGCAACTGGCATTTGCCAGCCAAACACCAGGTCGAACGCAACTCCTTAACTTTTTTGAGGTTCGCCAACATGGCGAAAGCATTGCTCGCTTAGTCGACTTACCCGGGTATGGGTACG
>DIYC01000128.1:40432-40592 GCA_002428895.1 Burkholderiales bacterium UBA6064 | reverse complement strand
GGAAGTCGTCGTAGTCGTTTCTTCAGGATAAGTAGTTGTTGTTGTGTCACCACTCTTTTGTATCGCTCCCATAAATATTCTCCCTTACAATGTAACTCGCTGTAAAATGCTGCTCATAAAACTTTCGCCTAGAGCATTCAAAACCGATGAGGCTGTTTGA
>DIYC01000128.1:21351-40207 GCA_002428895.1 Burkholderiales bacterium UBA6064 | reverse complement strand
GCTGTATCAACCGCCCCGTCAACTTGCAGAGACGAAGAACCTACGCTACCCGCAGACCCACCCAGTTGGCTGAATGTCTGTAAAAGTGGACCTTTTACGTACATATTACAGGACGCATATCTAGCAAAAGCGCCAGAAACGACTGTAGTTGCTAATGAACACCCGAAATTGATTAGTGCAGCTTTTTGTTCATCTTTTGCAGCATCCACAAGGCTTTTAGCAGCATCTTGACGCAAAAAATCTTTAAGCTCGGTCAAGAAAGCCTCATTTTCTTGAGCCAATTTCAAGATTTCAATAAACATCAACAATAAACCTGAAATACAGCGTTGCTGTGTAGGATCACTACTAGTTTCAATTTCAGAGAACATGGACTCGATAATTGCATTAGCCTGATCAGATTCCCCTTGGCTTATTTTTCCACCATCAACCAACTGCGCAGTAACAACTTTCCCTTCAGCAACTGCAAGCTTCGCTCGAATCTGAATAATATTTCCTAGAAGGGTGTCCATATACGCTTTATCTCGAGGTGATAAACTGGTAAAATCACCACCATCAGCCTGCTCTTGGGTCAATAAACCTTGATCAATATATCCCTGAAGCGCAGCGTTATATTCCGCCACAACAACATTTACTTGAAGTGAGTACAGCGTGACTTGACTAGCAGGGTCTAACTCACTAAAATCACCACCATCAGCTTGTTTTTGAGTCAACAAGCCTTGATCAATATACCTCTGAAGCTCATTGTTGTATTGTTGAATCGCTTGTTCATGATTAGTAAACATGGGTTGTTGTTCATTAAACTCAGTAGGCCCATTATAGGTAGTGCCTTCTGTTGCATTACTGGTAGAAGTTGTCATAGTGTTAAACCTCTTAAAAATTACAAATTCTAAAAACTTTAAGATAAATTCTGTTGCAGAGAATTAACTGAGTCCGCTACTGCAAAGCCGTCTTTCATTAACTGAGTCATAATCTGATCAATCACAGTTACATCAGCCTGAATTTCAGTTACTTTTGTTTTAAGCTTAGCCGATTGATAAGAAAAATAAGATTTAATATTATTTAGAATCACCTCAATAAGCTCGCCGAGTACACCAACCTTAGCAACCACGCTCATAAGAGCCTCAATTTTTTGTTCCCCTTCTGGGGTGACAGTATCAATCGGACGCAGTAATGTCTTCACTTGACCTTCTAATCGCTTTAAAAGACTAGCCGCTGCTTCCTCCGCAATATCATCCGACGCATTAGTAGCACCTGCTTGAACACCCGCTTTAGACAAACCCAAAAAACTAGAAGCAGACTTAGCTGCCACAAACATACAAACGGCCAATACCGTAAAAACAATAACCGTAGCAATTATTCCTGCTGCACTCTCACCTAAACAATCTTTCATCAAATCCGCAATTGCCCCAGAAAGCCGATCCATTAGTGACTTACCCTCTTCTGTTAACTGTGCGACTTTACTATCAACAAACGTAGTAAGAGAAAACCCTAAAGCAGCAATAGTCAATGGCGATGGAAATAAAACCACCGTAACAACACTGACAATTAAGCTGACCACCTCTAAGCCACCAATTAGCTTTGCAAAAAACCCCGCTTTTTTCTGAGCCTCGCTTTCTTTAATCTTAAGCTCCATTTGCTCAAGAGCTTGGTCTGCTTTTTTTAGTTCAGCCGCTTCCTGTAGCGAAAACGCACAATCCATCAAACGACTCACTGCTTCTCTTGCTTTAGAAATAAATAAAGCAACCGACAAATACACAACTTCTCTCTCAAAACTTTCCTGCCCCTTTACTGTTTTAAAATCGTATTGAGTCAAATCATATTCAGCCATCAAAGGGCTAGTCTGTAAGGGTTCAAGTACCTCCGTTTTAAATGCGGACATACCCTCTTGGGTCAACAAGTCATACTCAGCCCACTGAGGATTAGACTTTTGCAAAGGAATCAACACCTCATTCTTAAACTGAGCCCTTCCTTCGCTTGTACTCATATCATACAACTGAGCAAACTCCGAGTCTGGATTGGGACTATGATAATATTCGAATGCTGCGTAAAATTCAGCAGCTGCCTGATATTCAAATGCGCCCGTCATTTGACCAGCTGCAGCATCAATCTCAGATCTTTGTTCTGGCGACAAGACATGCTCAGATAACAAAGCCTGTGCGCCCTTAACCTCATTAGAGCTATTAATGGTTGTATCTACTGGCAACGAAGAATTAACTTTTTCCACAAAATCCTCACTATCCTCCAATCGCAACTTGGAGAGATTGTCTGTAATTATTCAGAATTTCATCTAAGAGCTTCATGTTTGCACTATATTTATGTATGCTGGTGTCGCCCGCACCCATCTGTATAGCTAGCATGTTTTCCACCATTCTAGCTTTAAGTCGCAACCCAGCATAAATCCCATTATCCATCACAAATTCGCGCACGCGGTCTTGGAAAATCCCACTGTATATCCCATCAAACATCGCCTTATGCAAGCCACCAATGTCACTAGAAACAGCTCCTAATGCATCGAGAGCTCTCATATCAATTTCTATCAGCATTATCTCGGCAGCAGTTTCGTCACCAATGTTTTTAAAATACTCATACGCTTGCATTTTCCCCTGAATGTCTTCTATATCAGCTTCGTCAAAACCCATTGTGCCACCCATCAGAAGCATGATTTGACTGATAATAGCTAAGTTAGCTGGATCTTCCGAAGCCATTTTCAGAAGCTGCAGAGTCCCATTTTCCTTAATAGACGCAGGAAGAGTCAGGTCTGGAAAATAATCACTGGTTTGACCAGTTTGTTGAAGCATACTTAATGCAACATTAGCCTCAATCAAAAGCGCTGCATCGGTGAAACCTTTCTCACGAAGTTTTTGAGCATACGCAAGTGCTTGCTTATGTTCTTTCATTTGTTCTTCAGTCATACCACTGCCATCTTCTGCTTTTAAGTTTCCGCTCAAGCCTTCATTTATCGTGTCGTAAATCGGCATATTCTCTCCAGCATCACTTGGAGGTGGATAATTACTGAGATTTGGATCTCCTTCAATTACCCCAGGCAAAGTCTCCAAAACACCTACGGTAGGCTGAGCCACTGGTGCTGCAGGAGTAGTCTCCTCAGTAGTAGTCTCCTCAGTAGTAGTCTCCTCAGTAGTAGTTGAGTCAGTAGCAGTTGAGTCAGTAGCAGTTGAGTCAGTAGCAGTTAATTCCGCGGTAGTTGGATCATCAGCCACCTCAGGAAACATGATACTGCCGCCCATGCTCACAAAAAAATTATTAATCGCTACCTTTTGTTCGTCAGTATATTCTAGACTAAAATCTGTGGTTATCATTACAGAATAGGGATCATAGTCTTTAGGGTCTTTGTCTGCACCATAAAGCGCGTAAATCATGTTTGCAAAAGCATCTTCTTGTTGTGAACTAAGCGAAGTTGGGGAAGCCGATTGGGGCATATTATTCTGAGCATACGTCTTAATACAGTCAATCACTCTGTTCAAAGTCTCATCAGTCGATACCCGTTGCTCAAACGCATCAAAAAATGGCTTAACGACATGAAGCAATAAAATCATGCCCTGCTTAACATGACCGTTTTCGAACATTAAGCGTGCTTGATTAATTAGTTCTAGCTGCGCTGCGTCAAGCTTAAGAGGTTCAAAATTACCTCCGTGTGCCATTTGAAGCAAAAACATGATGCCCTCATAGGCAGCGCTATCTTCTGGTGACAATTTGGCTTTGCTACCCTCCGTCAAAAAATCAGAACTATTTTCCGCTGGGTCTTGAGTAATCAGACCAGACTCGCCACGGGCTAACACTGGATTTAAAACGAATGAAAAGGTAAGAGCGTTCTTATAGGCAGTATTCGAATACTCTCCTGCTTCGAGTGTGCTGTAAAAATCAGAAGCCATTTGAAACGCATAAGCAACCTCACCAGTCTTCAACATATCAAACCAAGTAGCACTTTGGTTGTTGCCTGGGATACCCCCGTTGATGTAGTTTCCATTTGCATCCAGAGTCGGTTCTACTAAAGCCGTACCACCATTCAGAACCTTAAAAAGCAAACTAGAAACAGTTGCCGCCGCATCAAATCGATCAGATGAATGCTTTCCGCCTTCTACCAACTCAAGCACGGCTAACTCTAAATTCACACCATCAGACGCAGTTAAACCTAAATTAGACTGCACGTCTGGTGGCAAACCCGAAATTAAACTCCCTAAAATCTCAATCTGGCTCAACAAAAGATCGCTGTCTGAACCGGCATGCAATGTCGCAGCTTGATTGATTATTGGTAAAAGTGCTGCTAAAAAATCTGGGTCTTTGAAGCTTTCAGCGACTCCTTGTTTCATACCCTCAACCATTGCAGAACTAAACTCGAAATCGCGAAAAATGACACAACCATCAGCAGTTTCAAAACCAACCTGCAAAATCACCATGTGAAGTAAAGTTTTTTCTGCCTCATCAAGTGGCATGGTTAGACCATCTACCAATTTTTCAAGCGCTGAGGGCAACAGTGCGTCAGCCTCTTCCCCTTTAAGAACATCTAAAACTCCAGCAATAGATTTACTTAAATCCTCACCATTATTAATAAGGGTTCTTTCAACAGCAAGGCTATCGATTTTATTAAACAACGGATCCTGATCAGCAGACAGTGGCTTACCCTCTGGATATAATGCCTCAAAAAGAAGAGTGGCAATTTCTTGCTGCCGAGCAGTCACCCACTCTGGTGGACTATCATCTTCGTCACTTAACAACTCGTCGAGACTCTCGAAATGCAACTTTAAATCTGCAATCGGAGTGTCGTTATCAAAAAATAAGTCTTGCGCAGCTTGTGGCAAACTCAAAAAGAAAGAGGACAAAGCTTCAAGGGAGCTAACAACTGTATCACCCTGATCATCAGTTTTCTCAAAATCTGCAAAAAACTGAGAGAAAACCGCTGTAAACTCTGACTTCTCGCCCTCTTTCATAAGAGTTAACAGGTTGGTGATCATATCAGACATTCGACCAACATAATCTTCATGAAAAGTAAAATCCCCTAATTTGACCGAACTACCATTCTGCCCACTCGGCTCGCCATACTTCAAAATCATCGTATAGAGCAACATATATTTCATCTCAGCATTCGGGCTGCCTTCTTCACCATCCAGCTTACCGCTCTGTATCTGCTCTAGCAACGCTTTATCTTCCTCTGACAATTTGTCTTCCGGCAAAGACAAAAGATGGGTGAGAATCTCATCCTCATGCTCTTTCAACTCCGGGCCATTACTAATCTGGACATCGTCAGCTACAGCAGATTCAGTAGACCCAGTAGAGTCAGTAGGTACATTGGTATTAACAGAAGAGGTAGTCATTTTTACACCAACTCAATTTAAATTTTAAAAAAAATTAAAAAAAAGCACCCGAAGGTGCTTTTTAAACGTGCCCTTAATTAACCCGTAGCAGCACCATACGCCATCTGCAAAATGGTGTGCTTAGCTTCTAAAATCTTTTTCGCTGCACTCATCTCTGCAATTTTAATTGGCGACGAGTTCTGAAGCTCAATGGCTGTGGTGATCTCCACAATAGAACCACCTACTGCAGCAGATGTGAAAAGTAACGAAGTTGCGGACATAGTAACTAACCTCCCTTTAATAAACTATCAAATGTTTGTTTTAACGAATCTACTCTTTTCTTAAAGTTTGTTGCTTCTGCGACACGAAAAGGTGAAGTGTCAGCCATAATCTCTTTCATCTGAGAATTTAAAGCGCCTTCTACAACGTCTTTAAAATCAGTTACCATAAAACCTCCTTACAAAACCAATTAATAATCATAAAATTAAATCAACTGCATCGGCATTTTTTCTGTTTTCGCAACCAGTCGCCATTTGTGGCATACTGGCTGAAATAGCCAACTCATCTAAATTTGTCTCAACAATTAATTCTCGATTCTTAAAACTTTCAGTACGCGAAACAACCTGATAAATTTCTTGCATAGACTCCTTAAACTCATCCGACCCAATATCTTCGAAAACAAAAATTTTGTACCATTTTTGTAATTCCGATTGATTGGGATCTTGATAAACTCTTTCACACAAGTCACGAAACATAAAAATGTCTCCGAACTTATAACGGGTAGACCCATGAAGAATTTCACCAGCAGAACCGCTTGAAATAGAATTATGAACTGAATTAACCATTAGGCACTCCAAATTATTTATTTACAATAGCCTTCAGTGGCTCAGTTAAATCTTTAACCACATTATTAGCAGCCTGAGTAATTGAGTTTACAATCTGAGACTCCCACTGCAACTGACCAATTACCGCTGGGTGATTCATAATCTCAGGATCCTCGTAGGCCTCCATGAGGTTATGCCAACGTTTTGCTGCAATATCAACAATCTTGGTAACAGGATTACTAAACTCTAAGTTTTTAGCTGCGCTCGCATTTTCCATAACACATCTCGCTTATTAATTACTGTTGTTTATAAAGCTGTTCAGCATGATCTGAGCATTTCTTGCCGACCGTACCACACAACTGCACCATAACGGATTTATTAGCTCCTTCGTGGCTAGCAGACATTAACGCAACCGCTGCGCCCGTTTCTTCAAAATTTTTAATACTTCGAGCCACCTCTAAGCTTGATTCGTTGAACTTTCCTTCAACATAATTAATTAATTTTGTCATCTTGTCAGAAATTACGCTCGTTTTGTCTACAGTTGTATTAAGCATTTTTTCAAACTCAGATTTTTGCTCAAAGGAAACAGTATTTCCAAAGTTACCGACAGCCCCGCCACTTGAGTTACTAGCGGCTAACATTTCCATCATTTCAATTCCAGAACTCTGCATACAATCACCTTACTTGTAACTTAAAACTTACGCCAAGATTTGAACTTAATTGATCCTCAACAATCTTTTTAAATAACAGCGGGTTAGCTGGTATTTTTGATTTATCTTGAACATCGATAACCACGCTGTAACTTTCACCAATTTGAGAAACCATTATTTCTGCTTCGCCTATATCTTTGAATTCAATCTTGAAAGTGGAAACAGATTTCTCCCTCTCTCCCTTTAGTGATTTTCCCCGCTGAATAGTTCCAGGATTTTTCATATTGATTGCTACTTCTTGTGGAGTATCTGTCTGTAACATCGCTAAAAATTTTGCTTCAGCGGCTATATTTTCGTTGTATTCCAAGCTTTCGTTTTTATTTAAACTAGAACGTAACTTAGAGTGACTTGATTTTTTAGTTTTATCCATCCAATTTTCACTAGTTTCAAGCAAACCTTGTAATTTTTTTTCGTATTCAACCGTTGTAACCGATTGGTTCAATTGACTATTTACTGTTTTCATGATCATTAACCTTAATTACAAGAAGGAAATAAATTTTTTTAAAGTGGCCTTACATTGAAGGCTAGATGTAACATGCCAACCTGGTTTAACCTTGACTTTACAGGTTAATTGGGGGCTTTCAATCACCTCTATTTCGTAACCCTTGCCAAGCAACTGAGAATGATTAACTTTTTGTATAACCTCTTTAACTTGATCCACGATAGGTTCATCACTCATGTAAACAAAAAAGAATTCGTGCCTAACCGCAATACCTTGATCCAACCATGTCAGCATATCCCAGTGCTCTGAAGAAGCCATCAATTCAATCTGATCCTTCTTATAGGCCTCTTTGGTGTTATCAATAATCTCGCTCATTAACCACCACCTTCCTGTTCTTGATAAGACTGTCCCTGCAAGCCCTTAAGAAGTTTTGAAACTTGCCCATACACGTTGTCATTAAAACGGAAATTGATGAGTGGTGACAAACGCATAAGCTCACCTAAATGATGTAAATATAAATTTCGAATGCTCGGATCAATATTAGACAATTCCGTTTTTATTTTACGAAGTGCAACCGGGCTATTGGTACAATAAGATTCTAAAAAGACAACCACAAATTTTTCCGTTGGGATCGTCGATTTTGCAGTCGTAAAATTAGGTTTACCACTCTTCGTTTTAGAAGAATGTTTAGAGGCCAATTTATCTAAAAAGGTACCACAAGTATCTGAAATTTTATTAAAATTTGCAATTGTAATTCTTGCCGTTTTAATTAAATTAAGATCAGAGGCCATTTTTTCAACCCTTGGAAAATTGGCCCCACTCGGAGACTGCCGCTCACGCTCTAACAAAGTAGATATTTTGGTTTGAAGGCTTAACAAAACTGAATCAGAATTTTTTGGGTTCAGTTTTATCGCATAATCCGTCAGTAGGTTTAATGAATTTTTGGGTTCCTCGGAAGGGTCCATGCTGCTGAGCAACTTCGACACGACACGCTGAGAAACGCCAGGCGACGCTAGTGCAATTTCATGCGCCAAATTAGACCGTTGTAATAACTCTTGAATTGCTGAACCGTTATTTTTAAGCAATTCGTCTCGCTTACTCTGAATTGCCCCAGTGGACGAAGCGTCAAGGCTATCCATAGTCACATTTTGCTGAAGCGCCGCATTTAAAGCAAAAAACAAAATTACTTTTTTTTCGGTAGCACTTCGATCAAACTTATCAATCATTGGTTTTAAGTTTTTAGCCGACGTATTCGATGGGTTTTTGAAATCTTTCCCTGTGATTGCGGCAACAGCATCATCAATAATCGTGCTGACTAAAGCCTTCTGCCCAACCATTCCTAAGCATTTAGCGATCGCGTCATAAGATGTTTCAAGATCATATGGATTATTGGTAACAACACGCTTTTTACCCTCAACTAAGGGACTTTTCTTATCTGTTTGGCGAACCGGGGGGGGGGCCACGGCTCTTTCGGCAGCAACTGTAGCTTGATTCGCATCCGCGTTAGCCGCTACTACCGCCTGTTGCGCTGCCAAGTTAGGTGGTGGCACGTTAGCCGATGACACGGGAGTTTTATTACCTAAAACCGCATGTGCGGCCTTTTTAATTTGTTCTGGTCTGCGTGCTAACGAACCACCTTGCTGGGCTTCTCGGGCATCTTGAACAGAAGGTGATGCTAAATGACCATGACGAGTAGAGGCGGCAACCGACATTTCGTTACTCCTGTATGCTAAGTGACGAGTCTAATTTATAGAGACTAAGCGAAGGCGGCGCTTGAACAGAGCCCTCGTCAAAATTTTTGAAATTCTCTTGAACGAGCTTGGCAGCATCTCTGGTTGACTTTGCAAAATAAGCAGGTTGCGCCAAAACTCTGGGAGTAATCAAAAATAAACGAACAAAGCTTTGTGTTGCATTTTCTGTTGATCTAAATGCAGCACCCACAAAAGGTAGGCTACCTAATACAGGCACTTTATGCTCAATCTCAGAATTTTTTTCACGGTTATAACCACCAATCAAAATGGCTTTATCACGATCTATGAGTGCTTGTGTGTTTAATTTAGTATTTCGAACCGTAGGATTAGAGGCTGCTTGAGACCCTGGCTGCAAAACACCATCTTGAATTTCAACACTAATAAAAATTTGACTTTGGTTACCATCCTCGACTAAACGAGGCGTAACTTGCAACAAACTACCCGCAGTAACACGCTCAACTTGAGCAACTCGCTCACCTTGTACTTGAAGGTATAAGGTTTCAGACAAATCGATGAATGCAGGCACATTGTCTTGCGTCACAATCGTTGGACGAGATAAAACACGTGCCTGCTTGTCTGAGGCAAGCGCCCTTAATCGAGCGACAAACGTATTGGGATCCACAATTGAACTCGCGCCAACAAGACTTTCGTTGATTAAAGGGGAGGGGTTAGCAAGGGAGTCTCGAGCAGGAAACTCAAAATTCATCGTACCACCAATACCAAACTCTAAACCCAACTGATTTAAAGTTGTCGTATCAATCTCGACCAACATAGCCTCTACTTCAATCATAGAAATTGGCTTATCTAGTCGATCAATAATTTCTTTATAATAGTTGTATTTCTCTGGGAAGTCGCGAATTAAAATCGCATTGGTTCGATAATCCGCCCCAACAAACACCCCCCCTTGACCACTAGCCCCTAAAGTTCCATATTTTTTTGCTGGTGTGTGAATCGATTCTTTTTGAAGATCTCTATTTTGACCCAATTTAGGAGCATGTCCGCCAAATGCTGAGGAAGGCTCAGCATTTTCGCCACGTACACTGCTTGTTACCAATTCCCTTGCTGTTGAAACAGTGGTTGCCGGATGAGCCAACGATGATAAATTTTCGTTAGCAAGGAAGCCATACGGATCACCGTTAGGTTCAGAATCTGATTGTTCATTTAAACCCAATAAAACTTCTTTTAAAACAGTTAAAATGCCAGGAGTAGTATAAGAAGCTTCGCGAAGTTGAATCGTTCTATCTTCAACAGAGGCATACCTAAGGGGGAACATCATTAATTCCTTTTGCTTTTCTTCTTCCTTTTTAGGCTCAGGCTCTGTAACAACCTCAACAGGTTTATCGGTGAGAAATGTTCGTTTGACTTGATCGATATAAGTTTTGGGCCCTGAAACAAGCAATTCTTTTTGTTGCCTAGAGTAAAATACATTAAACTTAGGTTGATTAAGACCCGCATTAGCAAGCATTTCTTGCCAATCGGCTGAAGCATCATATTCGCCCACATAAAACCGCTCAGTTGCCCAATTTGAAGGACGATAAATAAAAACGGTTGAACCGTATTCGTACCAACTGATTTTATAAGCCCGTTCAAAGTACGCCATCACATCAGCAACAGAACGAACCTCAAAACGACCACTGACTGGCCTCGATGGAAGCGTGGTGCCACCTACTTCCCTACCATATAAACTTAGCAGATAAGAAAGTACTTGGCTGGGACTCTCATCACGTGCAATGTACACCTGCAACTCTTGGGTTGGCTCTGCACAAACAAAGGCTGGAAAACCGCTCCACAGGATCATAACCACAATAAAATTTAATAATTTACTTCTAGACTTCATAATTTACCTTTAAGCATTGAATTCATTACTTCCAGCCAGCACATTGTTAACTCAAGTAACTTCTGGGTTGACTTAGGTATTGCTTGATGGGTTTACTGCAAGTGTATTTTTTAAGCTCTTCTGAGCTACTAAACCAGTCAAATTTTTATCCTCCACAGCCTCATTCACATTCACTTCACCTTGTTTAAAAGGAAGTGTTTTTTCAAGTTCTGCGCCAAACTGCTCTTTCACCAACTCCAACTCGTTATTAATAATTAAAAGCAAATTATTAATTGAGACATCAATAAATGCATCTTCCACACCACTCACTCGTAACTGATCCAAAACCAGTGTGTTATTTTCTCTAACTTCGTAGTCACCTTTCTTAATTAGGTTTGAAAAATAGCCCTCAATCACCAAACCAACCAGACTAACTTGATTCGGATGTGCCTCAAAAATTAAATTTTTATTCGTATGCAACTTTTCAATTAAAATACCAACCATTTCTTTGAGCTTTTTTTCTTCCTCAAGCGACACTAAGTAATTATTGACAGCAGCTTTAGTCACTTCAAAACATAAAGTAGAGGAATTCTTCACAAATTGATCTCGATGCTTAACAAGGACTTGTTTAAATTTTGTGAAATCAGAGGTCAGCTTTTTAGAGGCGTCTTGACGAACCTGCTCAATCTCTTTAGAGACTCGCTTCTGAGCTTCTTTAGTAATCAATTCTGCTTTTTGCTCTGCCTGCCAAATTAATTGCTCATAATCAGCAACTTGACCGATTAATTTCGCACTGATAATCCCACCAACTGGATCTACCTCTTGTGGCCAATCAATTTTTCGCAATCTACTTAGCATTTTCCTTCCACTACAACATCTTCACTCTAATTTGCACCAGAATTCTCTAGCGTTTCAAAACCAATATTACGGTTTGCTGAATATTTATTCTTTACAAACTGAATTAATTCCAGTAATTCAGGTTCTACTATTTTGAAAAACTCTTGCAAAACACTTTCACTTACATCGATAATCCGATCCATCACAAACAACACAGAATCGGACAAAGTCAAAAACCATCGCCTTGCAAAACAAGGGTAATGATAAGAAAGATATAACGCCACCACGATTTTAAATCGATCGGAAAACGATAAATAACCCTCCTCTCTCTCCCAAACTTCACAAGCAGTTTCAATCGCCCTAACAATTGACTGTAAATTTTTATTTAAAACGTCTCTTTTAAATGTAATCAGCCCTCTAATATGATCTTTATCAACAACATCAAATTTTTCGCCCCACTCAATTGGGGTAAGTTTTAAAATGGTGTTATCAAAAGTAATAGCCGATAATTTTTGCTGGGACTCATAAAGATCTTTGTCTTCCATAATTGAAAGCAAACCAATTATTGGATCTGAAATAATCCCTTGTTCAGGAATAATTTCTAATCTTAACGTTAACCTCAATGCCTCGATCTCTTCATAAGTTATATTGTCAATATCGGACGAATTTTCGATTAAACGCTTTTTTTGATCAGGATGCATTTCAATAAGAGGATTAGTCCACCACATCCACCAAGTACTCTTTAAAGCAGAATCCATTATCTACCTCCTTCCGATTTTTTGGTATCATCACGATCGGTGAGATTAGAATCTTCAGCGGTTTCTTCAGATTGCAGCTCATCTTCCTCTTGTCCCTTGGATTTAAATAATTTTTGTAGAAAAGCAGGTCTTCTTGCGGGTTCAACGACTGCAAGGTAAATAGCCCCGATTGATAAAGACCATAACCCAATTAAGCCATAAATCAAAGTAAGGAAATATACCCGATCTTCGGTTTTAATTGCAAAAGGCCCAAACCAAATCAAAGACAATGGCTGTTCTAAACGACTAGGAACCGGAATAGCAACGATAGAAACGACATCTTTAATGTTTTCCTTACTCATGGTGGGGATACTACTAACAATCAGTTCTCGAATTTGACTCAGATACGCAGGAAACGGCGAAGTTTCATTGTGCTTCACAAAAACAGAAACCGAAGAAGGAGAGATTTTCTCGTTCACCACAGAGCGCTCTGGTAAAACAATATGAACACGAGCTTCTATCACACCATCAATTGTCATTAAAGTACGCTCTAGTTCTTGCGAAAGCGCAAACAGGTATCTAGCCCTTTCTTGCAAGGGCGAAGAAATCATAGAATTTTCAGGGAAAATATCATTCATGGACTTTTTTCTATCTCTTGGCAAGCCCTGAGCAGACAACAAATCCAAAGCCTCACCCGCCATACTTTTAGGCACCTGAACAATAAAACCCTCTTCTAACTGAGACTTTTCAACGTCAAAACCAGACCTTAAAAGCACAGAATAAACTTCGTTAGCCTCAGCCTCGCTGAGTTGATTAAATAATGTAACTTTAGGTGAACAAGCAGCAACCATCGCTAACAAAACGACGAAAATCAAATACCTTATTCGTTGAATCATTGCTTTATTCACCTTAAAATTGACTAACGGCTTTTTGTAAAAATCTGCATTTCTTCAGAAGTTTTAACACCCGCTTCATGGGCATAATTAGTTGCCAAATAATAGCGGGTACTAAAAGTACTGTAGTCAAACAAAATTTGAGCGGTTGGCGCAAGCTCCTCAGTTTTAGAGAGCTCGGAATGGTAAGTTGCGTTATGATCTTGTATATTCAAGATTTTTTCGAATCCAGCCTCCAAACCAGTAATGTCTTTAATAATCCGCTGATCCAGAGATTTAGGAATCTCTCTTTTTTCAGGGGATAGTGGCTCAAGTACTGTTTTACTCGATTTTAAACCCACATCAAACCCTTTTAGGAGATCAGAAAATCTCTCTTTAGTGACAGCATCGGGCTCTAAACGCTGTGCACCTAACTTGCCACTGATACTAGACGCTTCTGCATTGTTAACGGATAACCAATCGGACATAATTTGCACCTTTAAAATAAACCAACCCTATGTTTAGGTGTTAATTTTTACTATAAAAGTTCCACACTTTTTCTTGAAAATAGAACTAAATTTGACAAACCTCTTCGGTATTATCTGAAAACAACAATTTATCAACTTTCGGCTCACGATCTAAAAATTCATCGACTTCATAGTATTCAAGCTTCAATTCAACCCGACGACTTTCTTCTTTGCTAGACAATTGATCATTAAAGGAAACTCCCCCTGCAAGAAAAATTTGCCGAGCTAAAATTCGTTCATCAGATGTTAATTGAACCGCTCCAGTAGAATCTGTTTTAAGAATTTCGCACATCACCCATTCGGAACGCTTTAAACTTAAATGAAGATTGTAAAGATACGACCCGTCAATATCGGTATAACCCTTTATTTGAACACGTTTAAACCATTTTTGACCTAACTCAGACTGGGCATTATTTAAGACCAAAGGCACCAGTTTTTTAATTGCCTCTTGACCCTCTGGGGGCAACACGTAACTACCAGAAGCAAAACGACCCGCAACCCCAAAATCGATGACCTGCTTATCACAATTGACATTCGCTTGCAAACCCTGAAGAGAAATTTCAGTTTTTAAATCTTCGCAAAAAGTTATGATGTCAATTTGACGTTGCACTTGTGAAGTTGAAACGACCAACTCTTCTGGCTCAGTCTTGATTTGCTTTTCAAGCGGGCTTTCTACTTTGTTGTCTTCAATTTGCTCGTCTTTTTGAATACTATTTTTTAAAAGAATTGTTTGTTGCGAAACTCTGGTCAGTGAAACCACCATAACAACCAAAAACAAGATCATCAGTGAAGTCATTAAGTCCGAATAAGAAATCCAATGAGGTTTATCCATTTCATCTTCGGAAGCACCACTCTCTACAGGGTATCTTAGCATCTTTATGCTACCCTTGATGAACCGTCATCGGTACCATCTACTGATTGTCCTTGCTCTTGAATAATTTTTTTTAATCGCTCTTTAGTACCCTCTGTGGCCTGAGTGGAAGCGCTTCTAGATATTTTAGCTCCCAATCCGTCTATAGGAACTCGCACGTGCCTTTGCAGAGCAGATTCAATTTGTGAAGCCAGCTTTGCATTAGCAGCATCAAAAGCTTTTTCAATTGATTTTGTTGTATTAATAGCCATTTGACGTTGAGCATCTTCAAGATGCTCAAACAGAGGCTTTAAGAGCTGATCCAGTTGATCTCCAAGATTAATATTTGAGGTTGACACAGATGGGGCTCGGATAGGCTCAGGAAGAGAGCGATTACGAGCCGAAGAAGAAGCCGAGGAAGCGATAATAGCCATGTATTCCTCATAGACGCCACCGTCAAACATAGCATTAATGGCGTCATTCAAATCTTCAAGTCTACTTAAACAACGCTGATAAAATAATTTTTCAACGTGTGTCACTACCATGGCCAGAGTAATTGCAAACGCCGAAGCATAAAAAGCATCACGTACTCCAGACAACAAAGAACCAACGCTTAAATTAATTCGCTCAGGGCTTGTTGCATCAAAAGTTGAAAGACCATAAAGCAATCCCGAAAAAGTACCAATAATACCAATACTAGTTAAAAGACCCGGTAAGTGCTTAAAGTAATTCACTCGTAATTGTTTATCAATAATACTTGCGGGAGTAAAAAAATAATTAGAAGGAACAGTTAAGCGATGCTTTTTCAAACGAGATCGCCCCTCTAGTACTTCATACTGCTCATGCAAGGTTCGAGAGAACTCAACCCAATTATTCTCAAGAATTGTGTTTTTAAAAATTTTGGCAAGACCTGCCTGCCGAGTATCGGGAGCACCTGAACGCATGGTACGAACAATGTCTGTAATCCAAATAAGTGTTTTAGACAACTCTCTGGCTTTAGCCACATACAAAGTATAAAAATAATAAATAGCCAATCCCAGAAGAGTTATCACCAAAATATGCGGAACAAATCTTAGTATTAACCCCAAATAACTAATATCCATTTGACTCCTAACAATCGCTGTATTTAAAGTAATTTAATTTTTTGCTCTATACAATTTTTTATTGTAGTTTTATGCGAACTTACTCTCTCTTTTTACCTGTTTTTGTTGATTACTCATCTGATTATTAAATGAATTAATACCTCTTTATTTTTTATCCGACGATTTGAGTGCCAATTTTGGATTAATCGAAAATACCAATTTAAAAACTTCGGCAGCCATTTTCAAATGCTGTTCTTGTATATATTGATTTTCTTCACATTCCGCATAAAGCTGCCTAGCAAAAGATACGCTTCTGATGATAGGAATACCATTTTCAAGTGCTTTTTTTCGAATAACCAATGCGTCTTGACCCTCGCCCATGCACACAATAAAAGGAATATCGTGCTTTCCTGGTTCATAGTCTAAGGCTACAGAAATATGTGTTGGATTAGCCACCACTGCTTTGGCGCTTGACGCACTAGACAAAGTTGAATTAATCAAACTTTGGTGCATACTTTTACGCTTTCCTTTGAGCATGGGATCACCGTTTTGCTGCTTTCTTTCATCTTTAACTTCATTTTTACTCATCATCATATTTTTCTTATGATCAAGAATGACGGTAAACCAATCGATGACTGCCAAAACAATAAACACTGCCAGCGCACCAAAAATCATGACTTTGAGTAAGTACGCTAAAATTGAAAAAAAGTCAGAGATGCTTACTCGATAACTCAATACAATTTCAGTAGAAAATTCAACGATCAATAAGAAAGCAACAATCGCTAAGACTACAATTTTAACGACAGACAAATTCAGCTGTATCATCGACTTCTTTGAAAACATGTTTTTAATGTTAGAAATAAAATTCATTTTTTTAAACGAAGGCATAACTGCTTCTGGGGCAATGACAAACCCAGTTTGCATCCATGTTGAAAGCAATCCCACTAACAAGCACACGCCTACAAGTGGAAGAAGAAGATATAAACTCAGACTTAGCATGAGGTCGATTACTTCGGAATAATTAATATTGCCACTAAATGTATTATTGACGAGTAGTGAAAAATCTTTTTGAAATCGACTACCGATACCTTCTGCCATTGAAAAGAAAACCAGATAAAAAAAGATAATTTTCAGCAAAGTCTGCATGTCTTTGCTCATGGCTACCTGACCTTTTTTTCGCGAGTCCTCTTTCTTTTTATCGGTAGCTTCTTCGGTTTTTTCTCCACTCATTTAACATTCTCCATCAGCGTCGAAAGTGCAATGCTATGTGTTTCGAGAAGAAAAAACACTTCGTCTTCTGTAAAATTTAAAAAAAGCAACAATGCACCAATCGCTGCAATTGATCTAAACCCAAATTGAATCGAGTAGACTTGCATTTGCGGGGTAAAAGCAGAGACAATTTGCATACACACTTCAACGAGCAAAATAATAACCAAGATTGGGCCTGATAAAATAAATGCTAAAACCACATGATCTGCAAGCAAGTGAATGAGCGTCTCGCCCCATGCCTTAAAGGCAATAATTTCTAGGCTACCTGGGGGCAGTATTAAATAACTATTTAATAAATGCTTAGTAATCGCGGGTAATCCTGGCCCTGCCAGTATAATTGCTCCAAAAATTAAACCAAACAAACTTTCTAGAGGTAGCTCTTCGCTACCAGTATCTGTACCACCAGAAGCTTGCGCTGCAAATGTTGCTCCCCTATACACATCAATTAGCGCACCATACGCTTTAAAAACGTAATAAGGAATTGCCATGGTTAAGCCCAGTAATGTGCCAATAAACACCTCACTAATTGAGGTAATTACAGTTAAAGCAGGCACCACTGGCGTTCTTTCATAAACCCCCATAAATGTGCTTACAGGCGCTAATAAAATGGCACCACACACTGCTATTTTTATAAAACCGCCTTGTCCAAAACCTTTACCAAACAAGGGAAAGAAAAAAATAAAAATCAAACTTCGAGGAAGATGAAAAGCCATCAAATAGATAAAATGCCTTAATGAATCTACATTTGAAGCAAAATAATCAACCATTTAGATGCTAGCCATCACATCAAGAATATTGTTAGTAAAAACCATGACTTGCTCCGACATCCACGGCCCTAATAAAATTAGAATCATCACGCTACCAACCAACTTGACGCCAAACGGAAAAGCTTGATCTTGCAATTGAAATATGGCCTGACAAAAACCCAAAAGCAATCCCACAAACATGGTAAACAAAACGAGCGGCCCACCCACAACCAAGATTAGCCAAAGTGACTGTTTTACGTAATACATTAACATGAGCTACCCCAAATAAGACCCAATCAGCCCGTTAAATATCTTGGCCCAACCTTCGATTGCAACAAACAACATAATTTTAATCGGAACTGTAATCGACATCGGAGAGACCATCATCATCCCCAGAGCCATCAAAATACTTGATGTAGCAAGATCGATAATCACAAACGGTAAATAGATTAAAACACCCAACAAAAAGGCTTCTGCGAGCTCAGATGCGACAAAAGAAGGCAATAAAACAAAAAGATCATTTTTGTTAACCGGTACAGAAGCATTCGCTTCTTGAAACTTAACTGCTGTTTCATAAAAACTATCGTGATAATCTGGTCGAGTATGCTTCAGCATAAATGATTTAAAAGGTGGCAATGCTCTATCAATTGCTTCGATGATTTGTGTACCCCCATCAGGAATTGCGCCGTTTGGGGCAAAACGCTCACCCGCTTCTTTGAATACGCCACCCATCACGATAAAGGTCATCACCATGGCAACGCCATAAAGCACCATATTGGAAGGTACTTGCTGAACACCGATGGCATTCCGAAGAATCATTAAAACCGCTGAAATTTTAAGAAAGGAGGTGGCTGTTACTGCAATTAAAGGGATAACTGCCAACGAAGCAATAGTGATAATCAGTGAAACTGGATTAATTGTATCAAACATCGTTACTCTACCTTTCGAATGACCTGCACCATCAGCTGATCTTTGAGACGAACAAGCTCACCCTCTAAAATGGTTTCATTTCCGATTTTTATGAGTACGATTGGCAAAGTACTGTTCTTCAATTCGATCAAGCTTCCTTGCTGAACATTACACC
>DIYC01000128.1:13808-21180 GCA_002428895.1 Burkholderiales bacterium UBA6064 | reverse complement strand
CTTCCTTGCTGAACATTACACAACTCATTAAAAGACAAAGTGGTACTGCCTATATGTAAGTCCAAATGAATTGCATCGGGGCCTTGCTCTGCAAGCTTAAAATCAGCACCCTGCTGAGAATAGTCATTTAAACCATCTAGGTCGGGATTACCGTCCTCAAGTTGCCACTCGTCATCATCAAACTCCATTTCAAAACCCTCATTTGTAATTTTTAAAAATACATTCTGAACCCAGTTTTTTGACTGTAACCCTTTACAAAGAACCCTAGCGTTCAATAACACCATGTTTTTAGGGCTTTCCCGTTGTTGCAATCGAATTAGGTCACCAATCTGCAAAGCAGAAATTTCTTTCACCGAAAATAAAGACTTAAAAGCCAAAAGGTAACAATCCAAAGGAAAATTCACTTTAGAGCCCAACCACAAGCAATTTTTGTGATAATGGGTACTGTAATGCCTTAATTTGAACTCAATTTCATCTAGAGTCTCTTTGTTTGCCTGGATCAACAATTGCGGCAAATTGTTAGGACTCATGACGTAACAAAGATCATTTGATAAAGACGAAATACCGAATTTTGTAGACGTTTCAATATAAGAAAAACCCAAGAAATCAAAAATTTCTTTTAGCGCATACAAAACGATATCAATAATTTGTGGCTCGTTGGTTTTTGCCCAATCAATCAAGTCTGTTGTTAGCCAATAGCCTGATTTATCCCAAATCATCTGAGGTAACAAACCCAAAGTCAACGGCTTTCCATTTTCATCCACGACATTCATAAAACAATATTTGCGCAGATCGATTTGAAAATCAAATCCTTCTTGGCGGACAAAAACTGACTTTTTTAAACCCGGAATTATCATCTCATAAGATTGACAGCGAGGAACTAAACTATCTGAAACATAACAAACACCTAGTTCTTTTTCACCAAGATCACGTAATTCTGTAATTCGAAACGGTTGAACATCAGAATTGCCATTCGTTTCTTCTTGAATATCCGGATTGTTATAGTCAAGCTGATCCATCATTGAATATCCAACTTAATAAACTCTTCGATTTTCATCAAGGCTTTTTCTGATACCCATAAATCTTTTAAGCTTACTTGGAGCTCTTGAGTTTTTTTTTCCCCTAACTCAATCAACTGATCTTTTTCTTTATAGTTATCCACAACAAATTTTTCATGTAGCAACTCTTTTTTTCGAATATCGAAGAGCGCATCAACGCCAGCTTTTGAGTTCATTAGACGATCTAGCTTGTCTTTCTTTTCTTTCTGAAACTGCGTACGTCCTTCTACTAAAGTTTGATCGACTTTAGAGATCTGATTTTTATTTTCAGCAATAGCACTTTCAATCATTTTGACTTTTTTTTGCTTTTTTCTAACTCGAAACGATCTAATTTTTTGAATAACCTCAAGTTTATCTTTGGTATTCATCACTTACCTCCGTTTGACAATTTTTCAAAATTGGCAACAATTTTACTTAAGTTGTTGGTCGTGTCAGCAAATTTTGATTTCTCAGCTCGAGTTTGCTGAGCCCATTGATTTAAAGCAGGGCGAATTTTAATGGCTTCGTCAACCAAAGGATCGCTACCTTTTTCATATTCATTCAAACGAATCAACAATTCTACTTCATCATACAACGCCATGGCTCGACGCGCTAATCCTGCATATTTCATAGCTTTTTCATCAACAATTCTATCCATAACCCGTGAAAGACTCCTTAGCGGATCAATCGCCGGAAAATGGCTTTTTTCAACCAACTTACCACTCAAAATAATGTGCCCATCCAACAAACTTTTAGCTTCGCTTGCAACGGGATCATCTTCAAGTTTTTCTTTTTCCATTAAGACAGTAAAAATTGCTGTAATACAACCTTTAGAGGTTTGACCTGCTCGCTCAATCAACTCAGGTAAAACAGCGTAGACAGAAGGCGTAAAGCCAGATTGAGTAGACGGCTCTCCAGCCATTAGACCCAATTCTCGTTGCGCACGCGCCAAACGCGTCAATGAGTCGATGAGCAAAAGAACTGATTTACCCTGATCGCGTAGATGTTCTGCAATACTGGTAGCAGTGAATGAAGCGCGAACTCGCTCGATCGATGATTTGTCTGAAGTAGAACAAACAAAAATACTTTTTTGTCGCAATTCGGGGGAAATTTCGTGCTCAAGAAACTCTCTAAGTTCTCGACCACGCTCACCGACTAGACCAAACACAATTGCATCAACATTCACACCCCGAGCAATTTGTGCAATCAAAGTACTTTTACCGCAACCCGGAGGTGCAAACACCCCAACCCTTTGACCCTGAGCCAAAGTAATCATACCATCAATTATTTTAACTCCAGTCTCCAACACTTTACGCACAGGCGGCCTATCAGTGGCTATAGGCGCCTCTTTAATCACCGGTATTGAATCCCTATCAAAAGAAAGTGCGCCTTTTCTTCGATCTGAAGGATTGGACATGTTTCTACCCATACCGTCCAGCACTTCAGAAAAAAGCTTATTGTGGCTTTTAACACTATGGGGTCTACCCAATGGAGTAACTTTCGCACCTAAACTAATACCAACAACCGACTCTAAACAAGTAATCGTTGCTTTGTTACCGTTAAAGGCGATTACTTCACCAAGAACAGTTTTACCATAACTGTTTTCTATTTCACACAGCTCACCCTGAACGACATCGGGTAATGTAGCCTTAATGGTAGAAACGACAATCTCACTCACAAACCCTACTCTTTTAACAGGGCTGGTAGAGGCAACCCGTCTGGCAATCAGTTGCGCCAACGAAAGTTGAGCAGATTCTTTAGTGTCTCCAGTTTCAGTGCTCATAAGGGAATCCTATAGGTTGATTCTCCAACCAACACAATACTATTTTCAGAAACATCCGCCAGGCGCAATTCATTGTAAAAAGAGCCTATAAATAAGCGCTCTCCACTCATTAAAGTAACTACAGGTTGTGAACCAAAAGACACACTACGAATCCGAATTTGATCTACAACTTCTTGTTCTGGAGTTAAGCGGACTTCAGCGCTGATATTCACCGAAGGGCCATAGTCTCGGGCAAGATCAAGAAGTAAGTTCTCAAATTGCCGAATTTGAAAACGTGACATCGCAGCACTGACACTAATACTGGAGGCACCTGTCACTAAACTTGTATAAGACACTTGATTATTGGACGCAAACCCAATTAGCTCAGATCGAACGGTGTCCACAATCATATTGGGCCGAGTGACTCGACTGGCTACATCCACACTATTAGGATCAAAATAATCAACAGATTTGTTGGCCGCATTCAGTTCATTACTACTGCTACCAAAGAACAATACAGTAACTGTAGACAAAAAAGCTAGGCTCAGACAAACACCAACAACGAGCTGAACACCCATCCGTTGCACATACTCAATACTGTGGGTTGTAACACGCCTAACCGCGTTAACAGCCCCCGCCAGCAGCAACCCTGAGTAATCGATAACACTGACTTGAAACTTAACACCGTGGCTTTCAAGTTCAAAACTTTGCCCTGGATACACCCACCGACCTTCACGCCCAACGATTTCTTCGTCGCCACGCAATGACGAATCAACCGTGTCAAGCATTAATTTATTACTATAAAACTTTAAACACAGACAATAATCAGGAAGACCTGCATCGCAAAGAAAAACGCTGCAGTCTGAACTACCTCCGATGGTAACAGTGCCGGAATTAAACTCCCAATTAGCCCCAGCATGTAGCCCAGTTAATACATCAACCTTTACTTTAATCATTGATCCGCCGTATTTTGATTGTCATTGGCATCTAGCAACGACTCGTCAAAGTTGATGGTACCGAGCAATTGCAACTCCCGATTTGGAGAAATTTCTTGAAACGACATCACTGGGACACATTTTAATTTATCTTGTATCAATGCCCTGAAATGGGGACGACAATCTAAAGAACAAACCACCACAGGCACTTTTTCTAAATGAGCCCATGATTCAAACTGCTTTTCAACCATTTTAATCACACGATTAATTGACACTGAATCAACGTCCAAAAACGACACAGATCCATCACTTCTAAGATTTTCTCGGATGTATTGTTCAAATTCATGGTCTAAACTTAACACATGCAATGTATTACCGACACAGTACTGATGTGTAATTTGCTCTAATAATGCACGACGAACTTGCTCCGTAATAATCAGAGAATCACGTTCTCTTTGCCCCCAATCAATTAAACTAGCTAAAATTAAGTTTGCATTTCGAATGGACACCCTTTCAACCAATAATCGTTGTATAACCTCAGTTGTTTTGGAAGCAGGCATCACTCGGGTCAACTCTTTAATCATTTCATTGTGAGTTTCACCTAACCGACTTAAATGCTTTTGAACATCATTTAAAGTAAAAAAATCTTTAGATTTTGAAACAACCAAAACCTCCATCATCTGCGCCCAACGCTTTTCAAAAGTAGTATAGGAAATGCCCAGGCTGTCTAATTTGTTTTTATGTACAGGCTCGCAAAAATAGGAATAACGTCCTATTTCGTCATCAAATTCGAGCGATAAAATGTCTTGAACTTGCTTGAGTTTCTCTAGTGTCCCGTGAACATGTAAACGCTTATCGGCTAGATAAAGAGTCAGCATTGGCACACCAAATACACCGATTTGAACATCGGTAATGCGATCATCTTCTTTAAATGTAAAGGTAGGGTATACCATTCCAGAATGCTCGACTAACTCATTACGAGAAAATTTAAGAATAGAAAATAAAAGTGTTTTAGAGGTTGGCTCCATAATTTTTGGAATTCTAACCTCAATCGGATTAAATACTTTACCCTCCATCAAATCATCCACAACCTTTCGTCCTCCTTTTTCACTGGCATTTTCAAGCATTTTTTGAAATTTTTCATCAGGATCTTCAGTGAGTTCTTCTGCCACAACTCGAGTACTTGAGAATGATTTAAAAAGAAGTGCTGCCGCCGCAATTAAAAAGACAGGTGCAGGCATACCTGGAACCAATGCAAAACAGGCACAAAATACACCACTCAGTTGCAATGCTTTAGGGTTTGATGAAAGCTCTCGAATCATATCTTGCGCCGTATTTGAACCATCAGCCGAGCCTTTAGTCACCCGCGTCACGATTAAACCGGCCGCAATTGAAGTCATCAGCGAAGGGATAATACTAATTAAACCGTCACCTACAGATAAAATGCTGTAAGTATGGCCTGCTTCTGCAAACTCCATGTCCAACTGAACCATACCTATTGCTATGCCGCCAATTAAGTTAATCAGCGTAATGACCAAACCCGCAATCGCATCGTTTTTAACAAATTTAATGGCACCATCCATAGCACCAAAGAGTTGCGATTCTTTTTCAAGTACAGAACGTTTTTGCTTAGCGTCTTCTTGAGTTATGTTACCCGCCCGAACGTCCCCGTCGATCGACATTTGCTTGCCAGGCATGGCATCGAGTGAAAACCGTGCTGCGACCTCGGCCACCCGCTCTGATCCTTTAGTGATAACGAGAAAGTTCACCACCGAGATAATCAAAAAAATCACCAACCCCACAGCCAGGTTACCGCCAATAACGAACTCGCCAAATGTTGTAATAATTTCACCTGCATCAGCTTCTATGAGAATTTGTCGCGTAGTCGAGATATTTAATGACAATCGAAATAAAGTAATCATTAATAACATCGCAGGAAATGAGGAAAAGCTCAAAGGTGAGTCCAATAAAATCGCACTCAGTAATAAGACCACCGTGACACAAATATTAAGAGCCACTAAGATGTCCAGCAAAAAAGGAGACAATGGGATCACCATCATCGTAATCATTACCAGAACCAAGGATGCACCAACAACCTCTGAACGATCTGACGCTAATCGAGCAAAGGAATTAATTGAATTTAACATGAACAGCCCTAATAAATTATCTTATAAAATCTCCCGTTATTTAGTGACCAAAATTGGAGCATAGTTCCAATACGGGGGAGAGGGTTAATTACCATTGAGGTGATTATGACCCCAGAGTATCAATTTTCGAATACTCCTGAAATGTTAACCTGTTTAACGGTTAACCCAACTGAGGGGCTAATGCCTTTTTAAGATCGTCTAAATCACGCCCTGAAAACAAGGCCAACACATCAAGTTGATCTTGTGCAATTTGGCCTACATTAAAGTAAGAAGCCTGAGGATGCCAAAAATAAAAACCACTGACACTGGCTGCAGGGTACATCGCTAAACTGTCGGTTAAAGTTAAGCCAATGTCTTTGCAGGACATCACTTTAAACAATTCCCGTTTAATTGTATGCTCTGGGCAAGCAGGGTAACCCGGCGCAGGCCGAATACCTTGATACTGCTCATCAATCAGTTGAGTATTATTGAGAGACTCATCGGTCGAATAACCCCATAAATCTTTGCGAACACGCTGATGTAAACACTCAGCAAACGCTTCAGCCAAACGATCAGCTAAAGCTTTCAGCATGATCGCCGAATAGTCGTCATGCTTATCTAAAAAAAACTGCTCTTTTTTTTCGATGCCCAAACCACAAGTCACCGCAAACATGCCCAGATAATCTTGACCATGAGGCCCTTGTATCGTTTTTGGCGCTACAAAGTCAGCCAGTGACTTGTTGGCAATGCCTTCTCGCTTTACGCCTTGCTGCCTTAATGGGCTGTAAGTAAATAAGGGTTGGATTCGAGACTCATCGTCATAAACCTGAATATGATCGTACTCTACCGTGTTGGCGGGAAAAAAGGCAATCGCTGCATTGGCTTGTAACCAGCGACCCTGAACAATTTGTTTCAGCATGACTTGAGCATCAGCAAATACTTTTTGTGCTTGCTCACCGACAATTGGGTCGCTTAATACTTTTGGATACCCACCATGTAAATCCCAAGTTTGGAAAAAAGGGGTCCAATCAATATAATCAACAATGTCATTTAAATCATAATTGACAAAATGACGTTTGCCTAAAAATTTAGGTTTTGGGGGAACCTGGGCATACCAATCAATTTGTAAGCGATTGGCTTGCGCCTGTTGAATGCTGATTAATGGCTGGGATTTTTTGCCCGCATGTTGAACTCGAACTTTTTCATATTCGTCCAACAAATTCTTACGAAATACTTGGCCCATTTCTTCAGACAAAAAACTTGAAGCCACGCCAACAGATCTTGACGCATCGGACACATACATCACCGGCCCACTGTAATTGGGGGCAATTTTTACGGCCGTATGAACTCGACTTGTGGTGGCCCCTCCAATTAACAGAGGAATTGCGCGAGACTTAAAGTATTCGTCTCGCTCCATCTCGCTGGCGACATAGGCCATTTCTTCTAAAGAAGGAGTAATTAAGCCCGATAAACCAATCATATCAGCATTAATTTGTTTCGCTTTCGCAAGAC
>DIYC01000128.1:8822-13615 GCA_002428895.1 Burkholderiales bacterium UBA6064 | reverse complement strand
CGCTTTCGCAAGAATTTGATCGCACGGAACCATTACGCCCATGTTTTCAACTTCAAAGTTGTTACATTGCAAAACCACCGTCACAATATTTTTGCCAATATCGTGCACATCACCCTTCACTGTTGCGATTAATATTTTTCCTTTCGGTTTAATATTGCCGCCAGCAGCTAGGAGTTGCTTTTTTTCTTCTTCAATATAAGGAATAAGATGGGCAACTGCTTGCTTCATGACTCGCGCCGATTTAACGACTTGGGGCAAAAACATTTTGCCTGCTCCAAATAAATCACCTACTTTATTCATCCCCTCCATTAAAGGGCCTTCGATCACATTAATGGGCCTGCCGCCCTGTTGAATCAGCTTTAAGCGACATTCTTCGGTGTCTTCAATAATATGGGTCGTAATACCATGAATGAGCGCATGGGCTAAGCGTTGGTCGACTGACTGGCTGCGCCACTCAAGATTTTCTTCTTTTTGTTTTCCACCTTGAACCAAAGTGGAAGCAAACTCAATCATTCGCTCTGTGGCGGTTTTCTGGCGTTCAGGATGATTTTCAGGTAAGTCTGCCGGCAACGTAGGCACCCGATTGAGAACAATATCTTCCACGCGAGTACGCAATTCTGGCTCGATTTCATCGTAAACACCAATCATGCCTGCGTTTACAATGCCCATGTCCATACCAGATAGAATGGCATGGTAGAGAAATACTGTGTGAATAGCCTCCCGCGCGGCTTCGTTGCCACGAAATGAAAAACTCACATTAGAGACGCCGCCCGACACTTTAGCATAAGGCAAATTATTCTTGATCCAAGCAGTTGCCTGTATAAAGTCAACGGCATAATTATCGTGTTCTTCAATACCCGTAGCAATTGCAAAAATATTGGGATCAAAAATAATATCTTCAGGTGGAAAGCCAACCTCATCAACAAGAATTCGGTAGGCACGCTCACAAATTTGAATTTTTCTTGCACAAGTATCGGCTTGACCCGTTTCATCAAACGCCATCACCACAGCAGCCGCACCATATTTTTTACACAGCGAAGCCTGTTGCCGAAATTGATGTTCCCCTTCTTTAAGAGAAATCGAGTTAACAATCGCTTTACCCTGCACGCACTGCAAACCGGCTTCGATGACCTCCCATTTTGAAGAGTCGATCATCACAGGAACCCTTGAAATATCGGGCTCAGAAGCCATCAAGTTTAAAAAGCGCACCATTGCTGCTTTGGAATCTAACATGGCTTCATCCATGTTGACGTCGATGACTTGTGCGCCATTTTCGACTTGCTGACGAGCAACCGATAAAGCCTGATCGTATTGTTCAGTTAAAATCAGTTTAGAAAAGGCCTTAGAGCCCGTCACATTGGTGCGTTCACCCACATTAATGAATAAAGTATCTTTACCGACATTCAGTGGTTCTAGGCCAGACAATCGCAGACGTTTTTCAGTTTCTGGAATTTTTCTAGGTTGAAGCCCTTCTAATGCACGTGCGATGGCTTGAATGTGTTCAGGTGTTGTTCCGCAACAACCGCCGGCAATATTTAAAAACCCTGAATCTGCAAATTCTTTCACCAAACCTGAGGTAACGGCTGCGGTTTCATCAAAACCAGTTTCTGACATGGGGTTAGGTAAACCTGCATTGGGGTAGACGCAGATGTAAGCATCGCAAATTTTAGACAGTTCACGAATATAAGGACGCATTAATGCTGCACCAAGGGCGCAATTTAACCCCACCGTAATTGGCTTGACATGACGAATTGAGTTCCAAAACGCCTCAACAGTTTGCCCTGAAAGTACGCGACCTGAGGCATCGGTGACTGTACCAGACACCATAATTGGAAGTGTGTGGCCAGAGTCTTCGAAATACTGCTGAATTGCAAACAACGCTGCTTTCGCGTTGAGTGTGTCAAAAATAGTTTCAACCAAAAGTAAATCAACGCCCCCTTCAACCAAGGCTTTTGTTTGTTGGTAGTACGATTGCCGAAGTTGATCAAAAGTAATGTTTCTGGCCCCAGGGTCATTCACATCGGGGCTGATTGACGCAGTTTTAGGGGTTGGCCCCAATGCGCCCGCAGCAAACCTGGGTTTATCTGGAGTTGAAAACTTTTCACACGCTTGTTTACACAAACGAGCGGCTTCTAAATTCATCTCTTCGACTAAATGCGCCATGTCATAATCGGCTTGTGCAATACTTGTTGCACCAAACGTGTTCGTTTCTAGAATGTCTGCGCCCGCAGCCAAGTAATTTTCGTGAATTTCGGTAAGAATTGCAGGTTGTGTTAGGGCAAGTAGTTCATTGTTACCTTTCACGTCCACATGAAAGTGTTTAAAACGCTCGCCACGATAATTGGCCTCAGACAATTTGTACTGCTGAATCATGGTGCCCGTGGCGCCATCAAGGATAAGAATTTTCTGCGCAAGCAAATTACGTAACACAGTTTCTACAGATTGATTTGTCATTTTTATCGTTTTTACCACAGAGACAAGGGCACGCAGCAACCCCTTAATTCCGCCTGATTAAGGATACTGAACTTTGCATTTTAACAGGTTGTTTAGCCTTGATCTTTAACAATTCGCTTTCACAACGTCCTGAAAACAAAAAAGGTGAATTATTACTTAAAACTACTCCGATCGAGATAACAGTTTAAAAAACGAATCTCGGTGCTATATGGAAAAATATCTTCAATTCGACCTTGTTTAACTGCATCTTGCTTTTCTTTCCAAAATTCGTAAGTAAAAATTTCAGGATGATGGGTTAACAGTGCTTGCCTGACTGCATTAGTCGGCATTAAAAAATGGTCAAATTGCTCAGGAAAAACGTCGTATTGCCCTACCGAATACCAAGGCTCTTGACTAAGCTCGTCTTCAAAGTGCATCGCTAAAGGAATTTTACGAATATGAATTTTAGTCATATACTCGATTTCATCATAGTCGTAAAAAACGACCCTACCCAATCGAGTCACACCAAAATTCTTAAATAGCATATCGCCCGGAAAAATATTGGCAGAAGCCAATTGTTTGATAGCATTCCCATATTCAACAATAATTGACTCTATCTCTGATCTTTTGGCTTCTTGCAAATACACATTTAACGGAGTCATGCGCCGCTCAATATAGACATGTTTAATCAAAACGTTCTCACCTTCTATACTGAGTGATTCAGAACAACTGCTCAACAGGTGGTCTAATAAAGCTTTAGAAAAACGATGCTTAGGCAGACTAACATACGAGTACTCCCAAGTATCTGCCATACGCCCTACTCGGTCATGTGTTTTCACTAAACGGTATTTTTCAATGACTCCTTGGCGATCAATTTGTTTACATTCTGGAATTTGATCTTTAATGAGTTTAAACACGTAAGGATAAGAGGGCAAAGTAAACACCGCCATCACCAAGCCCTCAATACCACGAGCAATCACCAACTGATCTCGAGAGTGCGACAAATGATGCAAAAAATCTCTATAAAACAGTGTTTTACCTTGTTTTTGCAAGCCCAACATGGTGTACATTTCGGCTTTAGGTTTATTAGGCAACAAGGATCTTAAAAACTGCACATACGCACTAGGAATTTGCATATCGACTAAAAAATAGGCTCGAGTGAAACTAAACAATGTTGCAATTTGCTGCACCGTCAACAAAATGGTGTCAATGTAAAGTTTGCCCGCGCTCGTGTGCAAAATCGGCACAGCAAATGGCATAGGCAAATTGCCATTGACAAATTTCCCAATAATGTAAGCACCTTTATTACGAAAAAACAAACTAGATAGCACCTGAATTTGACAATCTTGATCGATCTTCACAGGCTTTGGAATGGCTTCACGAGCAGTTTTAGCAACATAGAAAATATCGCGAGCAAGATTTTCAAACGGGAGTTTGAGTTCAAAATCAGCAATAATTTCATACAGAGTTTTTTTAAAACGAACCTTTTTAAACGGATCGTTTAAATAATAGCTGCGATAGGTTGGGGATTGACTTTCGATGTATTCAGTACTGACAGCCGGCTTAACAAACATAAACGAATTGTTATAATAATGCCGATGCAGTAGTTTGGCTGTTACTGAATTAAAAAAAGTCTCTGCCAGTTCAGGTTGCTGATGGCCGACCAAGTAAGTCACAAAATGTGTTTTTATCTTAAGCCAAATCGACTCGGAAACCAAAAAATCAGCATAATTGTTTTGCAACCATAAGACAGTTTCTTCAACGCGGTGATCATAATAATCAATTCTTTCCCGAGCTAGTTTTTGCAATCCGTGCCAATCCGCACTCTCAAAATAGTTTTTGGCCTGTCTTGCGCATGCGCTAAACAATCGATAGTGTTTGTTAAAGCCATTAAGAATGACCGTTGCCACGTCAATAGCAAGTTTTGTTTCTTGTTGTTCATCCAGTACACTGAGCGGTGCAAGACCAACCAAGTTATGCGTGGTGGTTTTGTCATTTGCTGGATTTTTGGTGCTCATATTTCACCTTCGATGAAGAAATACTTGCCAAATTTAATTTTTTATTAATAATGAATGCTCTTTAATAAAATGAATTAAAGGGTAAAAAAGTGCTTAAAGCAAATTTTGAAGGTTTAACGTCTCGTATACACTGATGCAATTATTCAAAATTGCTTTAATCCATTGTTTTATAGGTTAAACGTTTCTAGGCATTTTTTCTAGGTTAGTTTTAAATAATTGATTGATTGTTTTTTGGATCAACATCTGGGCGTCACTTTGCCGGTTTAACGATCAAAACGATTTTACTGACGTATTTATGACGCTTGCTTATCAAGACAAAACTAGACTAAAGTTAGATTATTA
>DIYC01000128.1:7573-8605 GCA_002428895.1 Burkholderiales bacterium UBA6064 | reverse complement strand
AAGGGGACACATGTAATGGCAGCAAAAAAAGCAGAAGTCGCAGAAAAGCCGTTCATCATCAGCGAAAAAGAACTACTAAAAATGCCTGAAGAAGACTACATGAATGAAGTCCAATTAGCGTTTTTTCGTCATCGCTTGCTTCAAATGGAGTCTGATCTTCTAAAAGACGCCAAAGAAACAACCGATCATCTTCGTGAAACCGAGGTGGTACCCGACCCAGCCGATCGTGCCACGATTGAAGAAGAACACTCGCTTGAATTAAGGACACGAGACCGCGAGCGCAAGCTGCTCAAAAAAATTCGCCACTGTTTATCCCTGATTGAAAATGGCGAATATGGTTTTTGCAAAGAAACAGGTGAGCCTATAGGCGTAGGCCGTTTACTGGCTAGGCCAACTGCTGAACTCACTTATGAAGCACAAGAGCGCGAAGAAAAAAGAAAAAGAATGTTTGGAGACTAATCCATAGAATGGGGGGTTTTAGTCAGACCGCTAAGTTTAAAACAAACGGATAGAGTTGCTTTTTCGAAAGACCGGTAAGGTCGGACAAATATTCTGAAACACTTTTTGAACTGTGGGTTTGCAACAATAATCGCGCCAATTTTTCAAGATCAACCGAATGTAACTGATTTGTAGTAAGGTTGGTTTTTTCTTCTAGGTGCGGGTGACCGTCAACCACAATCGCCCACTCGCCCTTGTTTGCAAAAATATCTGCTTGAACCTGCTGCCAAACTTGATTGACGTGACCGCGATAAAAAGTCTCATAGAGTTTCGTCATTTCACGCCCTGCACACACCAAGCGCTGAGGCGCTATACTACTGAGCAATTCAAAGAAATCAAGAACTCGGTGAGGGGACTCAAAAAACACTTGTGGTTCAAATTGGTTAAGCGCACTTTGCATTTTTTTTTGTCGCGCTTCGCCTTTGGACGGTAAAAATCCTTGAAAAGTAAAAGGCCCTTTCACCAAACCACTGACCGACACAATCGTCAACACACTGCTAACACCAGGAATTGGAGTCACCGCAAAACCTGCCT
>DIYC01000128.1:5859-7344 GCA_002428895.1 Burkholderiales bacterium UBA6064 | reverse complement strand
AACCAACTCACACCCAGGGTCTGAAATCGCGGGAGTACCTGCATCACAAACCAATGCCACGGACTGACCTGCCCGCAAACAGGCTAAAATACCCTGCGCACTCTCGATTTGGTTATGATCATGATGTGCCATCAGCGAAGCCTTAATTCCCAAATGCTCGAGCAAACGAGCCGTGTTTCGCGTATCCTCGGCGGCGATACGGTCAACCTGGCTTAAGATGGCACGCGCCCGTGGCGTTAAATCACCCAAATTACCGATAGGAGTAGCCACCACATAGAGTGACGGCGCAGTTTTTAGTTCACACTGAGACATTATTTAAATCAACCTGTTGAGATGATGAAATTTCGATCGAGCATTCCATGGGAAAAAACCGACCTTACTCCCGCGACCCCAAAAGCACCGTGGTTAAAACAAACACCTAACCAAACGCCTACCCAATCTAAAAAAAATCATTTAGAAACCGGCCTGTTAGGTGAAGTCATCGCCAAGAATTTTTTACTAAGGCAAGGCTTGGTTTTTATTCAAGCCAATTATCGATGCAAATGTGGTGAAATTGACTTGATTATGTCACAAGAAGAAACGGCAATTGTTGTGGAAGTGAGAGTCCGTAACACAAAGAGTCATGGCTCTGGGCTTGATTCGATTAGACAGAAAAAACAACGGCGTGTCTCCAATTGTGCGCTATTGTGGTGGCAAAAAACTGGCCAATTTATATTCAAAGGGCTTCGATTTGATGCGGTTGTCTTGTCTGAAAACCAACAAATCGATTGGATTCAGAATGCCTGGATTCTTGAAAACTCATAACGATATAGCCCCACGAGAAAGGCAATCGTTTAGTTTTAAACAGGTGTTGCGATCTGCCCCATGCAGACCTTGTAACTGAAAGCAACGGCTATAATAGCAACTCTTGATATATTTCAAATTCGGGGTTAAACCCATTCGGTATGTTTGTATGAATCTTAGCGCACGTGTGACAGCACAATTTGAAGAAAGTATTTTAGCCAAACAAAATGCGGCTTCCATTCTTTCTGAACCAATTGCCGCAGCAATTGAACAAGCCATTGACTGCCTAACAGATGGGGGCAAAATTCTTGCATGCGGTAATGGTGGTTCCGCGGCTGACTGCCAACATTTTGCCGCTGAGTTAGTAGGGCGCTTTGAACGAGAACGACCAGGTTTAGCTGCAATTGCCTTGACCACAGATACATCAATTTTAACTGCTATTAGCAATGATTATTCGTATGACGAGGTTTTTTCTAAACAAATTGCAGCCATTGGACAACCCAAAGACATCTTATTTGCATTGTCCACCAGCGGTAATTCCCGCAATATTTTGCTCGCCGTTGAAGCCGCAAAAAATCGCGAAATGAAAGTCATTGCACTCACCGGCAAAGGGGGCGGCAAACTGGCCACTCTATTATCGGATAACGACTTACACATCTGTGCACCTAGCGAACGAACTGCTCGCATTCAAGAAATCCATTT
>DIYC01000128.1:0-5687 GCA_002428895.1 Burkholderiales bacterium UBA6064 | reverse complement strand
GTCACTGCATTTGTGATGGTATCGACCTTTTGCTACTCGGAGAAGAGAATGATCGCTAAACGATTAATTTCCGTAATTACCCTTTCAAGTATTGTATTAACAAGCAACTTAATTCTTTCAGGCTGCGCAGCGCCTATCGTTTTAGGTGCTTCCGCAGTTACAGCTGCGTTTGCTGCAACCGATCGTCGCAGCGTGGGCACTCAAATTGAAGACAAAAATATTCAACTCCGAGCAGCCAGCGAACTGGCTAAACAGCTGGGTGAAGGAGCACAAGTAAACGTTACCGTGTATAACCGTAAAGTGCTTTTAACAGGAGAAGCACCCAATGAATTTACTCGAAATCGCGCCGAAGGAGCAGTTTCAAATATTTTAAACGTTACTTCTGTAGTCAACGATATTAAGATTGCTGGCGCGTCTTCTGTCACTTCACGATCCAACGATTCACTGATTACCGGTAAAGTTAAAACAGCTCTGATAAATTCTCAAGATGTTTCGGCGCAAACCTTTAAAGTAGTTACTGAAGCTGGATCAGTCTATTTAATGGGTATTGCAACCGAACGTGAAGCCTCTCGCGCCGCTTCTATCGCAGCAGGGGTCAGCGGAGTACAACGTGTGGTTAAAGTGATTGAAATTATTTCTGAAGCAGCTTTAGCAAACATGGCAAAAGCAGGCAGCGTTAAAACCCCCGAGCCTTCACGGGGACCCAGTCAATAAATGTTGTCTCTAGGCATTAAAATGCCTTTATTACGCCGCCTTTGGGCGGCAAAAAAAATTTTATTGTTTATTTTTATACTCAATGGTTGCTCACAAAAAACAGCACCTCAAATCACCTTTAAAAGCATCGCAGGCGAGATCATTCAACCGAGCAACTATCAAAACGATGTGATCGTCGTCAATTTCTGGTCGACGACTTGCGTGTCTTGTATACAAAAAATGCCAAAACTCATCGACACGTACCAACGCTTTAAACACGACAACTTTAAACTGTTCGCTGTAGCCATGTCATACGATCGACCTGACTACGTGCTGCACTTTACTCAAAAACACCAACTACCTTTTTACGTTGTTCTTGATTTAAACGGAACGATTGCACAGCAATACAACCAAGTCAAAGTGACTCCCACTACTTTCTTAGTAGCACCTAATGGGCGAATCATTCAAGAACATATTGGCGATATTGACATGAATGCTTTAACTCGTGAAATTGAGAAACTGATTCAGTCTTCTTCTGAAAAAAAGCACTCAACTCACACAAAAAATACAACGCATTCAAATTAAAAAACTGAATCACCGTGACGATGAAGATGACTTCCAACGACAATCTTCAAGCTCTCGGCGATCACGTTTAGTAGGTCGCGCTTTAATTTCTTGCGCTGGATCTCGGAATAAAGCTCGATTAGCAGCCCGCTCTTGGCGTTTTTGTATGCTTTGTTCCGTTTCTTGATATAAAGTGTGTGCTACACTGGAGCTACCTCGACGTTCTGCTAACGCCGTGATTAAAACAATCACTTCGTCCCAACCTTTTGGAATATGCAACGTGTCACCAACCTGAACCAGGTGAGCAGGTTTAACCCGTTTATCATTACATTTCACTTTACCACCTTCAACTTGCTGAGTTGCTAAGGTACGTGTTTTAAAAAAACGCGCAGCCCACAACCATTTATCAATTCTTACTTTGTCCGTCTCGGCTTGTTGCACTAAGGGCATACCATGTTGATTTGATTTTAATTTGTTATGTTGAGCTTTAGACACATCAACCTCTTAATTATTTCCAATCTGATTTCGCGCCAACACCCAGCCCAAAGAGGTAGGATGTAAAGCAATATCGATCGTAAAATTTGGGAATAAATCTTCACCAAACGCCGTTCCGGCTGTTAAAGTAAACACAGTGGGATCAAAGGGCTCTAACTTCAGTGTTCGAAAGTGTTTTAACAAACCTGGTTCTTTCAAAGAAGCGACAAACCGCGCCGAGACAGCCTGCTCAAGACCCATAGGCTTGTCTTTACGGTATTCAACTAAACGCTCAATCCATAGGCGCCCAAAACAAATTGCATCATTTTGACCAGACGCATTTTTTCTAAAATGAATACCCTCAAGGGTTTGCAAACCCTCTGAGGGCATGACCACCCAGCGACCATCAGCCGCTTGAAAAATATTCAGTAAACCCGATAAATCCCAAGCCTTAACAGTTTGTCCCATAGCACTGTTTTCAGGAATCTCACCACGAGCAAATAATTCAATCGCTTCAATTGAAGGTATTCTTGCACACAAAGCGGCATGACCAAGTGCGTAAGTTTCACCACGCGCACCATTCAGTAGATTGTCATCATTTAAACTCGCTCTAGGATTACATGCAATCAGTAAAACACAGGCCAAAAGAATTAATATCACTTTTAGGCTAGCGAAAATCCAAAAAAATTTGGCTGAAAACTTGACCATTAAGTGTGAATATCCATGATGAATGATGCTCCAATATATCACTTCGATTTGTAAAATTAACTCAATTTAAGTAAACCCACACTTCATTTCAGGCCTGGATTAAGAACATACATAAAATGCAAGTCCTACTTAAAAGGTTGGCAAACAAACAAAACAACGATTAAAACCGTTTTAAAGCACATAAATTGTTATAGTAAAACTACAATCACCTTATGTCGACTCTTAACACGCCCGTTAAATACCTTAACCACATGAACATGACCCGAATTTTACAAATTGACGATGACACCGAACTTGGTAACATGCTGGCAACTTACTTGCAAGGCGAAGGCTTTGAAGCTGATTTTTCCAGCGCTGCACAAGATGGTATTAACAAATTACAACAAAACCACTATGACCTTTTAATTCTCGACATCATGATGCCTGATCAAAGCGGACTAGAAACGCTACGAGAAGTCCGCAAAAAACTCAATACCCCAGTGCTCATGTTAACCGCCAAAGGTGACGATGTAGATCGAATTATTGGTCTTGAATTAGGCGCCGATGACTACGTGGCAAAACCCTGCAACCCACGAGAAATTGTGGCACGTATTCGCGCAATTTTGAGGCGTAGTCAACATCCCTCCCCTTCCTCTGAGCCCATTACCTCGCTTGGTCAGCTTCAACTCGACACCGTTCGCCGAGTGGCGACACTCAGTGGCAACAAACTGAATTTAACCAGTGCTGAATTTAATTTGCTCGAAGTGTTGCTACGCTATCAAGGAGAAATCGTGAACAAGGCAAACCTGAGTGAATTAGGTCTAGGTCGCCCCTTAGCGCGTTACGATCGGTCAGTCGATGTACATATCAGTAGCATTCGTAATAAACTTGATTTAACCGAAGGTGCAAACCATGGATTGGCGCTGCACACCATTCGTGGTCAAGGCTATCAACTTAGCCCTGCTTAACTTCGGCGATCATGGGGCGCCTATTTTGGAAATTCTTTTTAACCTTCTGGGGATGCTTAATTTTTGCTTCTGTGGCTACCTTCAGCGCACTCAAAGCATTTGAAAAGCCTCCAGTCGATGTGCGCTTAGCCCATGGGCCCAATATTCAATTTTTTCTAGAAACCGCTAAAATTGTATTGCAACATGAAGGCTCACAAGCACTCAAAGACTTTCTTCAACGAATGGCATTTCAAACGGATAAACCCATTTCGATTTACGCCTTAAACACCAAAGGTGAAGAATTATTAAATCGCGACATACCCGAAGACTTACGAATTGCATTAACTAAGGGCATTACCTCGACCGATCCACCTCAAAGGGGTTTACTAAAAACAAAAACCCCCGAAGGTGAACACTGGGCAGTATTTATTCTTAAACCCATCGACGAACAAGAACAAACCGCGATTACACCCTCAAATTCATCGAATCCAACAGAGCTCCACTTAGGAAGCACTGAGTTTGTCATTATTGCCAGTTCGATATTAGCCAGTTTTTTATTTGCTGGCCTACTGGCTTACACCACCAGCAAACCATTTACACGACTTAAAGACGGCTTTAAAAAAGTGTCTGCAGGTGAACTTGAAACTCGTTTAACGAATGGCAAAGCAATTGCTGGCGAAATAGGCGCACTACTAACTGGCTTTGACCACATGGCCAATTAATTAGAAACACAAATTGAACAACAAAAATCATTATTGCACGATGTTTCTCATGAATTACGCTCGCCACTTACTCGGCTTAACCTAGCAGTGGGTTTAGCCAGACAATCACCCAACCAAATAGACAGCAGTTTAAACCGAATTGAATATGAAGCAGAACGTCTAGATCATTTAATTGGACAACTGTTAGTTTTATCACGCCTAGAAAGTAAACAATTTCAACCCGATTTTAATAAAGAAGATTTAATTGAACTACTTGAAAACGTTCTTCAAGATGCTCAGTTTGAAGCTGAACAACTGAATCGAATTGTAATCAGCAACATCCAATTAAAATCCTGGGTAGCACTCTGCAACGCCAACGCACTGCATAGCGCATTTGAAAATGTAATTCGCAACGCCATACGCCATACCCCAGAAGGCAAAACAATTACGGTTTCTGCTAACCTGGTCAACAACTCGTTACAAATTGATGTGCTCGACCAAGGGCCTGGCATCGATCCTAAAGCCATGCCCTATCTATTTGAACCTTTTTTTAAAACCGGTGACCATGCAGGCCATGGATTAGGTTTAGCGATTGTCCACAAAGCCATTACCTTACACCACGGCGAGGTACAAGCCATTAACCAAAATCCAGGGTTACTTATTCGAATGCGTTTTAGGCAAGCGCTGTTTGCTTAATCCTTCGATCGGATGGCCCAATCTGCAAGGCCTATTCAACAGATCCGTTAAATGTATGTTATAGTTTTGCGCCATGCTGCCCGTGGTGAAATGGATATCATACAGCCCTCCGAAGGCTGTGGTTCAGGTTCGATTCCTGACGGGCAGGCCAGCTAACTCAGGCACAGTACCAAGTCATTTACCTCTTTGGTACTACCCACTTAAATGTGTGATTCTAAATCACTTATTTGCTGCCATACTCACTCAAAATGTCTCACGAGTTTACGCATCATGTCGATTTTTGCACCATCACACCGCATCATAGCCTCAGACCCTTTTTCACATGCTTTTGAACGAGAAACACTCTATCAAATTCTTGGTTGTTGCTGGGGTTTAAGCAGCAAAAATACCAACAATCAATTTGCGATTCAATTTTTAGTTGATTTAAGCAAAATCAAATTAATTCATGGTTCACCCGTTGAGCTAATCAACGAAGACATGATTCAACGTTTATTGGATGCATTTAAAGTCAGAGCACCGGCAAACATTCAAGCTAATTTAATTGAACACAACATGATGGAATTACTCAACACCATGAGTATTTCTGATTATATTAACTTTCAAATTGGCCTTAACGACTCAGTTGAACAAATTCTTAAAAACGACCCCCTGTGGAGCACCTTCTGCGAACAATCTTATTTAACCGTGCGATATTTCAGCATTAGCTTGCTACGCTCATTTCCAGACAGCCAATCAAAAAAAGAAACTTATGCCAAACTGATTGCTAATTTTCTAGAAAATGCCCGCGAAGAACGCAGAAAAGGATTCGATAACGCGGCATTCATTTGGTATCAAGCCGACTGAACGCGAGCTCCAAGTCGGCTAATTAGAGAACAATAAAACCAATAAATAACTGCCAACACCAAATAAGCCTCAAAGTAGTACT
>DIYC01000001.1:12147-13955 GCA_002428895.1 Burkholderiales bacterium UBA6064 | reverse complement strand
TTTAATCAGAACGATGAAAATGTGGGCTTTGTGCATGCCCAACCCTTTGATGAAGTTTCGCTCGAGCTGTGTCATGGTACGACGATCAACACGCATCGACATTTTGTTCGGTACAGTCATCTCCATACCGTGCATTTTCATCGTGGTCATCGGAGGTGTGCGTAGACTAAAATTATCCATCACATGATCGTTATAACTGTAATCAATCTGTGCTTGAATCTTCTTAATCACCTCAGTGATATTTTTTTGTTCAGCATGCCAAGCTAAACTTTCGCGTTTAAATTGCGAACCATCCATAGTACGACCTGCATATGCCGCTTCGCCATCTGCTTTACCCGCACGAAACTCTAGCCAAGAATCTTCTGAAGGCTTCCAGCCTAAGGCAAGATCGGCATTCCAGCGCTCCCAATTTGAATGAATGCTTTTATCGTCGCCATCTTTGTAATCATCTGCAACAGAACGATTGGCATTTAAACGAGCGATCACCGTGGGGGTCAGTTTTTCGACACGCACACGGGCACTGCCTTGATCGATATAATCTAATTTCAGCGCCGCCGCATAACTTAAATCGATAATCCGACCGCGCAAAAAAGGACCTCGATCATTGACACGCACCGTGACACTTTTACCATTTTCTAAATTCGTCACGCTGGCATAACTGGGTAAGCTTAGGGTAGGATGTGCGGCCGTCATTTCATACATGTCATAAATTTCACCATTCGCAGTTTTAGCACCGTGAAATTTACGGCCATACCAACTGGCAAAGCCTTCTTCAATATAAGGCTCATCCAATGAGGTTTGTGGCGTAAAATTTTGCCCCATAACAGTATAAGGACGGGTATTGGCGACCGCCAAAGGTTCAATTTTTGGTAAGGCATCGGGTTTATTGAGTAAATCGATTGGACGGTGACTACCTGGACCATCGTCTTGATAATAGCCTCCGCCCTGAGGCGCCTTTTCCCAAGAAGTTTGACGCGGTTCCGATTGAGGTGATGGCGAGAAAATAGTTGTCACTTCTTGAAGTGAAGAACAACCGCTGAGCAAGGTCGCACCCATGGTACAACCAATCATTAACCAGCGTGATGACTTTCTGAGGGTGCCATAAAACCCTATAAGTAGTGTCCTCACTATGATTGTCTCTGCCGAAGTATGAGTAGATCGACCACTTTTAATACTTCTTGACTAGGATCAAATTGACCAGAACTTTTAGCTGGCAACATCGATTGGCTGGTGACAAAGCGCCCATCAACCGCCATCGCAGGAACACCATCAATTTTGTAAGCCTCGGTTAAATTTTTTGCCTTAGACACTTTGGCTTTGACACCAAAGGAATTAAAAGTTTTTATAAACTCATCGCGATTTATATTGATTGATTGAATAAAATCAAAAATTTCATCGTTCGTGGCTAATTTTAATTTGCTCAGATGCATGGCATCAAATACTTGTTGATGTGCGGTTTTGAGTAAGCCCATGGCCTCAAGAGTATAAAACAGAGTTTGATGCCCTTCAAAGTGAACTCGACGACTACGCCAACCCACTGGCACTTGAGTAAAGCTAACATCGCTTGGTAATTGCTTTTTCCACTCACCAAGAATAGGCTCAAAATCAAAACAATGATGGCAACCGTACCAAAAAAATTCTAATACTTCGATTTTATTCGGTAATAAAGTAGGCACCGGCGGACTGACTTCGCGATAGGCATGCTCTTGTGCGATTACCGCTGGCAAGGGCAACGCAAACGAGGCACCGGCCAGAACAGTGAATTTTAAAAGATTTCTTCGATCCATACGTTTCTCCATGATGCTGCT
>DIYC01000001.1:11330-11945 GCA_002428895.1 Burkholderiales bacterium UBA6064 | reverse complement strand
CGACAGTGGCTTCAAAGCCACCTTTTGTCAGTGGAATTCTTGCTTGATAAGCCTGATTGGCGCTGCCAAAAGGACCCACTCGAACGCGATTGACAACCACATCGTTGACCTGACCCACGACAATGTCTGATTCAGTACCCACAAAAGCCAAACGAGCTCGTAAACGCTCAGCCTCTTCTCTATCACGAAAACTACCTAGTTGTAAATAATAAGACGACCTTGAGCTACTCTCAAGGTTTTCATTTAAAGAGGAATTTAAAGCAGCAATTTCATCTTCGGAACCTTGAATTGCGGTGTTAATCGATTGATTGGGATCGGGTGGTGCTTGATTCGGCCCAGGAGACAAATCGGGTAAATCTGCTTGAGTACTCGCGCCAGAAAAGGGTAACTCAGCCCGATTTAAATACAACACCACACCCGATGCAATAATTAAGCCAAACACAGCCCCAAACACAAACGAAACTGCATTGCCATTTTGACGAACTCTTGAAACAGATCGTTGATGCGCTTTTAAGTGAGGAGTCATTCAAAACCAACCTTTTATACTATGACAAAATATGAATTATGCCCGAAGACTAGGGTCACAATGCTGTAAAGTGTGGGGTTTGATGTTCG
>DIYC01000001.1:5613-11130 GCA_002428895.1 Burkholderiales bacterium UBA6064 | reverse complement strand
GTGGGGTTTGATGTTCGAGGCTAGAGCCTCAAAAGGACAAACCATGGCCTTAGATTATCTTAAAAGAATTTTAACCGCAAAAGTTTATGACGTAGCAATTGAAACACCCCTCGAAAAAGCAGCTATTTTGTCAGAAAAAACAGGGAATAACGTTTTACTGAAACGTGAAGACATGCAAAAGGTGTTTAGTTTTAAGCTGCGAGGCGCTTACAACAAAATGGCACATTTAAGCCCTGCTCAACTTGAGCGAGGCGTTATTGCCGCTTCGGCAGGCAACCATGCTCAAGGAGTAGCAGTGTCTGCTGCACGCTTAGAGTGTTCGGCAACGATCGTGATGCCAATGACAACCCCACTGGTTAAAGTAAATGCCGTAAAGCGTTTTGGTGGCAATTGGGTAAAAATTATTTTACACGGCGAAAGTTACAGCGATGCCGCAGAACATGCCAATTATCTTGCTCAAAAAGAAGGTTTAACCTTTGTTCATCCATTCGATGATCCTGACGTGATTGCAGGGCAAGGGACCATCGCTATGGAAATTTTACGCCAACATCAAGGGCCTATTCACGCAGTCTTTGCAGCCATTGGAGGTGGGGGTCTTATTGCCGGCACAGCAGCTTACATCAAAGCACTGCGGCCCGACATTCAAGTCATTGGTGTACAAACCTACGATTCAGATGCGATGATTGCAAGCCTCAATGCACATCAACGAATCACCTTAACCGATGTAGGCTTATTTTCCGATGGCACTGCTGTGAAACAAGTTGGCAAAGAAACATTTCAACTGTGCCAACAATACGTGGATGGTGTAATTCGGGTTTCTACCGATGAAGTGTGTGCCGCGATTAAAGATGTATTCCAAGACACGCGAAGCATTCTTGAGCCCGCTGGTGCCCTGGCCATCGCTGGGATTAAGGTCTATGCAAAAGCCAATCATCTGAATGGAAAAACCTTAGTCGCAATTGCTTGTGGCGCCAATATGAATTTTGATCGTCTTCGGTTTATTGCTGAACGTGCCGTGGTTGGAGAACAACGAGAAGCACTGTTTGCAATCACAATACCCGAAACCCGAGGTAGTTTTAGAAAGTTTTGCGAACTAATCGGCCCAAGAAATGTCACAGAGTTTAATTATCGAATGTCGGGCACCGACAAGGCCAATATTTTCGTAGGTTTATCTGTTAGTGATCAACAAGAAACAGAGGAGCTATTGGCTTTATTTATCCAAGAAGGACTAGAAACGATTAACTTAACCAATGATGAAATGGCAAAAACACATTTACGTCACTTGGTCGGTGGAAGGTGCCCAGAAACCATACCAGAATTGTTGTATCGATTTGAATTCCCAGAACGCCCAGGTGCATTAATGCGTTTCTTAACCCGACTTAATCCAAGTTGGAATATCAGTTTATTTCACTATCGTAACCATGGTTCAGATTACGGCAAAATTTTGGTAGGCATTCAAGTTCCAACTCAAGAACAAGCCGAGTTTAAACAATTTGTAGACCAGTTAAACTACAGAGCCTGGGACGAATCAAATAACCCTGCGTACCGAATGTTTTTGGGCTAAGCCTCCGAAATGGTTTGCTTTGAACAGTAGCACAAACGCTCTAACTGATTGGGAGAAAATTCTTCTTCAGAGCAAACCTCGCGAATTTGATAAATTTTTTCAGGTAAATCAATACCCCTTAAAAGGTGCTCACCATGAAACAAGCAACACATTGAATGATTGTTTTTAATCATCCAACCATGTACTTTTGCAAACAACGCAGCACTAATTAAAATTTGCCCGCCTTTGGCCAACGTAGTAACTCGTGAAGCACGATTAACGTGTCGCCCAAACACATCGTAGGGTAGATTATTTTGAATTTGAACCAAACCCTCATGTAAACCAACCCTAACACGTAACGCTTTATATTCTCGGTCTTGTTTAAACACTGCATCAAATTGCTTTTGAATTTCAAAAGCAGACAAAATGGCTTTATAGGGGCAAGAAAAAACAGCCAACATGCCGTCACCGGTAAATTTTAATACCTTCCCAGCATCGTTTTGCTCGACAATAGAACGAATCAGCTTATCGTGCATGCGTCTAAAATTAAATGCAAAGACATCACCAAATGTTTCGTTCAGACAGGTAAACCCTTCGACATCGGTGAACATGATGGTCAAATTAGCATGCTGTTGAACGCGCATAATTTCCGTGATTGAAGAAGACAACACAAAAGGTTGCACTGGCTCTGCCAATGAGGAGCTTAGCGGACAAACACTGTAAGCTGTAGAATTGGCACTGAAGTAGGAATCACTCGAGGCAACAGACTGACCAGTTTGAGTACACACCTCAACAAAACGAACGGTTAAATCGAGTAAGGAAGGGTCAACTTGAAAGGACTCGAACGGAGAACAGGTTGAATCGACCCAAATGTAAAAACAACGTATTCCTTTTAAGCTTAAAGCAATGGCTTGCTGAATAGAAAAAAAACCATACAACAAATCGCCAGGCCGAAGTAAGTTGAGGTCATTGTGATCGGTAATAATTCGATCAAGTTGCATGTGCAGCTGAAACCACGACACCATTACCGCATTATTTGCCAACAAAACCCGAGCCATTGAACAACTTCTTTAAAAGCACACACCAAGCACAACACTTTAACAAAATTTTGCGACAAAAATAAACATGAACAAGCTTAAATACAACGGAAGTTAATCTTCTGGATCAAAAGCACGATCGGGTTCGAAAGATAAATGAGCCGATTGTGAACTTAAGTGCTCAAAAGGAAACAAGCTTCTATCCATCAAGTGCGAGGGGACAACTGTTGATAATGAAGTAAATAAATTGGCAATCCATTTAGGATTATGTTTTTCCCAGGTTTTTAACATTTCAGCCACTTCTTTGCGCTTTAAATTTTCTTGGCTGCCGCATAAATTACAAGGAATAATTGGAAATTTTTTTTCTTGTGCATAACGAATTAGGTCACGCTCGCGAACATAGGCTAAGGGACGAATCACCATGTGCGCCCCATCATCACTCAGTAGCTTAGGTGGCATGCCTTTAATTCGACCGCCATAGAATAAATTCAGCAACAAGGTTTGCAAAATATCGTCTTTATGATGGCCTAATGCAATTTTAGTGACCTTAAGTTCGGAAGCGACACGATACAAAATGCCTCGCCTTAACCGAGAACACAATGAACAAGTGGTTTTACCTTCAGGAATAATGCGTTTAACAATTGAATACGTGTCTTGCTGCTCAATATGATAAGGCACGCCGATTGAGTTTAAGTAATTAGGCAAAACCTCTTCAGGAAACCCAGGCTGCTTTTGATCTAAATTAACGGCAATTAAATCAAAATGAATGGGTGCCCTTTTTTGCAACAACATTAAAATGGATAACAAGCCGTAGCTATCTTTTCCGCCACTTAAACACACCATGATTTTGTCACCCTCTTCAATCATGTTGAAATCTTTAATGGCCTGACCCACATTTTTAATCAAACGACTTTCAAGTTTATTGAATTCAAACTGCTCTTTCTTGTCCTTGTCGGTTGGATAAATATGAATCACTTGCTCAACAAACTGTTGCATCCTAAACCTCTTTACTTTGCTTAAAACGAAAAATTTCTACGCCCGCAGACTGACAATCAGGATAAACCTCCGATTTTTCAGCCCGCACTCTTGCCGCAACCACCTTGGGATGATTGAGCACCAAACAAATAGTTTCATCTACCAGCTTTTCAAGTAAGCCAATATGACCCATTTGAGCCAGTTGTTGAATACCAGGGCGAACAAAATCATAGTCCACCACATCGTCAAGCACATCACGATCAGAAGGCGTCACGGAAACTGGGACCCAAAAATCGATATTCATACGAACAGTTTGCTGACGACCTAATTCTTGAGGAAACACTCCGATGGCAATCAACAACTCGAACTCACGAATAAAAACACGCCGACAATCACACAGACGACCATCTAAAAACCAATCGCTCATACAGACAACTTGCTGAAATCTTTAGACAATGGCAACAAATGTTGACCGCCATCAACAGTTAAATTCACCCCAGTAATTGCACTACTATTGACCAAAAATAACACTGCTCTTGAAATATCTTTAGGCTGACTAGAACTCTTTAATAAAGCAAGCTGATGCGTTTTTTCAAATTCTTGCTCCGTTTGTAAATGCGAAATTAAGGTTAAGCCGGGTGACACCGCAACCACTCTTAAACGGGGTGCCAACGCCATGGCTTGCATCTTAAGAGCTGCGGCAAGCCCAGCCTTAGAAAGTGTATAACTAAAAAAATCAGGATTTAAATTATCCAATTTTTGGTCCAGCAAATGCACGACCACCGCCTGCTCACCCTCGGGCACATGACTGTACAAATGTTGAGTTAATAACAACGGAGCTAATAAATTAACCGCCATATGTTGATGAAATAATTCGACATTAACCTGAGCAGGCTCATCAAATTCAAACTGTGCCGCATTATTAATTAAACACCGAATAGGCCCGCAGCGTGAGGCCAATTCAAAAAAATTATTCAGTTCAACTGAATTAGACAAGTCTGCTTGCAACACTCGGCATTGAACCCCCAATGCTTGAATCGCTTGTGCAGTTTGCTGAGCCTGACCTAGCGAGCGATTACAATGCAAAATAACGTGCCACCCTTCAGCAGCCATAGAAAGCGCAATTTCTCGCCCCATACGTTGGGCAGCTCCGGTTATAATAACCCAGGCATTTTTCATACGCGTTGACTCACAAATTTAACCCACCTAAAAATGTTCACAGTGACAACAAGCCCGCCATTTTAACAACTCATTGGTTTTTCTGCACTTATTTTGAACAACTTAGACGAAAATGATTTTGACTCAAACGGTTTGAAAGTATGGGCTTACTTAACAAGCCAGCCCCCAATTCGTTTTGATGAATTCATGAATTTAGCGTTATATCATCCGAAATGGGGCTATTACACCACAAATTCCCATGTGTTTGGCGCCAAAGGCGACTTTATTACTGCCCCCGAACTAACCCCTTTATTTGGGTACACCCTCGCCAAAGCAATTGCTCCCATGATTGAACAAGGCTTACACCAAATTTATGAATTTGGTGCAGGCCAAGGTAAACTAGCCTGCGATTTGCTCAGTCAATTAAATGCTCCCCTTCAACGTTATTTCATCATCGAGGTTTCTGGGCTTCTTAAACATCAACAGCAAGCTTATTTGCGTGCCAAACTGCCCGATTCTATATTTAAAAAAATTGCTTGGATCAGTGAATTACCCAATACCCTAGAAGGTTTAGTCATTGGCAACGAAGTATTAGACGCCATGCCTGTTCGCCGTTTTCGTTTCACGCACAATCAGATTGAAGAAGCTTACGTATTCACCAATAAAAACCCAGACGAAACAGTAACTTCTAAGATCATTTACAAACCCTGCGACACCGCCACCTCAACATGGATTCAACACAAATACAAGCAATTTGGGCCATGGCCAGAGGGCTATGAAACAGAATACAGTCCGCAAGCCAAA
>DIYC01000001.1:4737-5418 GCA_002428895.1 Burkholderiales bacterium UBA6064 | reverse complement strand
TTAAAGCCAATGCGTTTGTTCGCACCCTGACTGAAAAGCTTAACGGCCTGTGCCTCATGATTGATTACGGCATGGAAGACGCGCACTATTACCACCCACAACACCATCGGGGCCATTTAAGAGCCCACCGCAAGCACACAGCGCACGATGATTTTTGCGCACACCCAGGCCAACAAGACTTAACCTGTCATGTTAACTTTTCTGAAATTCTTGGCGCTTTACAGCAGCAAGGCGGCCAACTCGAAGGCTATTGCACACAAGGCCGTTTTTTACTGCATCATGGTTTAATGCAACACGCCGAACAACTGCCGAAATTCGGTGACTTAAAACAGAGCATTCAAATTAAGCAAGCCATTCAAACCCTGGTCAGCGAATCGGACATGGGATTACACTTTAAAATCATGGCTTGGAGCAAACACTACACCCTTACAAACCCAGAACTGATTGCTGGTTTTGTTCAACATGATTTAAGCCACGTTTTATAAACTACATTTCTGTACATGGCAGTTTTATATTTTGCTGACTGGGTTTCTATAAATAAATTAACCAGAACGGAATGAAAATCGAGTTTTTAATATTTTCTGGCACTTTTTAGTTGATCGTCACCACTTAACATTTTCGTGTTAACTGAAGAGAGCTAACTATGCCCAATCGTATTGGAAATTTTTTTAATCGCGTCAC
>DIYC01000001.1:527-4559 GCA_002428895.1 Burkholderiales bacterium UBA6064 | reverse complement strand
AATTTTTTTAATCGCGTCACTGGCAATCAAAACAATCAGAACCCACAAAATAACAGACGACGTGGCGTTCAGCCCCCGGCTTTAAACCCACAACAACCGGAAATTGCACAGGGTGCGGGCCGAGTTATACAAGCAGGAGCAAACAATTTGCAAAATCAACACAACGCGCAAAGACCAAACAATAACGAATTTCCATTTGCTCAATTACTTTCCCCAGATGCAAGACAAATAATGGCAGGGCTTAGCGACCTTGATGACGATGCGTATGACCAAAAACTTGATCGCATCATGCTTCAAATGATTGGCCAACTGGTTTTACAAGAAGGCATCGCCCCGCAACGCAACCCTGAGCCTAATCAGCAACCTCAGCAAGCTGCCGCAGCGCCTAGAAATCAGGAACAACCACAAAATTTATGAAATACCAACAATGTGGGTCAAATGGGAGACATGGCCAGGCTTGAAGAATTGCGAATTCATGCCAATGAACCCGACCATTAACTGGTGACGATTCCCGAAGGCAGAAAAGTTAGAAACATGCGAATTGTGCAACCCAACCCACACCCTGCTACAGACAATTTACAGGGATCAGCTTATGTGCGTGCACTGGGGAATGATTTTAGTTTAGGCCTTGAATTATTGACTTGGATTGGCGGCAGGCACGTGCTTGATCGTGTGGTTTCAGACGAAGAATCAAACACTGAAGAATCACTGAATCGTGTTACTGACATCGTGAGCCGTTTGCGAATGATTGCCTCCGCATCACGCTCTGGCCCAGAAATGCGAGAAATTATCGATCGCAATGCCCTGGAAGCCAATCGCTTTTGTAACGACCGCCACGGGTTTTACCTAAATGCGATGTACGGTCAGGCTTATATTCATCATGTCACAACCGCACTAGGTCATCGCCGAAACAAGATCAATCCCGCAGATTTGTATAATTTGGGAGTTGCGCATTTTAGGTTAGACATGCTTCACCAACTGATTTTTCAAGATCGTAGAGCAGGTATTCGGCATTCGCAAGGCGTGCATACAGTACTTGAGGCTGAGCTGATGCTACAAGACCGACTAGATTTGCCAGTAAATCATTTACGGGAACAGGTGGCAGTCGGCGGTGTTACGCCAGCAATGGCCGACAATTTAGAACGTCGCGTTCAACAAGCCACCATTGCTGATGGTGGCGCAAAAGTGTGGGCATTCATGTCAACGTGGGAGCCTTGGGTTCATTATGTGTCTGAATTGCCTCATGTCGCGGCGCAAAAGGAGCACATGGATCATATTTTCAGAACACAAACCAATCAGTTAATCGAAATGAGAAACGATCAAACCAGCTGGGTTCACAACATGTCAGAAGCCGATTACTTTCAACGAATGAACCAGGCCATGAAAAACCGATCAGAATGGCTGAGTGTGGTCACGGGGGAAAATACCTGGACATTTCTGATGAACTATCGAACTAACATTCACATGGACAGGCAAAATTTGCCAGCACGGTTACGCAACAATTAAATTGATTTGAATTCAAAAGTGATACCGAGACAAAACGATGATAACTAAGCTCTCCAATATTTTAAATTTACCGGTGGCTGGCAGTTCGGGTCAACACGGTTTAGAAATAGATATTCATGAAACCTGTGTTGAACCTACAACTCATAACATTAACCAATTTTTAAGCGCTTTTGAACAAGATAATTGGATGCACTCAAGAGCAGCGATTGCTCAAAATCAGCCCAATTTATCGCGTGTTTTTGCTGCATTGGATTTTCTTTTGCCCAGGCAAGCGAATCAAAGTTCTTCTTTTCTCGGGATCACAGTTAAATCACATCACATTCAAGATGAGCATTCGCCACAATCTATTTGGATTAATAAAAATGCACAAATTAACATCTCAGACAACTATATTTTTCAAACTGAAAAAACATCACCCACCCTACTTCAACGCGTATTACCAGGTTTAAAGAGGGCGCCCAACCTAACCCAAAGTGCCATAAGTCTTGAAATTGAACAACGTGCTAAGACCTTGTTAGAATGGGACAGTGGCCCTGAAGGTTTAGTTCAAAGACAAACTGATTGGGATGGTTTTGTTCAAATGCCCAGAGACAAAACGATTCAATTGATTGTGAGCTTAATGCTTCCACAGGTTACAACCAACACTACATTGATTCAAAACCACACTGGGCATATTGATTTCAGTTTACAAACTACAAACGCGCTATTAGAAAAAATTTTGCCGGCACCCGTTGACCTCTCTCAACAAGACCCAAATTTGGCACAACAATGGTACAGCATTCTATTAGACACACTCATTCATACAGATGGCGAACAAAGTAGTCCAACGTCAGATTTGACACAACAGCAATTATTAAATTTATTGCAACAGCACCCAGATGTTATTGACTTAGTGAATTTAATAGACTGGGCCATGTTGCCTGGAGCAAAAACCACGCAAGATCAAACCGAATATCCTGTTCATACCGAAGACAGTTTGTCCGATTGGGTTGAACATGCGATTAAAACAACAAACCCAGGCAATAACAACTATTACTTGCCCACTTTGGTTCCTGGCTTAAGTCGCCATGTTAAGGCAACCCTACCTTACTGTTGCCCCAAAACGATCCCCGATCAGCCTTTTTGGTTGTATCAAACTCAAAGTATTCGCCGAGAGTTTAATACCAAAGTTGAAGCCATGAGTTACCTATTAGAGTTAGCCACAATTCATTTCAATCAAGCCAAGATTGGCAACCCCACGTTTTCAAATGATTTGCTGCCGTTTGCTGTGTATCAGGTGGTCTCAAGATTAACTGGCCTACCTGTACCAGCTTTGCTGCAAACAGCCCATCAACAACGGATGCAAACCATTCAGGCTCACCGCGACTTAAAGCAACAAGCGATTCAACAACAAGTTGAAGAAAAACGGCAACGAGCAATCATTAGGGCCAAAGAACGCATTAAAACAGAACAATTAATTACGAATGAAGCCGCTCGTTTAGGCGTTGAGGCCGACCAAGATATTTTACTTTTAGCCAGTATGGGAAGCAGCCCTGCCATTGCTGAGCGCACTTTTGACATTCAAGTGTTATTAAACTTGAACCAAACTGCGGAATTAAAAAAAACGCTAGAGGGCCAACATTTTATTTGGATGGACATGGCACATAACCGACGAGGTTATGCAGCAGTTGCCGCAGTTAAAAACAACCCAAACAACGCAGGTGGTTTTTTTCGTGACAATCAATGCTGGAACCGCGCAACTTGGCTTTCTGTGTTTGAACAAATTAATTCCGCACAAGACTTAAACCAGCGAATCGAGGCAAGCAACATTTCTGCGCAAAAAACCAAGACAAGGGTTCAACACCTCATTGTTGCCATGTTTACCGGATACAGCACTTACGAACGGAGTAGGCTTGAGTTTCTGCACCAAGGTGAAGAAGCCGATATGGGTGCACAACCCGCACACTTTAGAACAGGGCAAACGATTGAGAATTTTTGCGCTGAATTTGGCCTACCTGAAATTGAAATGCCACAACAAACCAATCTGATTCAGAGTAGTGCGGTTGAATATTATATTGAAAGTGAATTGAAAACGGCTGTGTTTGTGCTTGCAAGCGGAATTAGAAGTACGTTAAAGGAACTTAAACAACTCAATGGCTTTGGTAGCTTAGGTATGGCCACGAGCGACATTCCTGCTGCCGTGCACCGTGCATTGGGTTTAACTGCATTGATTGTTGAAAGTAAAGAACAAAACCAGCCGGCGAGCCTAAGAATGGTTGGCCCAGCAAATCACCCGCTAAATGATTTTTTAAACCGCCTGCCCAAAAATGCAGAAGGCATGCCAATATTCAAACTCGGCCAAATTGCCGACATTCTCGTCAACACCAAGGTGCCGGTGATTCATCTACAAGGTAGTCCACATAATGATGGTCATTACACTGTCTACTTACCAAGCCAAAGCGTACTGGGCAAACAACTTGCAGCAGAGCATCATAGGACCTATAAGTTTCAGCAAACTAAACCTTACATATCAGATCAAACAAATAC
>DIYC01000001.1:0-325 GCA_002428895.1 Burkholderiales bacterium UBA6064 | reverse complement strand
ATATCAGATCAAACAAATAATCAGCAAGTGCCTAGGCAGCAAGCGGCACAACCCTCTTCGTTAGCTAATCCGCTGACACGCCAAAAATCCAATTCGTCAACACCGCTGTTAGGCAGCAAGCAGAAAAGTGTGATTGACCGCATGAAAATTGATGACAAGCCAATTGCCGTAGATAAGCACATTCCTCTCGCTGAGTATCAACAAATCGAATTTCCTAGCAGTGACAGTGACGATTTTTATTTGCTTTCAACCAGAGAGGCAGACAGACAAGACCCCCTTGCGGTAGTTAAAAAAGCCTTTGAGTATCCTGATTAGCACCTTACCT
>DIYC01000132.1:5024-17136 GCA_002428895.1 Burkholderiales bacterium UBA6064 | reverse complement strand
AGTTGTTAAATGCACCGTGTTCAGCCAGACAAATTTCTTCTAGATCTTGATCATTTCCAACGCAAGAGAATACCATGTCTTGGTCAATTGCTGCCTGCGCGGGGGTAAGTGCCAAAATTCCGGGGTGGTGCGTTAGCCACAGTTGGCTTTTGCTTGGAGTACGGTTATACACGGTGACTTGGTGGCCTGCCTTGGCCAAGTGGCCTGCCATTTCAAATCCCATCACGCCTAAACCTAGAAATGCAACTTTCACAATAAATTCCTTGAGTCAATGAACCTTAAATTTGGTGGTATTTGCGTGCGCGGTAGGCTAGGGCTTGGCCTTCCGTTGAACTACAAAACTGGACTTCGCCGATTAATATAAGATGATCGCCTTCATCATATCGGTTTCGGGTTTTGCAGATAAAATAGGCCAAGGCATTTGAAATGAGTGGGATGCCTTGGCTTTCAATCATTATTTCAATGTTTTCGAATGCATTTTCATGGTGTTGTGAAAAATGGCGACTAAGGTGTTCTTGATCGGCTGCAAGTACACTAATTCCAAAGTAATCCGCCTTCATAAAAGTGTCTAATTTTTTAGATTGTTTATTTAAGCTCCACAATACCAATGGGGGCGACAAAGATACTGAATTAAATGAATTCACCGTAAGACCCATTGGGTTGTTGTGTTGATCGCAAGTGGTCACAATCGTAATTCCAGTGACAAACTGACTCATGGCCGCTTTAAACGCTTGCTCGTTAACGGTTTTAATGGCTTGATTAGGCTGAGTTAAAGTATTTTTTGAGTTCAAAGTAATTGCTCAAAGTGCTTGAAATAACTTGCAATCAGTGATTCTAACTGAATTCCTCCTCTAGCTTGTTTTATTGATTGATCTTAGGACAAACTAAATTCACTTGGGTTTTAACGTAAAGTAGTTCTAAAGAGGTTTTTCGCGTCATAATAGCCACTCTAAAGTGATTGAACTAATATTGTGGCAGCGTTAACGTTTCAACTTAAACATCAAAGTGGTTTAGCTCGTCGGGGTGAAATTCAAACTGCACATGGCACCATTCAAACTCCCATTTTTATGCCGGTGGGCACTTATGGAACAGTGAAAGGGCTCACCCCTAAAAATTTGCATGAAATTAATGCTCAAATTATTTTGGGCAATACCTTTCATTTGTGGTTGCGCCCTGGCTTAGAAGTAATTTCAAAATTTGAAGGGTTACATCAGTTTATGGGTTGGCATGGCCCTATTTTGACCGATTCAGGTGGTTTCCAAGTATTTAGTTTGGGAGCTATGCGTAAAATTAAAGAGCAGGGGGTTCATTTTCGTTCACCCGTGAATGGTGATGCGCTCTTTTTAACCCCCGAGGAAAGTATTCGTATACAGACGGTGTTAAACAGCGATATCGTGATGATTTTTGATGAATGTACCCCCTATCCTGCAAGTGAACAGCAAGCTGATGAGTCGATGCGATTAAGTGCACGTTGGGCAGAGCGTTCAAAACAAGCTTTTTTACTTCACCAAAATCCCAATAGTTTGTTTGGTATTGTGCAAGGCGGGATGTACGAGCATTTGCGCGATGAATCGCTTGAACGTTTGGTGCAACTCAATTTCGATGGTTATGCACTGGGCGGGCTGTCGGTCGGCGAACCTAAAGAAGAGATGCGTCGTATCTTATCGCATTGCGCAACTCGTTTACCGCAACACAAACCGCGCTATTTAATGGGTGTCGGCACCCCCGAAGACTTAGTTGCTTCGGTTGCGCAAGGTATTGATATGTTTGATTGTGTTATGCCTTCACGAAACGCTAGAAATGGTTGGTTATTTACCCAAAAGGGTGACATTCGGATTCGTAATGCTCGCTTTAAGGACGATGAACAGCCACTAGATACTGAATGTGCTTGCTACACCTGTCAGAATTTTAGTCGGGCTTATTTGCATCATTTAGATAAGGTGGGAGAAATACTGGGTGCGCATTTAGCAACCCTACACAATTTGCATTATTACCTCGATTTAATGCAGAATATGCGAATCGCAATTGAAAATAATGTGTTTGCCTCATGGATGGAGCGTTTTTCAACCCGAAGGGCAAGTGGCGTTGATTAAATGCAAAAGGCTAAGCATCTTTATGCGGTGTGAATAGGCAAAGTAATTAATTGAGTTGCAATCGATTGACTTCAGTCGTCATCAAGCTGTTGAATAGAAGGTAATGGGATAATGTCAATCCCTTCCTCTCGAAGTTGCTCGTATTCTTGAGCACTTGCGTGCCCCCGAATTGCCCTTGCGGGTGCTTCTTCGTAGTAAATTTTTCGGGCTTCTTTGGCAAAATCTGCACCTACGTCTTCGGAATGACGAACCAGTGCCTGCATGACTTGTTTCGCAATCACAAAGCCTGTGGCAACTGTTAATTTTTGTGGGCTATCGAATGTATCGTGAAAATGAAAATTACTTTTCGGGTTTGTGCAAGTTGCTGCCATTGACTCATTACTATTTATAGATTTTGCAATATGCAGCTTAGAAGGTAATTTGCGAACGGCTTGAGTTTGGCATTCAGGGCAGCTAATCAGACCATCGGTTTTTTGTTGTTTAAAGTCAGCAGCTGATCTAAACCAGCCTTCAAATTGATGACCAAACTCACATTCAAGGTCGTAAATTAAATTACCCAATTTGACACCACGCTACACAAATCTAAAGGTTGATTATACCTAAACTTCTTGCCGAGACGTGGTAGGTAATGCGTTAATTTTCTTTAGATCCGTCTTGTTCTTTTTGTCCATGCATGGCGAATCGAATACGATCCAAAATAGCTTTATTGGGGTTTTGCTTTGAAATTTGACTGGCTAAAGCATATCCTTCTTTGGTCATGCTAACGATAAAACACTGTTCAAGTAAGCTCGTTTTAGCATCGGCTTCAAGCTTAGAGATCAATTCTTTATCTTTTTCAAAAATTTCTTGAATTTTCTCTTTAGCCCGAGTCATTGAACCTTCTGAGGTCAACTTTTGAATTTTCATCATATCTCGAGCAAAGTTTAACTCGACAGAGTTAACTACATTCTTTAGTTTGGCAGTCAGTTTTTCTGCTTCTTCGTGGCGACCTTCTTTGATAAAAATTTTGGACAGTTGAAGATAATCATGCATTTGTGTGAGTGCAGAATTTTTAGACCTTTCGATTACCTTATTCAGATAGGTTTTGCTGCGCGTGTCGTCTCCCAGTCGTACGGATAAATCGGCCAATTTACGGAGCCGAGCCGTTGAAGCCATTGATCTTGCGCCTAATTGCTCAAGTGCTTGAAGAGCTTGCTCCGGTTTATTTTGCTCCCACAGCACTTCAGCATAAATATCAGTGGCTGAAATGTACTCTGGATTTTGTTTCACAACACGTGAAAGGATTTCTTCAGCTTCGTTAAATTTTTTAGAATTCATCAGAATTTTAGCCAATAGCACTTCCATCCAGGGTCTTATGTTGCTTTCCATGGCTGCTTCGAGCGCTTCTTGGGCTTTAGCGAATTGCCCAGCATTAAACATTGAATTAATTGAAATTTTTTCTAATTCGTTGGAGTATTGCGGAAATTCTTCGAAAAGTGCACTACACATTTTAGGAATAATGGCATAGTTCTCATCGTCCAAATAATCGTAAACCTTTCTTAAATTTTTCTTTTTGTTAAATAATTTGATAATTCGTTTAGAGAGTGTAGAAACTGTAAATGGCTTAATTAAATAGTCGTCAGGCTCAAACTCAACGCAAGAAACTACGTTGGAATAGACTCTTTCACCTGTAACCATCACAAATGCGGCGCGCCAGGGTAAAGCTTTTTTAACCCGCAGCTCTTCGAGTAATTGCTGTCCGTTTCGCTCGCCTTCCAGCGAATATTCGCATAAAATGAGCTCAATATCACGAGCTTCGAGTTGATTCAGCACTTCTGGCACGGATGAAGCAAAAGCAACTGTCCGAGCTCCCAATTGTGAACATTGTTCTTGTAAAGTTCTTCGAGTTGCTAAAGCGGAATCGACAATTAAAACTGATTTTCCTTGTAAAGGTTGTAAATCTTCTTCTTGCTCAATTTGATTGTATTTTCGCTTAGGTTTTGCGCTATCCGGCGAATCATTCTTTTTTGAGAAATAATCAGAAAAAGCAGTTTCCATAATTTTGAGTGTTCAATTAGATCAAGTTAAATATTAAAGTCACTATTTAAAATCTAAAACACGAATAAGGGGGCCAAATCTGCTTTTTAAAAAAAAATATCTAATTAATAATTGATACAAAATAATTGTAAGAATTGTTTTTTATTAATTTTCTAAAATTTATTAATTAATTTTAATTTAACCCATATGTCTAAGTATTTATATTTCTATGAGCAATCAAGAAGGTAGTCATTTTCTATTTTTTTTGGCTACCTGGATTAAACATGTTTTTAGTCTTGTCTGCTTGTTTTTTCTCATTTTAATAGCATTTAATCAAAATGTTCACCAGTTTTTGTTAGAGTACGGCCATAAAAATTTTGGAAATTCTTCTGATTTTAATTATCAGGCTATTAAGGCAAAACCTTTGCAGCCTTCATGTGATTTAAGTTTGCCGATCGAGGCGCTTGTTGTCCAAGAAATTACTTTAAAACAAAGTGAGGTTTTATCTAATCTGAATAACATTTATGCAACTTCAGCCGATGACCCTTCAGGTAATCACAATTCTTTTTTAGAGCAAAAAGAATTTACGGCAACACTTGATGAATCATTAACGGGTGCTTATGATGAAAAAAAGATTCGAGAACAAATAACGGCTGAGCGCGAATTTTGTAAGGCTAATTTTGAAGGGTATAAAAAACATATTTTATTTAGAACATCAAGTTTTCAGAGCTTTTCTCAGTTAGAAGAGGGTGTTTTAAGTTTTGTTAAGCTTGATTTTGATAAAAAATTACAAGCAATGCTTGTTATTGTGACTTTGGTTTCCATATTAACTTTGATAGCAATTCAGTCTGGGCAGCCAGTTAACGTATTTAAAAGCGTGGTTCATGCCAAAATTTATTGGTCAGGCCTAACTGTTTCAGGATTAATGTCTTTATCGGTTAGTGTATTAATTGTTTACAATCAGTATAATTTAAATGGATCTTTTAATCAGATTGATTTATTTTTAGTTGTTTTTTTTGTTTTTTTGGTGGCTTTGTCTGTAGCACAAATTCTTAATTCAAAAATTACCATTCAAGAGGGCTCAATGGCATCTAAGTCACCTACTTTACCATCCCTGTTAATTCATGCGTTGGTTACTTGTCTGTATGCAGTGTTTGGTGCGTCATCATTTGCTAATGCAACTGAACGCATCAAGTTTGCAACCGAGCAAAGATTTCGTGTGGATACTTCAAACGGACAGTACCTGCTTGTTGAGGAATCCCTAACTAATTCTAAGGTTGAATCAACTCCCAATTTAGCGCTTGATACAACGATAGAAATAAATTCATCAGACACTGGAGTTGTCGATATACAAAGTCCTTCAATTTTGTCAGGTCAATCTTCTATCTCTTCGTCAACTGAAGTCGCTGATCCTTTAGTGATTGCCGCCAATCAATCTTCAACAGCCTCGTTAGGCGGTGACATACAGGCTGGTGTCAGTCAGGCCAATCGGTCAACTGGTTCACAAAGTGCAACGAACATCGCTGCAATTAATACTAATTCGGTGAATTCCAGAGATAATACATCGACAAAGAATCATTCTAAGAGTGTTCGGGATGCAACAAACTCCAGCACGGTTGATCAATTTAATCAATCTTTAGTTTTGGAAGAAAGTCCGGTTGAAATTTTAGTCAATTGGTCTGCAGCATGGAGTGCGCAGGATGTTAAGGGCTATTTAAGTTTTTATTCTAAAAATTTTAAACCTTCAAATGGTGTGCCACGAGAAATTTGGGAGCAGCAACGTTACGAGCGAATTGGAAGTAGAGAAGTGATTGAGGTGTCTTTAGAAAATATATCTGTTGAGCGTACTAACGATGCTGTGGTTAAAGTGTATTTTGATCAATTTTATCGTTCTGATAACTATACAGACCAATCTAAAAAAATGGTAGAGCTTAAACGTGAAGATGGGCGTTGGCGAATACTTGCAGAAGAATCGATGTGATTAGAATATGCGCAGCAGATTCTTGTCGCATCGTTCGCGATTGAAGTAGTGACCCAAGGTAAATGATCTATTTTTAATAGTTACGGAACTTTTTGTTATAAATTACCACCGAATATTTTAGCCACCAAATATAGGTATATTATGAGTTCGAAGACCGTTACACAAAGTTCATCGATCAATCAGCCTCTCAAACTAGGTCGTTACAAATGATCAATCCCAGCTAAATTTTATTTGTCAGTTGGATTGCAAAATATTTTCTGATTTTATTGACGCGTACTTAACTCAAACAGTAGTGTTTTTGCAGCAATACTTTGAGCTAAGAATTTTTTATTAAAGACAATCTATATGCCATATCAATTTTATTATCCGAATGATCGACACGCTCGCCTTAGCTATACTGAATCAGCGATTCTCATGGGGTCTACTGTTGCACAAGAATTTACTATTGCAACTGCTGCCTCTGCATTGGGTGCAGCATTCATTAATTACAGAGGATTTGCAGGCTTTATTCCGATTGCTGAGTATGTCAAAGCCACTTTAGTTGGCACTGCTGCAGTAACCACTCCTGCTGCGATGCTTTTTTGTAATGCAGTACTGTTGGAGAGAGGGCAGACCGTTGATTTAATTTCTGAGGATTACCTTTGTCCAATACGATATCCTTGTATATCCGTTGGAACGGTCGGGACTGCGGGTGCTTTAGGCGCTCTGATTTTAAATAATATTAACCCAGCAATTCATGCGTGTTTGCCTGGGCTTTATGGTAGTTGTTTTTTAGAAGCGGGTTTTTGCGTTGGATTGTACACCTGGAGATGTTGTCTTCATCACGTGTTTTGTCCTTCCGCTCCTAGTGGCCCTGTGGCTATTTTAGAGGCATATCGGGTTGCGCGCACAGCTCTATCTGCTGCTCAAATGAAAGTTCAATCTCTAACTCATGACTTGAATAAGGCTGAAGCTAAAGCAGTTGTTGCAGTAGCTCGGGCTCAGAGTGCGGCTGAAGCTGTAGCAGTAGCAACAACAGCAAAACGTTCTGCTCGATTTGTGGCGCATCTTACTGTGAAGGCTGAAGCAGCGACTCAGGCTGCGGCAAAAGTTCAGGAACATGTTGCTGAAATTACACAAGCTCTTATTCATGCTCAGGCTGAGATTGATGTTGCTACAACTGCTTATGCTCAAGCCTTCATTCAGGCTCAACCCATCTTTGATCAGTTGTCTAACGGTGCCGATATACGAGCTCGGGAAGCTGATCAGGAAGCGATGGAAGTTTTAGGGATTCACCCTGGGTTTCCTGTTGAAGGCCTTCCTTCTCGCTTTTCTGCTAATCCAGAGATAGAACGTTACATTCCTCCAGTGCCTTTAATGCCTAGTTCTATGGCGAATCAGTCGCCACCTAGCAATGCAACAGAGCTGTTGGAGCGTTTGCGGAACCATCCAGATTTTGAGTTGATTCGTGAGCAAGGTATAGTCAGGTATATCGTCAATGAAGGTCAGGGGTTATCAAGAGCAGCCAACCAAAGTACATCTGGGCGTGGAGTGCAAGCAAACGTGATGACTGAGCGTGGTACAGAACCAAGTATTGAGCTGGAACCCGGTATCGAGCTGAATGTTATGCCTCAACGTGGAGTGCAGGCCAATGTCATCACAGATCGCGGGTGATTGATTAGCAGTTTTACAGGAACTTCATAGTAAAAAGCTGACATTCACGCAAATTGCAAATAGGTTTTATGCAGTGAGCGTGGGTGTTTATCTGTTCATATTTGTTGAATGGAATCCACGTTTAAAGCTCATTAAGTTCATCGCAACAATCGCAGCAATTTATTAGAAATTAGTTTGATTCAATTTATCATGTAGTGTTATTTTTTTGATCAGGATTTGATGTGAAAATTTTTGGGTTTTTGTATCGTAAAACTTTAGCTTGGGCGCGGCATAAGAACGCATCTTGGTTTTTAGCTGGTTTAAGTTTTATCGAATCGTCTTTTTTTCCTATTCCCCCTGATGTCATGCTTGCACCCATGTGTATGGCAACGCCAAATAAATGGCGAAGGCTTGCTTTCATCACAACCGTTAGTTCAGTGTTGGGGGGTGTATTGGGGTATTTAATTGGAGCATGGATGCTCGACATGATTTTACCTTGGCTTCAAACTACCAGTTATTGGTCAAGCTATCAATTGGCTGAGCAATGGTTTGTAAAGTATGGAGTTTGGGCTGTGTTTATTGCTGGTTTTTCTCCGATTCCTTATAAAGTTTTTACTGTTGCGGCAGGTGGATTAAGTATGGCGATAGTGCCTTTTGTTCTTGCCTCGATCCTTGGGCGTGCTTCACGGTTTTATCTTGTCGCAGGTTTAATGGCCTACGGAGGGCCTAAAATGGAAACCGTTTTACACACTTATATTGAACGAATTGGCTGGGCCTGTGTGGTGCTTTTTGTGATTGTGATCCTAATTGTTTAATTGTATTCGATGACTTTGATTGAAACGACATACTGCACAAACAACACTGATGAATTATTCATGCTTAAAGCACTAGATTTAGCTAAATTAGCCAGTCAAAATCAAGAGGTTCCGATAGGTGCGTTAGTAGTTCAGTCTGAGTCTAATCAAATTGTGGGTCAGGGTGCCAATTCGTTAATTGCTGATTGTGATTGTACGGCGCATGCAGAAATCGTTGCGCTTAGGCAAGCTTGCCAACATGTGCGCAATTATCGTTTAGGTCAGTTGTTTACGATGTATGTCACTTTAATGCCTTGTATGATGTGCCTAGGTGCTATCTTAAATGCTCGGATAGGTCGTATTGTGGTGGGTTGTGAAGATTCTCGTTATGGCCTAAATAAAACTCAGCTGATTGCATTGTTTAATCAAAATCCCTTGGCTTGGGGTTCTTGTCAACTTGAAACAGGCTGTCTGAAGCAAGAATCGAAGGAATTATTGCAAATTTTTTTTAAAGCCCGTCGGCAAGGTATAGAAGCTACACTGCAACATTTAAATTCATTGTCAGATTTACCTAATTTAAGTCGTGAAATTGTGCATTGGTTAAATCAGCAGGGCTACAGGTGCGGTAAGGATTTAATAACACCAAATGCTACAACAGTGGTGCAGCAATTAGAATGTTTAATTGCTTCTGATGTATCTCTTAACCAGAAACAAAAAGCGATGTTACAGGCCCTTTGTTATTATTTAAAAGGGTATGGTCAACGCAGTTGGCGCGATTTTTTAATACTGGAATAAACGTGTTATTGATCTAGCAATTCATGTGATGTATTGATCAACAAACAATTCTGAGTGATCATTTTAAGTGATCAAATTATTTTTGTTTGTTTGTGAAAAAAAATGCGGTATAGACACCTTTGTTGTTTAATTTTGCAAATAATCTAGCTATAATTCACAACTTCGGAAGCTTGGCAGAGCGGTTGAATGCACCGGTCTTGAAAACCGGCAGGGGTGTAAGCCCCTCCAGGGTTCGAATCCCTGAGCTTCCGCCAAACACATTATAGTTTTTGGTGTTTTGGCGGATGTAATCTTATGCGTATGAAAACAACAGTAACAGAGCTGAAGAAATACTCATTCCTGCGGCGATTAAATTAATTAAAACTAAAAGCCGAGTTTGCGCAAACGTATTTTTAACAGATTGAGCAACATTTTTTTCAAACTCTGTGCGTACCGCTTCACTTGTTTTTTCAACATGAGCCTCAAAAGCTGCAGCCATGCTAGATTGACTCATTTCTAATGATTTTTCGAGTGCCTTTTTGCTGGCTTCAAGTGCAGAATTTAATGTTTCTTCAGCTTGGGTTTTCGCCTCTTGAGCCCAGCGATTTGAAATTTCTTCAATTTCAGTTTTAAAGTTGTCTAAAAGCGCTTTTTGAGCTTGCTTATTGTCTCGAATTAAAAAACGATCACTAATCCCTTGAGTCGAGCCTGATGGTTGCGGGGTACTGTCATTGTTATTTTTAATCGAGATTTCTTTAATCATTTTATCGAACTTATCTGACATGAAAGCCCCGTTTTGTAACAATAGGTTTAGATGGATTTTTTCATAAATTAAATTATACGAACTTATCTTGGTTAAATCGATCTTTGTTTGCTTAATTCTTTGATTGCGTGCTCTCAAGCTAAATACCCTGATCGTAGTCAGGATTGTTGAATGTTCAAAAGCATCCTCATCGTGTTAACATTCACTGCTGCTTAAGTTTTCTTATTAAAAGTCACACACTACAAGACCTAAATTTTGTTAGGGCTAATTCCAACGCAAATTGGAGTATCTACCGAATAGGTGTTTTGTTGAAACAAGTTTATCTTTTGATGTTCAAAGGAGTCACAGTTATGGGTTATTCATCATGTGTTGTTCGCAATTTGAGTCTGTTAATGGGTTGTGCTTGGGTTTCTAGTGTTGCGTTTGCTCAAGAATGCAACAATTTGCCCAGCGTAAGTCTACAAGCAGTCAGTAGTGAGGAAGTGTCAAACGACATGGTGCTGCTAACTTGGCGTTTTGAAGTTGAAAAACCTGAATCAGGGCAAGCTATGCAAGCAGTGAATGAGTCGCTTAGCCAAGCGTTAGCTAGGTTAAAAACAAATCAAGAAGTTCGCCATCTGATCACAAATGTACGAACATTTCCCGTTTATCATTCTAAAAATCGTGATATTTCCCATTGGCGAGGGCAGGGTACTTTAAGTTTTGAAATGGCCCTTGAGCAGCTCAAAAAGCGTGCCAATATTGAAGCTGATGCAGCTCCATTGGTGTTGTCAGGCTTAAATTACTTTGTCAGTGACGAATCGAAAGAGCAAGGTCGCGCTAAGTTATTTGGTTTGGCTATTCAAGAGTTTCAAAATAAAGCAAAATTAGCGGCTAAGGGTTTTGGGCACAGCGGTTATCAACTTGCGCAACTATCGGTCAATGATGAAACCAATCATTTTGATCCTCAACCGTATTTTCAGCAACAAGATAACATGCGTATGTCAGCTGTTAATTCGTATGCAGAAAAAAGTGTCCCCGTTTCGGGGGGTGTTAGCGAAATACGCGTTTCTGTACAAGGCAGTGTTTGTCTTACTCAATAAGTGATGCGCTGTTTGATCAATTGAACTTTTAAACTTTTAATGCCACTAAGGTATTGAGAGGCTTTGTTGATGGAGTTCACACATGAGTAACACGCAGATTAACCCTGAAGACATGATCCTATCTGGATTTGGCATGTTCGATTTTAGTCAATTAAGGCCAAACGAGTTTGGGCTGTCTAATTCTGATTCTCGTTTTAACTCTGATTCAGGGTTTTTTAAAGCTTGGTTTAATTCTGAAGAAGCCTTAGACGAAGTGGTGAGTTTAACAGGTATGAATCAGTTTAATTCTGCAGACCCTACGTTGTACGGTATGGCTCTTGAAGATATTATGAACTTTGCTGGCGTAGCCTGCTAGTTTTTGAGTTTTAACTTGTCGCTACATTTTTATAATTAGATGAGTCGTTTGTTTATATTTAATCGGTGAGTCAGAATGATAGATGCTTTTTTAGGTGTTGATTTAACAGTTTTTTCAAGTATTGAGCTTTCTGAAATAAAAACTAAAGCACAATTAATTTTTGATGAAATTCAACGTGAAAAAAAACGAAATGCATTCATTAAAAAAGAACATGCTGAAGCTCGAGAAAGAAATGATCTGATTGAAGTGTATGATTCGATTGTTTCAAAGGCTTTTGACTCTTTATCAACTCAGCGTTGAAAAGACCACGAGTTTGTTTTTTGCCAACCAGATTAAATTTTTTAATCTGATTGGTCTTCTGTTTAAGCTTGTAAGCGCATTTCGTTTCAGAGTTTTTTGATAGTCTGATTAAATTGCTTCAGCAATCGCCCTTCCTAAATCAGTCGTGCTGGCATTACCCCCCATGTCGGGTGTTCTTGGGCCATGAATTAAAGTGTCTTCAATTGCTTTCACAATTGTTTGAGCCGCCATTAAGAATTTGGGGTCGTCTTGCCCAAAAAATTCAAACATCATTGCGCCAGACCAAATCATTGCAATCGGATTCGCAATATTTTTTCCATAG
>DIYC01000132.1:4475-4819 GCA_002428895.1 Burkholderiales bacterium UBA6064 | reverse complement strand
CTGGTTCAAATAAAGAAGGGTATTTGCGTTCAGGATTAATATTGGCCGAAGGCGCGATACCGATTGTTCCAGCGCAGGCTGGCCCAAGATCTGACAAAATATCACCAAATAAATTCGAAGCCACCACCACGTCAAAACGTTCAGGACTAAGAACAAATCTAGCCGCTAAAATGTCAACATGGTATTTGTTCCATTGTACATTAGGGTATTGTTTGCTCATGTTTTCTAAACGTTCGTCCCAGTAGGGCATACTGATTGCAACGCCATTCGATTTAGTGGCTGAAGTAAGTAATTTTCTAGGGCGCTTTTGCGCCAATTCAAATGCAAATTTTAAAATTCGATCA
>DIYC01000132.1:0-4282 GCA_002428895.1 Burkholderiales bacterium UBA6064 | reverse complement strand
GCAAATTTTAAAATTCGATCAGTTCCCTGGCGAGTAAACACAGCCTCTTGCATCACGATTTCTCTGTCTGTACCTTCAAACATTCGCCCGCCGATAGAAGAATATTCACCTTCAGTGTTTTCTCGAACCACGTAAAAATCGATGTCACCTGGTTTTTTGTTGGCTAGCGGGCACTGAATACCGGGCATCAGGCGAACTGGTCGAAGGTTAACATATTGGTCAAATCGGCGGCGAAATTGCAACAATGAGCCCCATAGCGAAATGTGATCAGGTACTTTACTTTCCCAGCCAACTGCACCAAAATAAATCGCATCAAAGTCAACAAGTTGATCAAACCAATTGCTTGGCATCATGGTTCCGTGCTTTAGATAATAGTCACAGTGAGCCCAATCAAAGCGAGTCAATTCAATGGATAAGTCAAATTTTCGTGCTGTGGCTTCAAGTACTCGTAGTCCTTCTGGTGTTACTTCATTTCCAATTCCGTCACCGGCAATTACAGCGATGCGTTTATGCGTCATACCCAACTTCCTAAAAAAATTAACTTAAAAGTATATTTAAAAGTATTATAATATTAATAGTTAACTTTTTGATTAAAAGAGGGCGTTTGTGAACACACCTTCACTTGAAGATTTAAGAATATTTTCAGTTTTGGTTAAAACAGAGTCTGTCTCTGCAGCTGCTGCTGAATTAGAGGTTTCTGCGGCTTATATTAGTAAAAGACTTAAGCAGCTTGAATCAAAGCTAGGGGTTCGTTTAGTGCATCGAACTAAACGAAAACTTATTTTAACGGGTGTAGGTTCTACGTTGTCAGAATGGGGACAACGCGTCTTAGATTCAACTGAAGATTTAATGGATGCCATTCATCTGGATAAAATTGTTCCGAAAGGAATGCTGCGTGTTTGTTCTAGTTCAGGATTTGGGCGAAATTTTGTGGGCCCAGCGTTATCTAAATTGGCAAAAATGTATCCCGATTTAGAAATTCAACTTGATCTTCTAGATCGAAAAATAGATTTAATCCATGAGGGGTTTCATCTTGATGTTCGACTTGGCCATATTGATGAACCCGATTTAGTATCAAAAAAATTAGCTAAAAATCATCGTATTTTATGTGCAAGTCCCAGTTATTTAGCGGATCACGGTACGCCTACTCAGCTGTCCGATTTAATGCGACACCGTTGTTTAGTCATTCATGAGCGGGATCAGCAGCATGGTCGCTGGATACTCGAGGGCGAGGGCGAAAAACATAGCTTAAAATTAAAAGGGGTGTTGTCGTCCAATAATGGTGAAACCGTGAAGCAGTGGACAGTTGATGGTCATGGGATTTCTTTAAGAAGTACTTGGGATGTTAATCCAATGATACGAGCAGGTCAGTTGGTGCGTATTTTGCCACAGTATTTTCAAGGTGCCGATGTCTATGCTATTTATTCGTCCAAATTATCTTCTTCGGCTAAACTTAGGATTTGTGTTGATTTTTTAGCAAAAGAGCTAAGTTCTTGCTCTGATTAAATAAGGCAGAATTATTCTTCAACCTGAGTCGATTTTTTTTAAAAACCGAGATAAATCCTCACTCAATTAATAAGTTAAATCGTTCGTTGAAAACGGACACGTACAAAAAAATGCATTTATCTTAAAAACCCTGCTTGTTTTAACGATACAGTGTAGTTTGTTGTCATGTTAACTGATGAAGGGTTTTTATTTTGAATCCAAATATTTTGCCTAATTTAAGTTCGGCTCATTCCCCAAGGGTTGATTCGTATGTTGCAGCAACCTCAGAGTCTGCTTTAAACAGAACTACCAATCCAATTCATGCATTGCTTGAAGCGTCTAATACATTCCTACAAGCTGGTGCGTTAGATGCTGTTGCACCCATCGAAGTGTTGCTTGCCGAACCGCTTGGTAAAGAAGCGCAGCCTCGGTTGATGCAATTAGAGGCGCATGAAGCAAGAGTAACTTGTTTAACCACACTGAATGTATCGCCACAACAATTAACTGAGTCAGTCATTCAAGCGATGAAAGGCAAAGTAACAGACTTATTGGTTGTCCGAGGTAATTGTCAAGTCAACCAAGAGTTTGTTGAGGCGCTGGCGCACATGGAATTACCCTGACATGTTTTGCGTGTAGGCACGGGCATGGATAATATTGATACCGATGTACTTGATCGTGCAGGTATCACTTATAGCAATACTCCTGAGGTGAATACTGAAAGTGCCGCTGAGTTGGCTATAGGTCTGTTGTTTGCTGCAGCAAGGGGCATTACTGTCGCGAATGATCGAATTAAGAAAGGTAATTGGTCACGAACTTATTTGACTGGTTTAGAACTGCGTGGCAAAACCCTAGGTGTGGTTGGTTATGGCCGAATTGGTCAAACTGTGGCTAAAACAGCCGCTGCTATTGGCATGAAGGTCAATGTATTGGCGCCTAGGCATAAAGCACACAAGCCTGAAGATTCTATTTCATCTGTGGAGTTTCTAAATTTAGAGGCGCTGACTCAGACCGCTGATTTTTTAACGATTCATATCCCCTTAACCAGAGAAACTCGCAATTTGATAGGTCAGCGTGAATTGGATAATCTGTCGGGTAGAAATGCAGTGCTCGTGAATACTGCAAGGGGTGGTATTGTAGATGAACAAGTTTTACTGGATAAACTGAATGAGGGTTCAATTTATGCGGCTGGGATCGATGTGTTTGAACAAGAAGATGGCCCTAAAGGTTGTGTTAGTGATCAATTAGCCAAGCATCCTCGTGTCGTTGCTGCACCGCATATCGGTGGGCAAACCTTAGAGGCTAGTTATAAGATGGCAGACCAAGTGGTTTTAAAAGCGAAGCAAATGTATGTCGAGCGTTTATCAGCAACTAAGACTAACCAGGATCGCTTGAATCAAACTGGCTTTTCAGTGAAGCAGACTAGCTCAACCCATTAATTAATGACTATTCTATGAATGTGATGACTTCAGTTGCTCAGCCTACGTTTGAACAATTTTTGCAACGTGTGAGTTGTGCTGTACAAAAACCTCTAACTCTTAATCACTCTGAGTTTGAGCTTAATGGGGTGTTAATTCGTTTAATTGCGCAAAACTCACCCATATCAAAAAATTGTATTGTTCAGTTCGAGTTAATACATGTAAATACAAATGCTCAGACGAATAGTTACTTATTGTCGCTGAACCGTGATTTAGCCATTCAGTCTGTTTTAACTGGTTTTTTTGCATTAAATCAGTCGCGTGATACAATTTTGTTCATTCAAAAAATTCAACTCAGTGAAATTCCAGTTTTGGGGTTGTTACGATTTTTTCAAGACACAGTGAGTTCTTTATTTGATTTATTTGCAGTTCAAGTCAATCTTAAACTGAGTGATGCAGAGTAACTGGGTTTATAACTGCAGCTTTTTGAATACTATTCGTTAAATTTGGTGATTGGCTATTGACGAAGTAGAACTTAGAATGTAATATTCCGCTTCTTTGACGGGGCATAGCGCAGTCTGGTAGCGCATCTGGTTTGGGACCAGAGGGTCGTGGGTTCGAATCCTACTGCCCCGACCAAAGAGCAAAAATTTTTCCTAAGTCTATCTTCAATTCAGCGTTGGTTTAAATTTTTTAGTTAATTCTTTTAGCTAATTGCACTCTTACTTTGAATTTTTTCTTTTTTAAAAAACTTCACGAACTTTCTCTACATAAAACTATTATTTATAGTTTTTTTAAATTTAGTTGCATAAAAAATTCATAAGCTAAACTTATTCACTGAACAGTTAAAAACTATTTGTGTGCTGTGTATTAAATTTGAGTGCTTTGTATCAGGCATTAAGAAGACAAAAGACTTAATTCTTGCTGTGATTGTTTTGGGGCGAGATATGGGGCTCGAACCCACGACCCACGGAATCACAATCCGTTGCTCTACCAACTGAGCTAATCCCGCCATTGATTTTTTTGGCCTGCCCAGCACGACTCGAACGTGCGACCTACGGCTTAGAAGGCCGTTGCTCTATCCAGCTGAGCTATGGGCAGTTTAAAAAAACTAAAGCTGCCAAGCGCCAAAAAGTTTATTTACAAAGAACATAAGTGAGCGCGAATTTTAGTCTAAAAATTTCTCTTGGTCAACATTTTTATTAATATTAATCGTTTTCCAGAGGTTCTTCGTAGTTTGTAATATGAAGCGTTGAATAAGTGACTGGATAAACAATAATCACACTTTTTGGTGGGCCATTTGGATTTTTAGGGTTACTTCCGGGTGTGTTCATTTTTCTTTCCTCCATCACAAGCGACTTAACGCTGGTGTTGTCTGCACT
>DIYC01000077.1:8818-10896 GCA_002428895.1 Burkholderiales bacterium UBA6064 | reverse complement strand
CGGAGAAACGCCCATCGGTAATTAATCCCACACTTTCGCCTAAGCCTTTGCCAACGATTGCAGAAGTTGGAGACAACATTTCTGGCATACCAGGGCCACCTTTAGGGCCTAAATAACGCAATACGATAATGTCACCGGCTGTAATTTGATCGCTTAAAATGGCATCCATGCACGATTGTTCGTCATTAAATACCTGAGCAGGCCCAGTAATGACAGGTTTTTTAAGCCCGGTGATTTTAGCCACTGAGCCTTTAGGGGCTAAGTTACCTTTAAGTATGGCTAAATGACCTTGTGGATACAGTGCTTGGTGAAGAGGTAAAATCACATTTTGGTTGCTTGGAGGTTGGGCGGGCACGTTGGCCAATGTTTCTGAAATGGTTTTACCTGTAATTGTTTTGCAGTGACCGTGAATAAGCCCAGCATTGAGCAAAATTTTCATGACTTGAGGGATTCCACCTGCTTGGTGAAGATCGGTGGTGACATATTGTCCAGAGGGTTTTAAGTTGCAAATGACTGGGGTGCGTAAGCGAACGCGCTCAAAGTCATCGTATGTCCATTCGATATCAGCGGCATGTGCAATGGCTAAAAAATGTAAAACAGCATTGGTAGAGCCACCGATTGCCATAATGACAGCAACTGCATTTTCGATTGATTCTTTGGTAATGATGTCGCGAGGTTTAAGATCATTTTTAACGGCTTCGATCAGTACTTTGGCAGATTCTTTAGTAGATTCACATTTTTCTGGGTCGATATTTGCCATGGTCGACGAGTAGGGTAAACTCATGCCTAGGGCTTCGAACGATGAACTCATGGTGTTGGCTGTAAACATTCCACCACAAGAACCTGAACCAGGGCAAGCCTTTTTTTCGATGGCTTTGAAGTCATCTTCATTCATACGACCTGCGGTAAATTCGCCCACTGCTTCGAAGGCGGATACGATGGTTAAGTCTTGATTGTTATGCCGACCTGGTTTGATTGTGCCACCGTAAACATAAATACCGGGGACATTCATTCGCGCTAAGGCAATCATACCGGCGGGCATGTTTTTATCGCAGCCGCCAATGACTAATACACCGTCCATCCACTGGCCTTGAACGGCTGTTTCAATGCAGTCAGCAATCACTTCGCGAGAAACGAGAGAGTATTTCATCCCTTCGGTGCCCATTGACATACCGTCTGAAATCGTGGGTGTGCCAAAAATTTGTGGATTCCCACCTGCTTCGCGTGTTGCTTGAACCGCACTGTCGGCTAAAGGTTGCAAACCTGAGTTACAGGGGGTGATTGTTGAATGGCCATTGGCAATCCCAATCATGGGTTTGTTGAAATCTTGATCGGTGTAGCCCATTGCATAATACATGGCGCGATTGGGAGCCCTGGCTACGCCTTGGGTGATGTTTTTTGAACGTCGATTAATGCTCATGATGGTGTGGCTCTTGAAATGCTTAAAGTTTATACAAGTCGGAAATTTAACACTTTATCAGCAAATAGTGGGTGCACAACTTGATTGTTTGTTCATTTATTGTCTCTTCGCGATTTAAAATTCTACAGTCGCTATTCCTCTAGGTTTTTAAATGTTTGTACATCCTCAGTTCGATCCTATTGCCATTTCATTGGGACCCATTTCAATTCATTGGTATGGCTTAATGTATTTATTGGGTTTCTTGGCGTTTGCGGTGCTAGCTAAAAGAAGGTTGCATTTGTTTCCGCACATTTCATCTCAAGATATTGATAATTTAATGACATGGGCTGTGTTGGGGGTGGTTGTTGGGGGGCGTTTGGGTTATGTGCTGTTTTATAAACCGACGTATTATTTACAAAATCCCTTAGAAGCACTGGCCATTTGGCAAGGGGGTATGTCGTTTCATGGCGGTTTTTTGGGTGTTCTGTTGATTTGTTTTGCCTATGCCCATTATAAAAAATGGCAGTTTTTAAATTTGATGGATTTTGTTGCACCCACGATCCCAATTGGTTTGGCGTTGGGTCGTTTGGGTAATTTTATTAACGGTGAGCTGTGGGGTAGACCAACAGAGGGGTTTTGGGGTATGGTGTTTCCACAGGCGGGTGACGGTTTGGCGCGT
>DIYC01000077.1:8274-8580 GCA_002428895.1 Burkholderiales bacterium UBA6064 | reverse complement strand
AGTTTGTTGCTCATGGTGGTGTTGTGGCTGTTTGCTCGTAAGCCAAGACCCATGGGGCAAGTGTCGGCGCTTTTTTTAATTGGTTATGGCGTGTCTCGATTTGTCGTTGAGTTTGCCCGCGAGCCTGATTCTTTTTTAGGGACGTTAAGTCTTGGGTTAAGCATGGGGCAGTGGTTGTCGTTGCCGATGATTTTGGCGGGTGGGGCATTGTGGTTTTGGGCAACAAAAAAGGTTGCTAATTATTAGGCACTTACTGTACCCAAATGTAAGATATATGAGCAGTAAAAATTACAAAAACGAGCATGC
>DIYC01000077.1:2307-8066 GCA_002428895.1 Burkholderiales bacterium UBA6064 | reverse complement strand
ATGCGCAGTATTAAAATGTTATGCATAAAAAGGGAGGTTCCTGAATGGAGCAAATAACTCTGCACTCTATTGAAAAAGCCTCGGAAGAAGCTGTAAAGCTTTGGGCGCTTTCTAGCACCCAATATCCATTTCAGAACAGACTCATTCAAGATAATGCAAATGCTACAATCATTGAAGTTCTGAGTTCCTTTGCTCTAAATGCACGAAGAGCTATGGAGGTATTACCTCCGAAGGTAAAATATTCGCTTACTGCTGCTCGCTGGAAATGGGAGCCAATAAAAAAAGGGGAAAAAGTAGTGGGGCTTTGGGATGCTCTAAACAGAGTCATTCACGCTCAAAAACTCTACGTGGGTTTTGAGCGATTACCTGAAAGTGTTTCTATAATTGATGGTGGCGCAATAATTGTTCCATACATTCAAGCAGAAACAGATCGCAAAGAGTTGGCATTCATAGACCCTTTTGCATTGTCTCATGCATATTTATACGAGGTGTTGCCAGATCTCATTGAGCTTCGAGATAGACAATTCAAAGGTGAGTCTGGAAATGCATAACAATGCCATAAACTCGGACGCCAAAAAGCTCCGCTTTTTGTTTCCGGTTATGGCTGGCGTTACACTATAAGCAAAGCCTGTGCCAGGCCTCACGCTTTGATTGCGTTCTGGTAACTATGAGGTTAACACGGCAGGCTCGGAGTTTTTGGTTGATTTTGTTGCGCAACATGTTACGATCAATCAATGATAAAGTCGTTCAAACATAAAGGCCTTCAGCAATTCTTTGAATCTGGGTTAAAAAAAGGCATACAAGCAAAACATGCTAACAAGTTGCGTTTGCAATTGGCGAATAACGTTTGAGTTTAATGCGGGTCATATATTGTTAATTACAAGGATTATCACTAATGGCTATGCATAACCCTCCGCATCCTGGTGAGTTTATTGCTGAAAGTTATATGAAGCCTTTTGATATAAGTTGTCGTGCTTTGGCTATTCACACTGTAAGCGGTGCATATGATGAGCTGGTTTGCATATTGAGACACCTCCTTAAAAGCCAGAAAACGCCTTGTAGATCATGGTGAGGGCGATCACGACCAACAGTAGGGCAAAGATTGTTTTCACTTTGTGAACGGGTAGGGTGTGGGCTAACTTTGCACCGATGGGTGCAAACAAAACACTCATCGACCCAATCGCCAAAATGGCTGGCCAATACACATAACCAATAAATCCGTTGGGCATGTCTTGAAGTTGCCAGCCGTTAAATACGTAACCTGCACACGAGAACACAGCAATTGGAAACCCCATGACCGCTGAAGTTGAGACAGCTTGCCGCATGGGCACATTACACCAAATCATAAAAGGTACCGATATAAAACCGCCACCAGCGCCTAAAATGGCAGAAAGTATTCCGACCACAGAGCCAACGCTTGCCAAACCCACTTGATTGGGTAATACGCGGGTTGGTTTGGGCTTTTTGTTGAAAACGATTTGATAGGCGGAGAATAAGACAAAGCAACTAAACACAAATGCTAGTTCGCGCGTGGGTAATAATAGGGCAAGCTTGGAGCCAATTAATGCGCCAATTAAAAGGCCAGGTACCATGCCGAAAACCACGTGTTTTTGAACGGTATCTGTTTTAAGGTGTGCATGGGCGCTTGAAAGGCTGGTGAGTACAATGACTCCCATGGATGTACCAATCGACGCATGGACAACATGCAGTTCAGGTGTACCTGTTATCGTCAGAAAAAATACGAGTACGGGTACTAGCATGAAGCCCCCGCCAACACCCAATAGGCCCGCAAAAAGACCGCTAAAAATACCCGCGATGGCAAGGACAAGAAAATAAATAGGATCGGCCATGTAGGAGTAGTTTTTAAATTTTTATAATGAATGGCTTAAACGGGGTCTCTGCTGATCAAGTTCAGTCCGATCCCTGAACACATCGGTTCAAGTGGTGACAGTGTTTAAGCCTTTAGGTTTCCCTGACAGAGAGGGACTCACACCGGCTTAATTTAACCGCTACCCGGATCAAAAGCATTGGTTCACGAGATGATGACTGAACCTTTGAGTAATCAGCAGAGATTAACTAGATTAAAACGGTTTGATTCTCGGTGGTATGACCTTTTTTAAGGGCTTCATCAACCATTGAATCAATGAGTCTTACTTTACGCTCTAATGATTCAAAATCAAATCCCAAAGATGAGGTATTTTCTTGGCCACCCACAATTGCTTCATGGGCAATTTGAAGGGCGGCTAAAACAGCAATTTTGTCGATTCCAACTACTTTGCCGACATCTCGAATCGAGGACATTTTCATTTCAACAACATTGACAGCACGCATGAGTGCTTGTTTTTCATCGGATTTGCACGCAATTTTGTAGGCTCTGCCTAAAATGGTGACATTAAGAGTTTCCATACTTGACTCCTGCTTTGGTTTCTAATTCGGGAAACCACTGATTGAGGATTTGATTCACTTGTTCATGCGCAGCATCAACCTTTTCTTTGAGTTCGATATTATCACTTGAAAGCATTTGAACTTGTTGTTTGAGTCGGTTTTCACGATTTTGTGAGTCAGACAGTGCTTTGGCAAGCCTTTCAATTTTAAATTGAAGTTGATCTAGGGTGCCTACGATTGATTGAGTCATTAGAAGTTCCAAAACTGGTTCATTAGGACAATTTATTTTATCTAATCTTTCGAATAAAAAAGCACGCAGGGTGCTTCTGTAGGCAGTGTTTTTTTATTGATTATCGAGTTTGTAAGTCCAGGAGGTTGTCAGAGTTTGGGTAATTGTTTGGCCATCAATTTGTGCTGGTTGGTATTTCCAGTTGGAGAGGGTTTCGATCGCAGATTGGTCAAGTAATTCAAAACCACTCGATTGTGCAACGTGAACTGCTTGCGCTTTGCCACTTGGGGCCACTGTGACTTGTAACACCACTGTGCCTTCAAAGCCTAATCGCTTGGCAAGTTCAGGGTAAATCGGTTGATTGTTTTGCGCAAACTGGGCATCAATTTGCGCGGGTGTGGTGTGGATTAAATGGAAAGAGTTGTCTTTTTTCTGGGCTGCCAACGTGTGGCCATTTTTAATTGGGGTTTTTTCAGTGGTGTCCCCTTCAAGTTGTGGCTTAACCCATTCTTTTTGAATGGTTTGAAGTGATTGATCCGCATGTGGATGACTTGAGTTAAGTGGGGAATTGGTTGGAACGGTTTCATGCGTGTTAATAATCAAATCTTTTGAATGATTGGGTTTTGAAGCTGCGGTGGTTTGTTCACTGTAGTGATTCGCTAAAGCAACATAGCCATCATTTTGAGTCTGATTGGGTTCAAACTGATTGCGTTCGGTGTATAAATCAATCTGATGCGCTGTTGAAACTTTGGTCTGAAGATGAGGCCTTAAATACTGTGATTGAATGAGGCTCGTGTCAATCCACAGAACAGCACCAATAACCACTGTGTGTAATAAAGTGGACAAACCAACCCCAAGCCAGTTTGAGTTGTAGTTGGTTGAAAACAGTAAATTAGAAATCTTTTTTTTGCTGTTGGCATCCATTGTACTAACCCTACTGAGTTCATTACACGGTGACTTGTTTTAGCCCAAGAACGTCTTGCATGTCAAATAGTCCATAAGGTTTGTTTGTTAAAAACTGCGCAGCTCGAATAGCACCTTGTGCATATGTCATCCGACTCGACGATTTGTGGGTAATTTCGATGCGTTCGCCTAAACCAGCAAATAAAACAGTGTGGTCTCCTACAATGTCTCCACCTCGAATGGTTGAAAAACCAATACTGTTGGGCTCACGTGCGCCGGTAATGCCTTGTCGAGCAAAAACAGCGTGTTGGTTGAGGTTGATATTGAGTTGGTTTGCAATGACTTCACCCATTTTTAATGCGGTGCCCGATGGCGCGTCAACTTTTTTGTTGTGATGCGCTTCGATGATCTCAATGTCGTAGCCACTGGATAAAATTTTGGCAGCGACCTCAAGGAGTTTAAACGTTGCATTGACGCCTACTGCCATATTGGGTGCAAAGACTATACCGATGGTTTGGCTGAAATGATGAATTTGGGCATGTGCTTCAGGTGTAAACCCAGTGGTTCCAATAATCGCTTTGACTTGATGTTGGCAACAAACTTGAAGGTGATTGAGCGATGCTTCAGGTTGAGTAAAGTCGATGAGCGCATCGGCTTCTTGAATTGCGCTTTCGACAGAATGGGTGATCAAGACACCAGTTTTTTGTCCCATAAAGTCACCCGCATCGCGACCGATTTGGTCTGAGTTTGGGCGATCAAATGCGCCGACAAGAATCGTTTCGGGATGATGAATCACTGCTTCAATCAGAGTTCTGCCCATGCGGCCACTGGCACCTGCGATAGCAATTTTAAGAGGAGATTTCATGTGCTGTTCCATTGAATTAAGTGTATTATTCGGGAGGAAGATTGTCGCCACCATGTTTGGTTAGCATGCCATTTTCAAAAAATAAGGTGTAGGTGGCTTGAACGACAGTGCCATTGCCTTGAGTCAGCCGATAGGGGTAATCCCAGCGATTTTCGTGAAAGGCACTTTGCAGCAAAGGAGTGCCCAAAGTGAACCGAACTTGCTCTTTAGACATGCCAACTTGCAATTTGGAAATTTCTTTTTGAGTGATGAAATTACCCTGTTGAATATCGATTCGGTAAGGTTTAATAAAATTGGGTACATAACCTTTGCCTTCGCTTTGGCTGCGTGTCGAGGTATCAGTTTGCTCATTTTTGCTTAAAAATGGAATGCTTGAACACCCGGATAACCCAATCACTAGGGTTGTAACGATTACACTGTATTTAATTTGAACCATAAGAATTAGTTTTTTTGGTATTTAAACCCAGAAGATAGTGTTGGTTTGTTTATAAAACGTTATCATAAATCAGTTATTACTGAATTCAATAGGTAGATGGTCACACATGGCAACTGCAAGCGATCTTAAAAATATTGGTCTAAAGGCGACATTGCCTCGTATGAAAGTCCTTGAGTTATTTCAAGACAGTAAACGTAAACATTTAAGTGCAGAAGATGTGTACCGACTTTTATTAGACGATCAACTGGATATTGGTTTGGCCACAGTGTATCGTGTTTTAACTCAGTTTGAGCAAGCAGGTTTGTTGCGTCGGCAGCATTTTGAAACGGGTAAAGCGGTTTTTGAGTTGAATCAAGGTGAGCACCATGACCATTTGGTGTGTGTTCATTGTGGGCGGGTGGAAGAGTTTTTTGATGAGGACATTGAAAAACGACAAAAGCAAGTAGCAAAAAAATTTGGTTTTGTTTTAAGTGATCACGATTTGTCTTTATATGGTACGTGTAAAGATTGTCAGTAAATGTTGAGCTTAAACCTTAACCCAGCAGTATTCTATATGCGGCGCAAACAGTACCCAGTCATACTTTTTGTGAGACGGAGCAATTTGCGCTAGTAATCATTTCTATGGCGGTTTGTTTAGAGAGTTCGCTGTTACTACCCCCGAGCATGCGTGCAATTTCTTGCGCTCGGGTTTGTTCGTTGAGTAGTTGAATATGGCTTTTTGCTTTTCCTGCGTCGATCTGTTTGCTAATTTGGAAATGGTTGTGCGCAAAGGAGGCAACTTGCGGCAAATGGGTAATGCAAAATACTTGTTTGTGTTGCGCCAATGTGCGTAAGTATCGGCCAATTGTATTGGCTACTTCACCACCAATACCACTGTCAACCTCATCAAATATCAAGCTAGGTACAGTGTCGGCTTCTGAGGTATTTACTGTGATGGCTAA
>DIYC01000077.1:0-2095 GCA_002428895.1 Burkholderiales bacterium UBA6064 | reverse complement strand
GGTGATGGCTAAGCTAATTCGAGATAGTTCGCCGCCCGATGCAACTTTTGCCAGAGGTTGCAGTGGTACGCCGGGGTGTCCGGCCACCCAAAATTCTACCGCATCATATCCAGCCCAATGGGCTTGAGTTGGGCTTACACGAACTTCAAATTGCCCGCCGATCATGTTTAAGTTTTGCAGTGATTCGCTGACTCGTTGGCTTAGAATTTTGGCCTGATGTTGGCGGGCAGCGGTGAGTTGTGCGGCAATTTGGTCAAACCGTGTTTGGGCAACTTCCAGTTGATGTTTCAGCTCGTCAATATTCAATGTGGTTTGTAGGGTTTTAATTTCTTGTTCGGTTTTAATGAGTTCGGTCGGAAGTTGTTCTGGGTTGACTTTCAGTTTTCTTGCGGTGTCGTGCCAATTAGAAAGTTGTTTGCCGAGTGTTTCTAATAAAGCGGGGTCGAGGTTGATTTTTTTAACGTACGTATTTAGTTCGTAACTGGCTTCACGAAGGAGTACCTCACTTTCATTGAGCGAATGACACACAGTGAGCAACTCGTTGTCAGTTCGTGCAAGTTGTTGCAGTGTGTGCAGGATTGTGTTGAGTTGGTCGAGAATGGAATTGTCATCTTGGCTGAGTTGATTGATAGCCGACCATGCACCCTCGATTAATTCAGCACCGTGACTCAGTTTGTCGTATTGCTCATTTAAGTTTTCCCATTGACCCAGTTTGGGCGCAATTTCTTGGAGTAAGCTAAGCTTCCAGCCTAGTGTTTCAAGTTGATTTTCTCGATTGGCTTGATTCGTTTGAGCGTGATCTAATCGTTGTTTAATGTGTGATAATTCTTTATAAGCAAGGCCAACGGCTTCGACTAATTCGGGGTGCTTGCCAAAATGGTCGATGAGTTTAAGTTGTTCAATTGGTTTTGTAATGGTTTGAAAGGCATGCTGCCCATGAATGTTTACCAACGTGTCAGCGAGTTCTTTAAGAACAGATACTGAGACCGCAATTCCATTAATAAACGCTTTTGATTTACCGTTGGCTTCGATGACGCGACGCAAACACAGTTGATCTTCAAGATCAATGGCTTGGTCTTGTAAAATTTGATCAGCCAGTGGGTTTGAATCAAATAAAGCGCTGACATGTGCTTTAGAGCAACCGTGTCGAATCATGTTAACATCAGATCGTGCCCCTAAAACCAGCGACAACGCATCAATTAAGATCGATTTTCCAGCGCCAGTTTCACCAGAAAATACAGTCATCCCTGTTTGAAAGTTTAACTCCAGTTGTTCAACAATGATAAAGTCTTGAATAATTAAACTATTGAGCATGAAACGATTCTCTTAATCCGCGTTGTTGAAAGCGTAAATCGGTTGGGCTTGCGCTCCAATGAAGTTTTTGTCGCAGCATTGCAAAATAATCGTAACGCTCAGGGTGCAGCAATTGAATCGGTTTGGGTGATACCTTGATTTCAATTTGATCACCTGTTTTAATCCGAAAATTCGATTGCATGTCAAAGTGAACCCCAGTTTGCTTCCCACCGGTAACATGAATCACAATCGTGCAGGTATCGGGTAAAGTAATTGGTCGATTGGTTAATGCATGCGGTGCTACGGGTACAATGAGTAAACCGGCTAAGCTGGGGTGTAAAATAGGCCCGTCGGCAGAGAGTGCATAAGCAGTTGAACCGGTTGGCGTTGCAATAATTAAACCATCGGCACGTAAATCGTACATAAATTGTTGGTCTACGTTGACTGAAACTTCGATCATGCCGCCAACAATACCTCGACTAATCACAATATCATTTAACGCAATGTGTTCAGCAATTGTTTGATTGCGTCGAAACACGCGTCCTTCTAAATAGGTACGTGTTTCTACAAATCCTTGGCCTTTTAAGGTATCCAGTAAATAGGGATTAATATCATCGTAGCGAATATCTGTTAAAAAGCCTAAACGCCCTTGATTAATGCCGATTAAAGGGATGCTTAAACCAGCAAGCTTTCTGGCAATGCCCAAAAAAGTGCCATCACCACCAATAATGACTGCAGCATCAGCTTGCTCTTGAATCGTATCGATGGGCACCAATTCAAACGGGGTGTTTTTGCAATCATC
>DIYC01000053.1:3271-13018 GCA_002428895.1 Burkholderiales bacterium UBA6064 | reverse complement strand
AATAAAATGTTGATGCGCTAAGTACAGTGCATAGGCTTTCACGTTTTCGCCATATTGCGCGGGGCTATTGATGCCCTCAGGATACTGACCCTGATTTAGCTTTTGGCAGTTTGGGCAGACTTTGCTCAATACACGGTGTGCTGTGATTTTGATCTGGGGTTCAACCATGTCGATCACTTGACGTTCGGCTGTACTTTGAGTTGGTTCTTGTTTCAGATCTGTGCCACAGGCTTGACAAGTTTCGGGTTGGTATTCTTCGATTTGATCGGGGGTAGTGCTTTGTTTCAGCGTGTTACCCTCATGGCCTTGCTGCCCGCCACTGGACTTCTTCCCTTGTTTTTTCATCGAGACTGTGCGAGCCTGTTTCTTCAGCCCATCGCTACTGGGAGGCTTACTACTGGTTTTGCTGTTTAAGCCTAGACATCGCTCTAATTCTACAATTAGTACTTGCAATATCAGTATTAGTTTCAGTAGTTCAGCTTGGGAGCTCACTAAAGCCTTCAACTCTGAATTGTCCGCACGCAACCGAGCGTTTTCTGCCTCTAGCTGAGCTATTTTTTTATCTCTTTCATCCATGCGCAGAGTGTAACCTCATCAATAGCTATTGAGAAGTAGCTGAGGAGTTAGAATTTAAGAGAAGCAAAGTAAAATTTTTTAAATCGTTCAGTCAACAAAATATACCCTGATTTTGCATCTAAGTTCGTTTTGATCATTCTTAGAAATCTTTTTAACTGATTGAATAAAAAAATAAATTTTAATTCAATCACTTGGGTACAAACAGCGGTGCCAATAGTTGCTTTCAGCAATTACTCGGCACCCGAGTCTCCTATTGCTTTTCGAAAACGACCGATCTGAGTGATATCGCAAGGAAAACAAGGCTCGTAATATTCCAACCCACTAAAATATTACCAGTGAACACTGTCAGACCAACGTTCTGCTAAACATTCGACTGAGATTGAGGCATGTTTCAAATACAGTAGCAAGCCATTAGGCGAATTGCTAACCGAGGTCTGCTTGCATTGCTGATGCTTCTTGATACTATCTGCAGTTGAGATAAAACCACCAAAGGGTACCGTGGGTCAATCATTTGGTCTAATCTCTATTTAAGCCACTAAGAAATTAGCTTAATTTGTGTGCCGTACGCTTCGCATGAGGTGCTTTCCAACTTTCTCTGAAAACCCGCACTGTGTTTAAAATTTGATCCAATCTTTCTCGGTCTCCCGTTTCAATGGCTGTTCGCATTTTCTGAGAAACCAAATCAAAGCGATCTAACATTTCTAGCATTGCCTTCTGATTACTTTCAAAAATATCGCCCCACATTTCCGATGAGCTGGCTGCAATTCGGGTAAAATCTCGAAACCCTGTGCCCCCTTCGCGCATAAACAATTCGCCCTTGGGATGCGTTTGAATGCCTGCGATATAAGCAAATGCAAGATAGTGAGGTAGATGACTAATGGCTGCAAACATTTCATCATGGTCTTTAGGGTCCATCAGTTGGGTGCTTGCCCCCAAATACTCCCAAAACCGAGCAACTTGACGTAACTTCGACTCCTCAGTTTGTTTATTCGGGCAAAGTACGCATGTTTTACTTTCAAACAAGTTGGCCAAGGCAGAAGATGGCCCATGCTTTTCGCTACCCGCAATCGGGTGCGCGCCAATAAATCGGGAATTTAAACCAGGAAAATCATGATTGAGTTGTTCAACCAACTGGGCCACGTCAAATTTTGTGCTGCCCGCATCAAACACTAGGCAATTGGCGGGCAACACAGGTAGAAATTGCCTTAAAACTACTTCGTACTGCCCAACAGGAATCGCTAAAAAAACGGCATCTACTTTTTTCAAATTGGCATCGCTAGGGTCTGATATACACTCATCAATTAGACCCAAAGACAGCGCCTCATGCGCAGTTTCTAAACGCCGTGAAAACCCTAAAATATGCTCAACTAAACCTTTTTGGCGAATCGCTTTGCAAACGGATCCCCCAATAAGACCAACCCCGATGACTAAAAATCGTTTAAACATGGGCATGCGATCTGAAAACTTCATGCACGCACCTTCTTTAACGCAATCGGCAAGGCTTTAAGAAATTGAGCGTTTTCTTCTTCAAGACCAATCGAAACGCGGATCCACTGCCCCAAGTCATACGAGGCAACAGGCCGAACAATCACGCCAAGTTCTTGCAGCGCAAAAAATAATTTCATGCCATCGTCTTGGTTTTCGCCCACTTTGAACAAAATGAAATTACCACTGGAGGGAATGTACTGAAGCTTTTCAGCGTCGAGTCCTGCTTGAAGTTGTAACAGCCCATTTCGATTTAACGCATAGGTTTTCTGCAAAAAAAAGTCATCCGATAAACTCGCTTGCGCTGCGGCCAAGGCCACTGCATTCACATTAAAAGGCTGACGCACACGATTTAATAAATCGGTAATTTCGACAGACGAAACGCCATAACCCACTCGTAAACCCGCTAAACCATGCGCTTTTGAAAAACTTCGCGTCACCAGCAAATTGGGATACTGCTCAATCCATGCAATCGAATTGTATTGCTGACCTGGGGTTAAATATTCGGTATACGCTTCATCTAAAACAACCACCACGGTTGGCGGAACTTGCTTTAAAAAATGTTGAATGTCTTGCGGGTTAATAAATGTGCCTGTGGGATTATTTGGGTTTGCAAGGTACACCACCCGTGTTTTGGAATTGATTGCCTTAAGGAAAGCAGGCAAATCATGACCATAATTGTTTGCAGGCACCACGTTGCACTCGGCGCCACAGGCTTGCGTTGCCAAACCATACACCGCAAATGCGTATTGTGAAAAAACAGCCTGGGTTCCGTGGCTTAAAAAGGCTTTGGCCACCAGTTCAAGAATATCGTTTGAACCATTACCCAAGGTAATTTGTTGTGGTTGAACGAGCAACAGCTCAGACAAAGTGTGCTTGAGTTCAAATCCATTTGAATCGGGGTAACGCCCTAAATCATTGAGTGCTACAGATATGGCTTGCCTGGCTTTTTCGCCTGGCCCAAGGGGATTTTCGTTCGAAGCCAGTTTAATAATGGTCTGAGGGTTTAAACCCAATTCACGCGCAACTTGTGAAACGGGTTTACCGGCTTTGTAAGGGGCGATGTCGCGGATATATTGCGGCGCTTGTTGTGATAATTGGCTCATGGTTTAAAACTCTGCTTTAAATAACTTCGGGCATGGCGGGGTAAGACCCCAACACTTTGATGTAGGTGGCATTTTTGGTGAGTTCTTCGAGCGCTTTTTTAACGGGTTCGTCAGTTTCGTGACCTTGTAAATCAATAAAAAAATTGTATTCCCAAAGTTTGTTTTTCACAGGCCTTGATTCGAATCGAGTGAGTGAAACATTTTCTTGATTAAATGGCCCTAACAAGCGATACACAGCACCTGGCGCATTGGGTACTGACACCACTAAACTGGTTTTATCGTTACCCGTTGAATAGGTTCGTTGCTTACCCAGCACCCAAAAGCGTGTGGTGTTATTGACATCGTCTTGAATGTGTTCTTGGTAAGCTTGTAGACTATACCGTTCTTTGGCTGCTTGGCCTGCAATTGCAGCCACAGTATCGTCTTGCGAGGCCAACAAGGCAGCGGCAGCGTTACTACTAACCGCCTCTTGCGCAATGTGAGGGGCATGCTGGCGCAACCAATTGCGGCACTGAGCCAGAGCTTGAGGGTGCGCACATATTTTTGCAATTCCGTCGAGTTTTCCAGACTGGCAAAGCAATTGATGATGAATGGGTAACAATACTTCGCCACAAATTAAAAGATTTGATTCAACCAATTCATCCAAAGTACGAGCCACAGAGCCTTCATTGGAGTTTTCAACGGGCACCACAGCATAATCTGATTGGTCAACCTGCACCACATGACAAGCTTGCTCGATGCTTTCTACAGGAGAAACATCCACGCTGTGACCAAAAAAAGCCCATACCGCTTGTTCGCTAAATGTGCCTAATGGGCCTAAAAACGCGACTTGAATTTGTTTTTCCAAAGCCCGACAACACGACATAATTTCTTTAAAAACAAAACATACTTTCTGATTGTGCAAAGGCCCACGATTGTGTTTAAGCAAGCGGTCGATTACCTGCGCTTCGCGCTCTGGGCGCATGACGGGCGCATCATTTTGAGCTTTAATTTTTCCAATTTCAAGCGCGCATTGAGCTCGCTGATTCATTAACTCAAGCAACTGAAGATCAATCTCATCGATTCGCTGACGATGCGCTGCCAACTGCATCAATAACTCTTGGTCGTTTTGAGCAGAAGACATTAAGCATTCTCCTTTTCAAAAGCACGCATAAACTCAACCAAAGCCTGCACACCCTCAACGGGCATGGCGTTGTAGAGTGACGCGCGCATACCACCCACACTTTTATGTCCTTTAAGTTGTACCAACCCAGCCTGTTGCGCTTTTTCTAAGAAAGATTGATTCAATTCTTCATCAGCCAAAACAAAAGGAATATTGATTCGAGAACGATTTTCGCGACGAACAGGGCTCGCGTAGAATGAACTGTTGTCGATAAAATCGTATAACAATTTAGATTTTATCTGGGCTTGTTGTTGTGCCCATTCAATTCCGCCTTGATTGTGCAACCACTCAAACACCAACCCCGCAATATAAATTGCATAAGTGGGTGGCGTGTTATACATCGAATTGGCTTGAGCTTGAGTGGCATAGTGAAAGGCATTGGGACAAATACTTAAGGCCCTGTCGTATAAAGATTTGTTCACAATCACAACGGTTAAACCGGCAGGGCCAATGTTTTTTTGTGCACCCCCGTAAAGTACGCCAAAACGTTCAATTTGAATCGGTTTAGACAAAATATTCGAAGATACATCGGCCACAACTGGGCAATCGAATTGTGGCGCAAGCGCTTCAATTTGACCCTGAAACTCAACCCCATCAATGGTTTCATTGTCGCAATAATGAAGATAAGCAAAGTTTTTTTGATTCACTCGTTCTGGCAACACGCTGCACTCTGGAATGTAGGTCATGGGCGAATAACCCTCACTGGGCGACGCCGATGACAACACCGTGTGCGGTTGGCCGTATTTTGAAAACTCATTCAATGTTTTACCCGACCAGGCACCCGTGTGGACAAATGCAGCTTGTTTGAATTGTGCACACAAATTCATGGGCACAATCGCGTTTTGCGCAATCGCCCCCCCTTGCATCAACAGTACCTCATGGGTATCGGGCACTTTCAACAACTGACGAAGGCGTTGTTTTGCGGAATCAAAAATTTCGGTGTAAGCCGAACTACGATGACTCATTTCCATAACCGAGATGCCCGTGCCACGCCAGTCTAACATTTCCGCAGCGGCTTGCTGTAAAACAGGTTTTGGTAAAACCGCTGGGCCAGCAGAAAAATTCCAAACCGATGTCATTCATCGTCCCCAGAAGCGCTGCCGTCTACAGGTTCACCTGTCACGTCAAGCGACTCGGATTCAGCCACATCCGTTTCTAAAATTCGCTGCACACCACTTAAAAACGTACCTTCATCCACGTTAATTAAGGTAACGCCTTGTGTTGCACGCCCCATCGAACGAACTTCAGCAACGCGTGTTCTCACCAATACACCACTGTTCGTGATCAACATAATTTCATCATTTTCTTCGACCAACACAGCAGCAACTACACGACCATTGCGCTCGCTGGTTTGAATTGCAATCATCCCTTTAGTGCCACGACCGTGGCGCGTGTATTCGCTAACCACGGTACGTTTTCCGTAACCATGCTCGGTTGCAGTTAATACAAAATGATCTTCATTTTGTGTGGCCATCATCGCGATGACGGTTTGACCTTCGTCGAGCGTCATACCTCGAACTCCACGCGCACTTCGACCCATTGGGCGAACATCATTTTCATCAAAACGAACAGCTTTTCCTGCATCAGAAAACAGCATGACATCATTTTTCCCATCGGTTAACGCAACACCAATTAGAAAGTCATTCTCGTCAAGACTCACCGCAATAATTCCCCGCTTCATGGGTCTAGAAAAATCGGAAAGTCTCGATTTTTTCACGGTACCCTTGCTGGTCGCCATGAAAATAAATTGATCGTCTGAAAACTCTTTAACGGGTAAAATGGCTGTAATTTTCTCGCCGTCTTCAAGCGTTGGGCACATATTAATAATCGGACGCCCCCGCGAGGTTCTCGACCCCTGTGGCACCTCATACACTTTGAGCCAGTACACTTTGCCTCGATTCGAGAAAAACAAAATGGTGTCATGTGTATTGGCTACAAATAAACGATCTATCCAATCATCCTCTTTTGTAGTCGCTGCTTGCTTGCCTCGACCACCCCGCTTTTGTGCACGGTACTCAGCCAAAGGCTGGCTTTTCACATACCCAGCATGACTTAAAGTGACCACCATGTCTTGAGGTGTAATTAAATCTTCGGTGCCCAGCTCGGTGGCATTCATTTCAATCACCGACAAACGATCATTACCAAACTCATTAGAAATGGCAGTTAATTCATCTTTAATCAGTTGATTAATACGCTCAGGTTTATTCAGGATATCAAGCAAATCAGCAATGAAGTCGATAATTTCTTTGTACTCACTGACAATTTTTTCTTGCTCTAACCCAGTTAAACGTTGCAAGCGCATGTTTAAAATTTCTTGTGCTTGGACATCGGATAAGCGATACAAACCATCGTTTTGCATGCCTAATCGTGCCGGCAAACTGTCGGGTCTAAATGCCGAAACCCCACCCGAACTGGCCAATTCAGTTCTTGAAAGCATGTCGCGTACCAAGGAAGAATCCCAAGTTTTAGCCATTAACTCAGTTTTGGCAGCAGGTGGATTCGGAGCGGCTTTAATGATGGCAATAAATTCATCAATATTCGCCAAGGCAACAGCCAAACCTTCAAGAACATGACCACGCTCGCGAGCTTTACGCAGTTCGAATACAGTACGACGAGTAATTACTTCTCGTCGGTGCTGTAAAAAACAAACAATTAAATCTCGCAAATTTAACAAACGTGGCTGACCATCTACCAAGGCCACCATGTTGATGCCAAAAGTATCTTGTAACTGCGTGTGTTTATACAAATTATTCAGGACAACCTCGGGCACTTCACCGCGCTTTAATTCAATCACAACACGAATGCCGTCTTTGTCCGATTCGTCGCGAATATCGGAAATACCTTCCATTTTCTTTTCTGCAACCAATTCGGCAATTCGTTCCAGTAGATTTTTTTTATTCACCTGATAAGGCAATTCGTCAACAATAATTGCGCTACGATTACCGCGATCGAGCTCTTCAAAGTGTGTTTTAGCGCGCATCACTACCCGACCACGACCGGTGCGATAGCCTTCACGAACTCCCGAAATTCCGTAAATAATCCCTGCAGTGGGAAAATCAGGAGCAGGAATTAACTCAATCAGCTCATCAACCGTGCACTCCGGCGTATCAATGGCATACAAACAGGCCGCGACCACTTCTCTTAAATTGTGCGGAGGCATGTTGGTTGCCATACCAACGGCAATACCCGATGAACCGTTAATCAACAAGTTGGGTAAGCGACTCGGCAAGACTTTGGGTTCTCGTTCACTGCCATCGTAGTTTGGGCCAAAATCGACAGTTTCTTTGTCAATATCGAGCAACATTTCATGAGCGATTTTGTCGAGACGAATCTCGGTGTACCGCATAGCCGCTGCATTATCCCCATCGATTGAACCAAAGTTACCCTGACCATCGACCAAGGTATAGCGCAACGAAAAATCTTGTGCCATGCGAACAATGGTATCGTAAACTGCTGAATCACCATGCGGATGGTATTTACCAATCACATCACCGACAATACGCGCAGATTTTTTATAAGCTCTGTTCCAATCATTATTCAACTCATGCATGGCAAATAAAACCCGCCGATGAACAGGTTTTAAACCATCGCGTACATCGGGTAAAGCCCGCCCAACAATCACGCTCATGGCGTAATCGAGATAAGAACGACGCATCTCATCTTCTAAGCTGATAGGAAGAGTTTCTTTAGCAAAAGAGTCCATGATTGTATTTTCTATGGTGACTGGTGTAAATTGTGAAAAGAATTAAATGACTAGAATTGGCTCACAATCTGTGAGCAAAAACCAATACTATCCAAGCTTTTGATTGTAGCAGTCTTCTTTGCCTTAACCGACCCCAATTTTACTTTTTACCAACAAGATAAGTTATGCAACTACTATGCCCTGAATGGCTGTTGAGCATGGACAACAGCGTGAATGCTCTCAAAGACCATGCCGTACTGATTGATGGCACTCTCATTGCAGCGGTAGGCCTTCAATCCGATCTTAAACAGCAATATCCAAATGCAACAAAAATTATTCTAAACAACCAAGTGCTGATGCCCGGTTTAATTAATTGTCATACCCATGCTGGCATGACTTTGTTGCGTGGTGCTGCCGATGACATGCCCCTACAAGACTGGTTACAAAAAAGAATATGGCCGCTTGAAGGCAAGCTGGCGGACGCAGAATTTGTCTACGACAGCACAATTCTTGCTTGTGCTGAAATGATTCGTGGTGGCACCACTTTTTTTAACGACATGTATTTTTTCCCCGAACAAACGGCACGCGCAGCAACCCAAATGGGCATTCGGGTCATGGCCAGCATTTTATCGATTGAATTTCCAACTCGATACGGCAGCGGGCCAGACGAATACATCGAAAAAGGACTCGCCGCTCGCGACCAATACAGTGGTCACAGTTTAGTCAACTGGTCAGTTGCACCGCATGCACCTTACACGGTTTCAGACGAAACTTTTGTTCGCTTAGGCACCCTAGCACAAGAACTCGATATTCCCATTCATTGCCACCTGCACGAAACAGCCAGCGAAGTCGACAATGCACTTAAGCTCAACAATCAACGACCTTTTGAGCGTTTAAACCAGCTGGGTCTCATCAACGAAAAATTTTTAGCGGTACACGGTGTGCACTTAAATGAACATGAACTTAAAATCATGGCGCAACAAGGTTGTACCTTAGTGCATTGCCCAGCTTCGAACTTAAAACTTGCCAGTGGAATCGCACCCACCGCACAAGCACTCAATTTAGGCGTTCGCGTGGTGATTGGCACCGATGGCGCTGCATCCAACAACAAGTTAGATCTTTGGGAAGAAGGTCGAATCGCCTCTTTACTCGCCAAAGGAAGTAGCTTAAACGCAACAATTTGGCCTGCTGCACAACTTTTAAAAAGCCTAACCTGTGATGCAGCAACAGCACTAGGATTTGAAAACAAATTAGGTCGAATCAAACCTGGATTTTTAGCTGATTTAATTACAATCGAAATGAATCAACAAGCACACCAAGCTCCAGCGCTTGAAATTGCATCTCGACTTGCTTATTCTGGGGGAGCCCGTGACGTTGTCGAAGTGTGGATAAATGGTCAACAAGTTGTAAGTAAGCAACAATTTTTAGGGGTTACTGCTGAATTAGAGGCCGACTGCATGCGGAAAGTGGGCGGTTTATGGCAGACTCGCATTGAACAACTCGACTTACTTTAATGTTTTTTGGATTGTTGCCTGATACAATCCTTGTCGGTAAAAGATTTAATTAATTCCAAGGAGCTAGAATGAAAACAACTTCAACTTTCACCAAATTAGTAATAGCCTCTGCTATCACTACACTTTTTAGTATTTCAACTGCTCACGCAGCCGATCAAGACTCCAAAGCAGGATATGCACACACAACCGAGAGCAAAGAAGTTAAAGGCGCTTTTGGTGGTT
>DIYC01000053.1:2805-3073 GCA_002428895.1 Burkholderiales bacterium UBA6064 | reverse complement strand
AGTTAAAGGCGCTTTTGGTGGTTGCTGGAGAACACAATTTTTTGATGCCTCTATGGCAACAGAAGCTTGTGACCCAGATTTAGTTAAAAAAGCAGAACCCGCACCAGCGCCTGTTGCACAAGCACCAGAACCAGCGCCTGCACCAGCACCTGTTCCAGCACCTGCACCAACTCCAGTGACTACTAAAGTAACACTCGAATCAGATGCTTATTTTGGTTTCGACAAAGCCACACTGAACGATGCAGGCAAAGCCGCTTTAGATGCTGAA
>DIYC01000053.1:2008-2577 GCA_002428895.1 Burkholderiales bacterium UBA6064 | reverse complement strand
GCAAAGCCGCTTTAGATGCTGAAGTTGCAAAACTTCGTGATGCGCAAGTCAACAGCATTGTTGCAATTGGTCACACCGATGCAACCGGTTCAGAAACATATAACCAAAAACTTTCTGAGCAACGTGCAAAAGCCGCTAAAGACTACTTGGTTAGCCAAGGCATTTCTGCCGACTTAATCGAAGTTCGTGGCATGGGCGAAAGCCAACCTGTTGCAAGCAACTCAACCAGCGCAGGCCGTGCTCAAAACCGCCGTGTTGAAGTTGTGATTACCGCAACTCAAAAAGCAATGTAATTAGCTGTTACCTTGCTGTTGGTATCAAAAAACCCGGTTATGGCCGGGTTTTTTTATGTTTAAATCAGGTAAACTATTCCCGTGATTCATTGAATAAACAACCATGAACCCAACTCAGACTCAAAACTTTGACCCCGAAGAGTTACAAAAATTTTCAGCATTGGCCAGTCAATGGTGGGATCCAAATAGCGAATTTCGACCCCTACACGAAATAAATCCGCTTCGCCTCAACTGGATTCAAGAACATGCCGCACTCAATAATAAACAAGTTCTTGA
>DIYC01000053.1:0-1827 GCA_002428895.1 Burkholderiales bacterium UBA6064 | reverse complement strand
CAAACAAGTTCTTGATGTCGGCTGCGGCGGTGGCATTTTATCTGAAGCCATGGCTAAGCTTGGGGCCAACGTGCTGGGCATCGACTTAGCCGACCAAGCACTCAAAGTCGCAGAACTGCATCGCCTTGAAAGCAAAGTCAATGTTCAATATGAACGAATCAGCGCTGAAACATTAGCAGAACGCCAACCTGAATTTTTCGATGTCATCACGTGTTTAGAAATGCTGGAACATGTCCCTTGCCCTGCATCTGTTATTCAAGCCTGTGCAAAATTATGCAAACCAGGTGGCTGGTTATTCTTTTCAACGTTGAATCGGAATTTAAAAAGCTTTATGTTTGCCATCATTGGTGCAGAGTATGTTTTAAATTTACTACCCAAAGGCACACACAGTTACGAAAAATTCATTAAGCCTGCTGAACTGGCCGTGTTTACCCGAGACGCCAAACTTGAAATGACCGATATCATCGGCCTAAGCTACAACCCAGTCACTCAAATTTACAAATTAGGAAAAGATACCAACGTCAATTACATGGTGGCCTGCAAAAAACAATGACACCCATCCGCGCCTTGCTCTTTGACTTAGACGGCACCCTAATCGACACCGCCCCCGACTTATGTGGCACCATCATCGACATGCAGCGTGCTAAACAAGTCAGCGAAACCCCTTTTAAAGCCATGCAACCGTTTGCTTCGGGCGGAGCACGCGCCCTGCTTAAAATTGGATTTGGCTTAACGCCCGAGCATGCTGACTTCGAAAACCATCGGCAAGAATTTCTTCAACGCTACGAAGCTCGAATTGCTCAAGAAAGTCAAGTGTACGAAGGCATCGAACAATTACTCTCATTCATCGAGACCAAACAATTACTCTGGGGAGTGGTCACCAACAAGCCTTACTATCTCGCTGAAAAACTTCTAAACAAACTTAATTACTTAACCCGTTGCGCAGTTTTAGTCGGGGGCGACACCACCGATAAACCCAAACCCAGCCCACTACCCTGCCTGTTTGCTGCCCAACACATCCAATGCCCGCCCGCACAGTGCCTCATGATTGGCGATGATCAACGCGACATTCTTTCTGCACATCATGCAGGAATGCGCGCAGTGGCTGTTCGTTACGGTTATATCGCCAGCGATATAACAACATGGAATGCCGATTATGTAGTTGACCATCCACGCGACATTGAACAATTAATAAGCCAACAATTGGGTTAACTGTACCCGCCTCAGATCCTCATTGAACCAAATTCATTAAAAAGTTACCTAGTTGCATCAGATGCTACAACTTAATTTAAGGAATTTAACTATGGACGCAGGCCGCCTACTTAACAATACCATTCAACGACACAACCCCAATACCCATCCCATCGGCAATAACAACCCCCTTAACCCAGCCCCACTTGCTGCTCATCATATTGCTCACAGGCAATTGCCCCTTTTTGCACAATACGCCTTGCTGAACCATTACATTCCCTGGAACCCTCAAGAAGCACGTGCCCAAGCGGATGAATTAATTAGGATACCTCGCCCTATTGTATTAAGAAGAGAAGAACCGATTAGACCCAATGCACTGCCAAACCTAGCCGCCAACAACCAACCTCGCCTTGACCTGTTCGCCTACCCATTACCCCGAACATCAAACCCACAAGACCCTTTTTAAACCAAAATTGCTTGGTTTTCGCATCAATTTGGTATAAACTAGAAAGTTCACATGGGGCCGACCCGGCTTCGACGTGGGTTACAAAGCAAATAGGGCGTGTCGAGGACCAGTCACCTCGCAAAACCATCTGGAAAAAAGTAAACGCAAATACTAGCGTAGCCGCAAACGAC
>DIYC01000003.1 GCA_002428895.1 Burkholderiales bacterium UBA6064 | reverse complement strand
GGTAAGGTGCTAATCAGGAAAGTTTATAACCCTTTCCAAATTTCTCGGTTCAATTCCACATCAAAGCCAGCCAGTGCAATTGCGTGTTTTGCAGTATTGGTCACTAGATCATGAATACTTTGTGGGTTGTGATAAAAACTGGGTACGGGTGGAAAAATAATGCCGCCCATTTGGGTTACAAGTTCCATGTTGCGAATGTGAGCCAAATTAAAGGGTGTTTCACGTACCATCAGAACCAATTTTCTTCGTTCTTTCAGCGTAACGTCGGCTGCTCGAGTAATCAGGTTGTCCGATAAACCGTTGGCTACAGCAGACAGCGTTCGCATCGAACAAGGTGCAATAATCATGCCCGCACACGGAAAGCTGCCGCTTGCTAGGCAGCTACCAATTGCCTTGGGGTTGTGAACATGGTTTGCAAGTTGATCTAGGTCATGCTTGGTATAGGTTGTTTCGTGTTGTAAGGTTGTAAGCCCAGAAGGGCTTAGAATAAGGTGCTTAACAAGGTGAGTATGAGAATGAAGTAATTGAAGAATACGTACCCCATATAAAGCGCCACTAGCTCCTGTGATGGCGATAATCAGATGTTGAGTTGCTGCGTTACTCATTCATAAGGCTTCAGTCAGACTTTTCGGGACTGTTGACGGCGTTTAATAAGGTTTGCAGTTCACCTGATTCATACATCTCGGTGACAATGTCGCACCCGCCAATAAACTCACCCTTGACATACAGTTGTGGAATAGTTGGCCAGTTTGAAAATGTTTTAATGCCTTCACGAACTTCTGGATTGTCGAGAACATTGACTGTAACAACAGGTTGAGCTTTGCAGGCTTGTAGAATTTGAATCACTTTTCCTGAAAAGCCGCACATGGGAAACTGCGATGTTCCTTTCATAAATAATACAATTGGGTGTGTTGAAATTGTTTCTTGAATTGATTCGTGAACAGACATCTTTTTTCCTTCATTAATAAGAGGTTAAAGTGGACATAGTGTATCTAAATTCAATCCTTTTTGGGTTCTTTAGGTGCAAACTATCGCTTTTCAGCCTACTATTTTTGCGCCAAAATCATACGTGGCAAGCCTGCTAAATCGGTGAAAGGGGTTGTTTTTCCCCAGTGGTTGGCCTCTAGGTAACTCAGAATTTGTTGTTGCTGAGTGTAGCCATGTTCTATCAAAAGATAGCCTTGATTTTTAAGCCATTTAGGCGACTCTTGTGCCAGTTGTCGGTAAAAACTGTAACCATCGGCTTGGTCGGTTAGTGCGATTTGTGGTTCATGTTTTAGTTCGGGTTGTTCTAAATGAGGATCATTGTGAGCAAGATAAGGTGGATTTGACACAATGAGGTCAAATTGAAGGGTTGGCGTATGTGTTTCAAAATAGGAAAATATGTTGCTGAGGTAAAAGTGAATGTTGTGTACTTTCAGTTGATGGGCATTTTGTTGCGCAACCTGAAGTGCTTTGGATGAGCAGTCTATCGCAATGACTGTGCTCAAGGGTAGTTCTGCAGCCAGTGTAATTCCTATGACACCGCTGCCACAGCCTATGTCAGCAATACAATAAGGTGCTGTTGGTTGTGCTTGGAGTAGGGTAAGGACTTGGTCAATCAGTTCTTCCGTTTCGGGTCGAGGCACCAAGACATCAGGGGTGATATAAAACGTTCTTGAATAAAATTCTTTTTGATTGGTAATGTAGGCCAGTGGCTCTCCTTGGGTTCGCCGTTGAATGGCTTGTTCAAGTTGATTCAGTTCTAAACTGTTTAGTTTTCTGTTGCTCTGGGTGATCAGTTGGGTTTGTGTAAGACCTGTGGCCCATGCTAATAAGGCTTTAAGATCGATTCGAGACAGTGAGTGCTTGTTGACGTGTTGTTGTAAAAATAAACCGATTGTAATAGGTTGCAAGCCAATCATTTTATTCTTTTTCAGTGATTTCGGCCAATAACTGAGCTTCATGGTGGGCGGTCAGTGATTGAAATAATTCAGTTAAGTCGCCATCTAAAATATGGTCGAGTTTGTATAAAGTGAGGTTGATTCGGTGATCGGTCATGCGGCCTTGTGGAAAGTTGTAGGTTCGAATACGTTCTGATCGGTCACCGCTACCGACTAAGCTTTTGCGTTCAGAGGCTTCTTGTTGTTGTTTTTCGCGTTCGGCAGCATCTTGTAGGCGAGCAGTTAAGACCTTCATTGCTTTGTCACGGTTTCTGTGTTGACTGCGTTCATCTTGGCATTCAACCACAATTCCTGTGGGTAAGTGCGTTAAGCGAACGGCTGAGTCGGTTTTGTTAATGTGTTGCCCACCGGCTCCTGAGGCGCGAAACGTATCAACGCGCAAGTCATTTGGATTCACTTCGATGGCTTCTGATTCTTCGGGTTCTGCGAGTATCGCAACCGTACAGGCAGAGGTATGAATTCTGCCTTGTGATTCAGTCGTTGGAACGCGTTGCACACGATGCGCACCCGATTCGAATTTAAGGGTTTTATAAATGTATTCGCCACTAATTCGAGCGATGATTTCTTTGAAGCCCCCGAGTTCAGAATCCGTGCTACTCATGATTTCAACTTGCCAGTTTTGGCGTTCAGCAAACCGGCTGTACATTCTAAAAAGGTCGGCAGCAAACAGTGCAGCTTCGTCTCCACCGGTGCCTGCACGGATTTCTAAAATGACATTCGCGCTGTCTTTGGGGTCGGTTGGCAGCATGAGTTTTTCGAGTTTGCCGAGTAGGGTGACAAGTTGGTCGTTGATTTGGCGAATCTCTTCGCCAGCAATTTCTTTCATGTCTGGCTCTTTGAGCCAGTCGTGTGCTGTTTCAAGGTCGGCTTCAAGGTTGAGGTATTGTTTG
>DIYC01000034.1:1530-3065 GCA_002428895.1 Burkholderiales bacterium UBA6064 | reverse complement strand
ACGGCGATACGGTTCGGGGTCTCGACATTGGCAGCAGTCGTGAACTGTGCGGTGGCACACACGTGCAACGCACGGGCGACATTGGCTTATTTAAAATTCTTTCAGAAACTGGGATTGCTGCGGGCGTCCGGCGTATCGAAGCCATAACTGGTCTAGGCGTGTTAAAATGGTTGCAAACTTCGCAGGCTCAACTTCAGGTGTTGGCTGGTTTACTCAAATGCGCACCAGCAGACTTATCGCTTAAAACACAAGCTTTGCTCGATCATCAAAAAGTGTTAGACAAACAAATTGGCGGTTTAAAAAGCCAGTTGGCTACAAACCAGGGGCACACTCTGGTCAGTCAAGCGATCCATGTTCAGGGTGTTCAAGTTTTAGCAGTCGAAGTTCAGGGTGTTGATGTGCCGCAACTGCGCGAAATGGCTGAACAAGTTCGCAATCAATTGGAGCGAGGGGCTGTGGTGTTGGCTGTTGTACACGATACGAAGGTCAATTTGGTGGCGGCTGTTTCAAGTTCGATCAACGCACACATTCAAGCAGGCCAATTGGTCAACTTTGTGGCTCAGCAAGTGGGCGGTAAGGGTGGTGGCAGACCAGACATTGCGCAAGCCGGTGGCAATCAACCTGAAAATCTGAAGAAAGCTTTAGCCAGTGTAATTCAATGGGCCAAAGATCAATTGTCGCAATAAGGCATTCAGTGCCATCGTAAGGGTTGAGCATTGGTTTTGTGAAGTGTAGTTGTTGTGTTGGAGGGCACCATGAATTTTGATCAAGAGTTAGATGCAACCGGGTTAAAATGCCCATTACCTATTTTAAAAACCAAAAAAGCTTTAGCCGCTATGCACAGTGGTCAAGTGTTAAAAGTGGTATCGACCGACCCCAATACAGTCACTGACTTTGGCCGCTTTGCAGAGCAAACGGGTAATCAACTTGTTTTGCAACAGCAGAATGATGCGCACTATGTATTTTACATTGCTCGCCGTTAGTGCGTTTTAAGCGCGTGGGGGGTGTTCAGTATGTACAATGAGCCTATTCCTCAGCATTGGTTATTAGATGCCAATGTGTTGTTTTCAGAATGGATGCGTGTTTTTTGTGCAACCTTGGCTGACGAAGTGGGTGCTCGTTTGTATTACACCCCTTTGATTGAAGAAGAAGCATTTAGAAATTTATGCCGGCTGGGGCGCTTAAGCCAGCGCGATGCTCAGGTTCAACGGCAAACCTTGTCAAGTTTGTTACCTGCCTGGGTGCATCAGCAAGACGATTCGGCTTATTTAGCTGATGTTGATTGTGTGCAAAAAAAAGACAAACCAATTGCTGCCAGTGCTTTGGGCTTGGCCGTGCAGAATAACGCAACGGTGGCATTGCTAACCTGGAATATTAAAGATTTTCCGCGTCGGCAATTATTGCGTAAGAGGGTGGCTCGTTACACTCCCGATGAAATGGCGATCCAGGTGTTGAATCAGGTGCAGGCTTCAGGGCTAACCCTTTTGAGTCATTCCCAAACCCGTTTTATGCAGTATCTGCAGGCTTGTCCAAGT
>DIYC01000034.1:515-1380 GCA_002428895.1 Burkholderiales bacterium UBA6064 | reverse complement strand
CCAAGGCTAGAGCCAACCTTATACGATTTAAAAGCAAAGCCGTGGCCGGAACAGCTAGCCCAGTGGAGTGATTTCCTAAAACGTAATCGTCTTTTAAGGTTAAACAAAAGCATCTTTTAAGCTCTATTTAAACGATTCGATTAAATCGCATGGGGGGCGCAACCTTGGTTTCTTTTCCGTTAACATTATTAATGTCGCAGGTTTAGATTACATTTCATGCTTAGAATCATATACACCAGTCGAGTTCGGGGCAGTTTAAGCAAAAGCCAACTTCAAGAGCTAGCAAGTGCAGCTTACTTGAATAATAAGGCTTTGGGCATTACGGGTGTGTTGTTGCATTCTAAGTCACATTTTTTACAATGTATTGAAGGCCCAAATAAAGCAGTTGTCGACGTGTTTAGTAAAATCGTGTGCGACAATCGCCACTTTGACGTTGTTCTTTTAGAACGTATGGCCACTAAAACTCGTTTGTTTAGCAATAGGCCTTTAAGCTTAATTTCAATGCGCGATGGCGAGCTTGCCTGCGCAGAAAAAGGGTTGTGGCATAAATCTAATCTTAAAGTGTATTGTGGCGTGGGGTTGTGGGCCGAGAGTAAACCGCACTCGCTCGACTTTAATTATTTATTGGGTGAAATTGCAAACGCTCAAGTGGTTAATTCGGAGTCCTCTTAAGCGTTTGTCTACGCATTTATTTTGTTATAACTCTGCTTGCTTTGTGGCGTGGTTATTGAATGCTGAGTTGTTTGAGTTGTTTCATCAGCCGTTCAAATTGAATATTAAATTGCTTTAATCGTTCTTGTTCTTGTGCAACCACGGCTTCTGGGGCTTTGTCGACAAATGCTTTGTTATTGAGTTTTTGCGACGA
>DIYC01000034.1:0-313 GCA_002428895.1 Burkholderiales bacterium UBA6064 | reverse complement strand
CGCGACGCTTTTTGAATTTCAAGTTCAATTTTTTTGGCCTCTTTGGTGAGCCGGTCAATTTCTGCGCCAACATCCATTTCAACTTCAAGCATTAATCGAGTGTTGCCCACAATTTGCACTGGTGCTGGGCTGTTAGGTAGGGCGCTCACAATGTGAACATCCGATAACTTACCCAACGCGCTTAAGTAGTTGGCGCATTGCAACAAAAATTCTTGCTGTTTTGGATGGTTGTCGTGGCTAATGATCAGTGGCACTTTGTTGGCGGGCGACAAACCCATTTCACTGCGTAGTGCGCGAATGGCTTCGATGATTA
>DIYC01000076.1:15994-17484 GCA_002428895.1 Burkholderiales bacterium UBA6064 | reverse complement strand
ACAACTTACAACCCCACTGTTTATTTGTTGACCACACAACAACAAGTGCTCGCTTGGCAAAACACTTGTATTCAATTCTTCAAAAAAAACACTGTGGTTTTCTTGATGCCCCTGTTTCAGGTGGTCAAGTAGGCGCACAAAAAGGTCAATTAACTGTAATGTACGGGGGCAATCAAGCAGATGTAAACCAAGCAACACCGATTATTTCGGCGTATGCCAAAGCCGTCGCTTGGATGGGGCCATCTGGCAATGGTCAACTATCAAAAATGGTGAATCAAATTTGCATTGCAAGTTTGCTGCAAGGGTTAGCTGAAGGCCTACGTTTTGGCCAAAATGCAGGCCTAGACTGCGAAAAATTGGTACAAGTGATGAGCCAAGGGGCTGCACAAAGTTGGCAAATGAACCAACGCGCTCACACCATGCTCAACAATCAATTTGACTTTGGTTTTGCGGTCGACTGGATGCGCAAAGACTTGAATCTTGCGCTAAGTGAAGCAAAGCAGAACCGTTCGGAGTTACCCATCACTGCACTAATTGATCAGTTTTACGCAACACTTCAAGCAAATGGTCAAGGCCGTTGCGATACCTCCAGCTTAATTACTCGCTTAAATCGATTAAAGCCCACTGCTTAGGTTGTAAAACGACTCTCTCAAGGGGTGGGAACGTTGAAATTTGCGATATATTTGCCAACTTCAACCTGAAAGTTAACTTATTTTCGTCAAAAAAAGTATGCATTTTCTGTATTTTTAAAAGAAGATCACTGTCTTTACTCATACTGCACCTAAAGTCTGCTTATTGCCTTAATTAGATTAAAGAATAAATATTCAACATATTTTGTGTATAAGATAGCGATTACACGGTCAATTTAAGATTAGGCAATTCGTTAAAGGTAAGCGCACCATGCACGTTGAATCGAAAACTCAGCAAAACAACCAAACCATTCGCTTTCATCAAACCGGTAGCCCTGACGTGCTTCAAGAAGAATGGCTACACGTAAAGCAACCTGTCGCTGATGAGATTCAAATTAAACACCACGCAATTGGACTTAATTTTATTGAAGTCTATTTGCGAACTGGGCTTTACACCACCCAATTGCCTGCCTGCCCAGGCACAGAAGCCGCTGGTGAAGTTGTTGCAGTGGGTGAAGCGGTAAAAGATTTTAAAGTGGGAGATCGAGTGGCCTACGCGACCGGGCCAATCGGTGCTTACTGTGCCGTGCGCAATTTGCCTGCGCAGCATGCCATTCAACTACCCGATGCAATCAGTTATGAACTAGCCGCTTGTATGATGTTAAAAGGTCTGACCGCGCAGTATTTGCTTCGTCGAGTGTACCCAGTCTCAGCGCAAGACACAATTTTGTTTCACGCTGCTGCCGGTGGCGTGGGTAGCATTGCTTGCCAATGGGCAAAAGCGCTAGGAGCCACCGTGATTGGCACTGTGTCTACTCAAGAAAAAGCAAAAATCGCTTCTGCCAACGGTTGCGATCACGT
>DIYC01000076.1:13586-15790 GCA_002428895.1 Burkholderiales bacterium UBA6064 | reverse complement strand
CCAACGGTTGCGATCACGTTGTTGTTATCAACCAAGAACCTTTTAGCGAACAGGTGAAAGCATTTCATGATGGCAAGGGCCTACCGGTTGTATACGACAGCATTGGTCAAGCTACGTTTGTAGACAGCTTAAATTGCTTGCGCCCACGTGGCTTAATGGTTAGCTTTGGAAATGCCAGTGGCCCAGTAGACCCTATCCCTCTTTCCATGTTGGCACAACGTGGTGCGTTGTTTTTAACTCGCCCTACCTTAGCCGCATTTACCAGCGAACGACATGAGTTGCTTGAAAGCGCCAACGAATTATTCGACATGGTTTTGAGCAATCAAATTAAAATTAAAGTCAACCGAACCTACCCATTAAGTCAAGCAGCACGCGCACATAGCGCACTTGAAAACAGACACACAACAGGCTGTACTGTGTTAATTCCAGACTACCTGATAAAACTTTAGCTTGCTTTTACAGCAAACTAGGGGGTAGCGGTTGCTAACAAATTGTTCGCCCGTTAGATTCGTTCTATCTTAACTTTAGGGCTAAAAAAAAGCTTAGTGAGTAAAGTAGCAGCCAAAGAATAAATAAAAGAGGCCAACAATGCAGACCAAAATCCTGCCACAGTAAAACTATCGAGCAAATAGCCTACCCAATAAAACATGAGTGCATTCAGAACAAAATAAAATAGACCTAGCGAAATGACAGTTAAAGGTAAAGTCAATAAAAGCAAAATAGGCTTAACCAAGGTATTCAATAACCCCAACACCAAGGCAGTGATAAACGCACCGCCCAAACCACTAACTTGAATACCCGGCAATACAAAAGCCACCACCAAGATGGCAAATGCATGCACCGCCCAAACCGCAAATAACACCCAAAGATTTTTATAATTCATTACTGCTTCTTTTCAATTTGAATAATGTTTAAGCGTTGATCAACTAAAAACCAGATTGTATCGCCTTTATTCAGATTTTCTAGTTGGGTTTTGTCTTTGACTGAAAAAACCATAGTCATCGAGGGCATGTTCAGACTTTTAATTTCTTCATGTTTTAGAGTAATTGTTCCATTTTTTGCATCAATTTTTTTTATTTCTGCAGAAGTCATTTCACTTTGATTATTGTGCCCTACAGGGCCGTGAGCCAATACACTGACAGAAAACAGTAGGCTCACACTGAAGATGAGTGAATGTGTTTGTTGAATTAAATTAAGCTTCATGTTTAACTCCTTAATGGCTCAGATGACCTTGCGGTTTTTTAACTTTTAATTCAATGGTTTCTTGGGGGAGATTACTTGACGACATCATCGCTTCACCCGCCTTATTGGACGTTAAAGGTTTTGGAGCAGCAGACCCTGTGTACTCAAAGGCAATAGTTCTTTCTGGGTGAGAATACCAACCTGGATCAGAATAGTCACCACGTTTTTGGTTTTTACGCACTTTGAGCACGCTGAACATGCCTCCCATTTCGACCGAACCAAAAGGCCCATCGCCAGTCATCATGGGAAGAGTATTTTCAGGAAGAGGCATCTTCATTTCGGCCATATCAGCCATACCCCGCTCACCCATCGCCATGTAATCAGGAACTAACCCTTGTACTTTTTTGGTAATTCCTCGATGATCGACACCAATTAAAGTAGGCACATCATGACCCATGGCATTCATGGTGTGGTGGCTTTTGTGACAATGAAAAGCCCAATCCCCTTCTTCGTTGGCTAAAAACTCAATTTGCCGCATTTGCCCCACTGCAATATCGGTGGTGACTTCTGGCCAACGGCTGGCAATGGGTGTGGGGCCACCATCGGTGCCGGTCACTTCAAATTCATGACCATGCAAATGAATGGGATGATTGGTCATGGTGAGATTACCAATTCGAATGCGTACTTTATCATTGTGTCGCACGCACAAAGGTGAAATACCTGGAAATAGACGGCTATTCCAAGTCCATAAATTAAAATCGAGCATGGTCATAATTTTTGGAGTATAAGCACCCGGATCAATGTCATAAGCATTCAGTAAAAAACAAAAATCACGGTCTACTTCTTGAATCCAGGGGTGTTTGGTTTTAGGGTGTGTCACCCAAAAACCCATCATGCCCATGGCCATCTGTGTCATTTCGTCGGCATGGGGGTGATACATGAACGTTCCTGGACGACGTGCCACGAACTCGTAAACGTAGGTCTTCCCCACAGGAATGGCGGGCTGATTCAAACCGGCCACA
>DIYC01000076.1:13207-13521 GCA_002428895.1 Burkholderiales bacterium UBA6064 | reverse complement strand
CCCATCATGCCCATGGCCATTTGCACCATTTCATCGGCATGAGGATGATACATAAAAGTGCCCGGGCGTTTTGCCATAAACTCATACACAAATGTTTTGCCTGAAGGGATGGCAGGCTGATTTAAACCAGATACCCCATCCATGCCATTGGGTAAACGTTGGCCATGCCAATGAATACTGGTATGCTCAGGTAGTTTATTGGTGACAAAAATTCGGACGCGATCACCCTCCACCACTTCGATGGTAGGGCCTGGGCTTTGGCCATTGTAGCCCCACAGGTGAGCAATCATTCCGGGCGCCATTTCGCGCACCAC
>DIYC01000076.1:12496-12994 GCA_002428895.1 Burkholderiales bacterium UBA6064 | reverse complement strand
GGGAAATTCTTTAACGCCATTGTTCATGCGCCAAGGTAAAGTCCAGCCATTTAGAGTGACCACGGGATTGTAAGGCCGCCCAGTGTTAGGCACTAACGGGTTCATGGTGTCGGGCGAGTCTTGGAAAATAGGTTCGGGTAGTCCTGCTAAACTGAGCTTACTCACACTGGCTGCAGCCACAGCACCCCCTGCAAGGCCTGCAAATTTAAAAAAACTGCGTCTGGAATTCATGTTGTTTTCTCCAAATGGTTTAATGGCCTGCAGTCGCTTTGACGGCTTGACTTTGAGTTGAAACCGCAACACTCAAGTCGCTTGGGCTGCCAATTAATGTGGCGTCGAGCGCCAATTGAGCGCGTAAAAAATTGGCCGCTGCATCAATTGAAGACTCAACAAGACGAACTTGGTTACGACTGTCTTCCAACAATTCAAAGGTACCAATCAACATACCGTTGTAACGGTATGTATTTTGTTCAGTCAACATTTCAGTCATGGGAATAA
>DIYC01000076.1:6779-12351 GCA_002428895.1 Burkholderiales bacterium UBA6064 | reverse complement strand
AATAACTTCAGTTTGATAATGCTTGGCCACATCGTACGCTGTGCGGTAGTTGGTATAACTTTCGCGTAGGTTTGAATTAACAGCCCGAATCACTGCTTCCAAAGTATTCGCTTTTGCCAAAACTTCTGCTGAAAAAGCATCACGTTTTAAGCCGCCCCAATCAAACAAAGGCAATTGAATATCAACTTCATACCCTTTTGGATTTGATTTGTCGCCAGACTCACTGTCAAACACAGAATCACGACGAATACCCACTTCGATGTCAGTAAACGAACTCAACGACTCAATACCCGAAATTTTTAGCGCTGCATCGTAAGCAGATTTAGCCATTTGAACATCAAGCCGCGCAGTGGCTTGTTGTGACACCTCTTCTGGCTTTTTAAATGTTTCGGGTAAATTGGGTAAACGATCCGGAAGTTTTAATCGCTTAAATTGTTGCTCGTCTAAACCCAATAACCTCACCAATTTTTCTCGTGTGGCAACAGCCTCTTGCCGAGCTTTTGCCAAGCCTAACGTGGCATCGGAATAAAACAATTGCTGGCGAATACGCTCAATGGCGGTGAAGTTACCCACCTGTTCCATTCGTTGCGCAAGCGTAGCACTGGCCTGCGCATTGTCGTACACCTGCTGTGCATAGTGTTGTTTTTGTTTGGCCACCACTGCATCAACCCAAGCAGCACGTACCTGAACAACTTGCGCAATCACATCGGCAGCCAGTTGTAATTGGACGCGGTGAAGGTGCAATGATACCGCCTGTTGTCGCCAAGGCAAGCTGAGTAAATCGAATAAACCAAAGCTCAACAATCGCCCTATTTCTAACTCATCACCCACGGTGACGCGTTCAAAATTAAAAACTGGATTGTGCAAACGACCTGATTGTGCGGCCAAAGCAGAGTCCCTGTAACCTTGAGCCAACAAGACTTGAAACTCAGGACTGTTAACTAACATCAAGTCAACAGCTAAGTTTAAATTCAGAGGTGCTGCCAACAATTCATCGGCTTGTGCTCGTAGCTGTTGACGCTGCCCGTCATTGATAGCAAGTACTAAGGTTTGAGTGACCATGGGCGCAGTGACGTCATTCAGAGTCTGCATCGATTGGTTTAAGTTGACCGAAGCGCAACCTGTTAAACCCACGACGGCCAGAACCATGGCAGAAGGTTTATGCAAACGCATCATGGTTGCCCCCCTGTGCGGTTCGGATGAACCTGGGCAGGCTCGTTGTTCGGAATTATTTTCAAGCCAGTTTGATTTGGCTGAGATTGAGAATTTTGCGTTTGGCTTAAAAAAGGTTCACGCACATAGTACCTCCAGCCCCCAATTTGCTGAACTGTTTGGTTGGCACCCACCCAGTCACGTTTACCTTCAATCGCTTTCCAAGCAGAATAATTTTCAAAAGCAGATTGATAATCCAATTCCAAACCTTCTGTTTGGGCATGTGCAAGCCCTGTGCTGGCTGCAAATACCAAGGTTGCAGCCCATCCACGTAATACAGCACGCATGTGCGCACCCCCGTTCAGTAAAATGAATCAAATAAAAAAATGAGTTTTCAAGTCAAACGAAAGATTTACATCAAGATAGGCGGCTGGTAAAGCACAACAATGTCAGCATTGTTGAAGCCTGGAGAGAAAAAGGAGAAAAAAGCCTATTTAGATGTACTAAACTGATCTGAAAACTGAGCCTACCTATCGTGCCGTAAATGCTCTATCAGGATTAAGATAACACAAATTGTTAAGCACCTTCATAAGTAGGATCATTGTCTGTATGAAGACGTGCAAGAAAATCATCGACCCGATCTTTGGCTGGGCAAGTAGAGCGTAAACCATCAACATAACAAAATAAATCTTCGGGTACATCTTGCCACATCGGGTCTAGTACCACATCAATTCCTTCATGACGTAATAATTCGGCAGCACCAGTAAAGCTTGCATCGCCCATAATTAATACGACTTGTTTAACTTGCTGCTTGTAAGCCAGTGTGGCAAGATCAACGCCCATTTTTAACTCAAACCCCTGGCTGTACTTATCCGGTTGAAAGTGACTGTTTTTTAACTCGGAGTGCTGAAGTTTATTGGCTAACAATAAGGAATTGGCTTCTTGAGTAAGTTTCCAATGGGTTGGATTCGACTCGTGAGCCAACCGGACTGCTAATTTTCTTTTACGCTGCAATTGACGATGAAAAGCCAATTGAAAGTTTATTTTTGCGTTGTCGAGATAAGACTGCGTGTCTTTCAGCACGGGTCCCAAATGAACCCCTGCAAGCAATTGATAATCATAATAGAAAATTCGATATAAATGCCGTTTCGGTTGGTTGCGCTCAAACAAGTGCGCTGCAGATAACCGCCACACTAAATCAGCAACTAATTTATAGTCGTGATGCACATGGGCAGGGAAAATTTCTCGTATGCGCCGCAGAAAAAACGGGCCATCAATCATGATTGCTGAATACATAGTTAAATAGTTGAAATAGTTGGATGATCTAACTATATCAGTAAGGAAGTTCACTGATAAGACAAAAAATTACACCCAAAAGAGTTACGTACTTTACACCTTTATAGGTATAAATCGTACAATTGAGTTAAGGATAAATGCAATTTTAGTATTTTCATTAACCTGTTGAGGAGGATAAGTCACTTATGCCAACTGGAAAACCATCAAGCAGCGATGTATCACCAAACCAAAAAGAATATTGGCTATACATGCTTTCTAACAGCAAACCAAATGGTCCACTTTACCTGGGTGACACAAACTGCCTAGCGACACGTATGCAAGAACATTTGGAAGGTAAACGAAGAGACTACGCGCACTACCACCGCCTAGATCGATTGGTTTATTTTGAAGTATGGGACGATGAGGAAAAATTTAGAGCTAGGATTAGACGAGTCAGAAATTGGCCTAGAGACATGCGTTTGCTGCTAATTGAGTCGCTTAATCCTGATTGGACAGACTTATCAGAAGAAATTTTGACCAAGGAATCAGAGAAAGTAGGTAAGGTTGCATAATATTTTTAAATAATTGAAACTTTCTCGGGTCTAAACGCACTAAAGTTTTGAAAACGGTTCTTTTAACTGGATTGTATTCACTTTATTGTGTGACATTATTTTGGAGTCATGAATGAGTTCCATCGCAAAGCGTTTGACCCGATCTTACTGCTTATTTCACTTACTAAGCTCTAAGCCAATTGTTTCAAAATTAAAAAACTCTTTAATTATTGATTCGTTAGACTCAAGTTTAAACGATACGTTTTTAAATGAAGAAGTTACTTATTCAGACCTCCCTAAAGAAGGGGCTGATTTTGACCAAGCCTGTATTTCATTCATGGTTCGCCAGTGTGGTTTAACTTGGTCTACTTGCTCACTGTTTTACGAGGCCATGCAAGAAAAACCCAAAATAACCCGCAAAGATGTTTTTTTGGTATGTTTCTCTGAGTTTGACCCTTTAGGCAACAAGGGATTACCTCGAGTTGCTTTAGTTGATTTAGCCTTCTTAAGTCCACGCAATATCGTGAACAAAAAATTACACATTTCGTCTCTTGAGGTACACTGGGATAAAACCGATGTACGTCGTTTAAGACGCTATTTACGTTTAATTGCAGCACGTAATGGTGTTGATGCAACGGTTTATGAAATTACACAAAGCAAAAAATTTCTTGAAAATATTATTGGAACAGTGGGTGCTAAGTAACTGTTTCTTTTTAACACTTACCTCCAAATGCGTGCAAACGCAATTCACTTCGATTGCCTCTTTTGAGGCAATTTTTTTATCCGAGACGCTTTTTCCCGCCCAAGTAAGGCTGAAGTGCTTCAGGTATTTGGATAAACCCTTCTTCAGTTTGATTGTTTTCAACTAAGGCCACAAGAGTTCTACCTACAGCCAACCCTGAGCCATTTAAAGTATGAACCAATTCGGGCTTACCGTTTTCAGTTTTATAGCGCGTCTTCATGCGTCTGGCCTGAAAATCGGTACAATTTGAGCAGGAAGAAATTTCTCGATAAGTTTGTTGAGAAGGAACCCAGACTTCTAAATCGTAAGTTTTAGCTGCTGAAAACCCCATATCACCTGTACATAACGCTAAAACCCGATAAGGTAAATTCAGTTTTTGCAAAATACTTTCTGCATGTGCAGTCATTTCTTCAAGTGCCTGGTCAGAATTTTCTGGTTTTTCAATCCGAACCATTTCTACTTTGTCGAATTGGTGTTGCCGAATTAAACCCCGTGTGTCGCGCCCATAACTGCCTGCTTCGGAACGAAAGCAAGGTGAATGTGCAGTCATTTTGATCGGTAAATCGGCTTGTTGAATAATCTGATTAGCCACCAAATTAGTGAGCGTGACTTCAGCGGTTGGAATTAAATACAAATCTTGTGCGTCACTGTCTTGACCACCCTTTTTAACCGAAAACAAATCATCGGCAAATTTAGGCAATTGCCCAGTACCCTGCATGGTTTCACCTTGAACAATGTAAGGCGTATAATGTTCGACATAACCGTTGTGCTGCGTATGCTGATCAAGCATCAATTGAATTAACGCCCGATGAAGCTGCGCCATTTCACCTTGAAGCACAACAAAACGAGAACCCGACAATTGGGCGGCAAGATCAAAACGCATGCCGAGAGGTTCACAAAGGTCAACGTGGTCTTTAATCTGAAACGGAAACGCTTTAGGCTTCCCCCATTGACGCACCACCACATTGTCTTGCTCACTACGACCCTCGGGAACAGAACTTTGTGGAAGGTTAGGTATGCCTAATAAAAATTGATTGAACTCCTTTTGCAAATCGGCTAGTTTAAGTTCATTGGTTTTTAAATGATCACCGAGTAAACCTACTTCATGCAACAATTCAGTGACATCTTGGCCTTTGGTTTTGTATTGTCCAATTTGCTTCGATAAGCTATTGCGTTTGGCTTGTAATTGCTCAGTTTCAGTTTGTAGTTGCTTGCGTTCCGCTTCAAATGTATTGTATTGATCAACGTTTAAGGCAAACCCGCGCCTAGCCAGCGCTGCACTAACTTGTGTGATGTCTTTTCTAAGTGCTTGAATATCTATCATAAAGAAACCTATTTATTTTTAAATGATTAAGGCAATAAAAGTTCTAAGCCATCTTTTTTTTAAGTTGATCCAATTGTTCTGCGATTTTAATTTCTAAGCCTCTTCGAGTGGGCTCGTAAAAGCTAAATTCAGGTTTTATATCATCGGGCCAATAACTCTGAAAAGCCGAAACACCTTCAGCCGAATCATGAGAATAATGGTAATTTTTTCCGTAACCTAAATGTTTCATGAGCACTGTGGGTGCATTTCGTAAATGCAGAGGAACTTCACTCGCAGAAGTGTGTTTAACAAACTCCGTAGCGCGTTGGTAAGCCAAATAACCAGCATTACTTTTAGCAGCCACTGCTAAATAAATCACGCATTGAGCCAGCGCTAATTCGCCTTCGGGGCTACCCAAACGTTCATAGGTAGTAGCCGCGTCTTGGGCGAGAGAAATGGCACGCGGGTCTGCTAATCCAATGTCTTCCCAAGCCATTCGAATGAGGCGTCGGCTTAAATAACCACGATCAACACCTGCTTCAAGTAATC
>DIYC01000076.1:5643-6567 GCA_002428895.1 Burkholderiales bacterium UBA6064 | reverse complement strand
AATACAAGGCTGCATCAGGGCATGAACCACGAACTGATTTATGTAAAGCCGAAATTTGATTGTAAAACTGGTCGCCATGCTGATCAAAACGTTTAACCACCTCAGGCATAACTTGCATTAATAGTTCTTTATCAATGACTTGTATTTTAGTATTTGTGTTACTTCTATTTGATTTAATACACAAGTCGAGCAAACCTAAATAGCGACGAGCATCGCCACTCGAAGCGTGAATTAATAGTTTTTGAACTTCAGGTTCAAGCGTAAAATTAAAGTTAAATCTAGATTGAGTATTTTCAAGTAACTTATTAAAATCATTTGCTTTTAATGAGGAAACCACATAAACACTTACACGACTAAGTAGCGCCACATTTACTTCAAAAGACGGGTTTTCAGTGGTAGCTCCAATTAAAATGATTAAACCCGATTCAACATAAGGCAATAAAGCATCTTGTTGCGTTTTATTAAATCGATGAATTTCATCAACAAATAAAACCAATTGAGTTGAATTGTAATATTGGTTTTGTTTGGCTTGCTCAACGGCTTGGCGAATTTCTTTAACACCTGAAAACACCGCAGACAACGCCACACATTCTGCGCCACTGGCTTTAGCCAATAAATGCGCCAACGATGTTTTGCCCGTACCCGGAGGGCCCCATAAAATAAGCGAATGTAGACCCTCATGCCCTTCAACCGCATGTCGCAGGGGCTTACCAGGCCCTAACAAATGCTCTTGCCCCAAAATATCTTGCCACTGCCGTGGCCGCATTAACTCTGCCAAAGGCTGCATTTTTAATTAATCTCAAGTAAATCAACGCCTGGAGGCAGTTCAAGTTCAAACTCAGTGGGTTTAAATTCGACCTGAGTTTCCCAATTCGATAAGGTAAGACGGGTGACTTGCCCCAACGAATCAGAAATTTCGAGTAC
>DIYC01000076.1:0-5461 GCA_002428895.1 Burkholderiales bacterium UBA6064 | reverse complement strand
GAGGTAATTGCTCGCGCCAACCTATACGAATTTGATTAAAAAGCCCACTTGAATCATATGGCTCGGCTTCAAGCCAATTTAAATCACCCAACGATTTTTCAACATTAGTCATTTTAAACAAACGATCTAGCTGCGCTTGCCCAAACAACAAGGCAGAAGGAGTTGACTCTAATGCAGAATTGGCAGAACGAATGGAGGCTTGCTCAAGATCGGGGTCGTAGGTGATAACCTGTTTACCATTAGAAACAATCGTTTGCGGAAAAGGATCGGTAATTTGCCAACGAAATTTCCCTGGGCGAGAAAAAGAAAAAACCCCTTGACTTTGTTGTTTAATTTTTCCTGTTTGTGAAAAAACAATCTGAGTAAACTCGCCACGAGCTGTTTGAACAGTTTGATTAAACTGAGCCAATTGCTGGCTGGCAAGGTTATTTGCCATCGCCCACGAAGCGATTAAACCAAAATAAAAAAAGGCGATTAACCGAATAACAAACAACTTAAACTCCCTTTTAAATTTATACATTGTAACTACCTGAATCACAAAGACTTAAATGATCACTTAAAGCGTCGCGTTGCTGACATTGATACTTTAATCTTGCACCAATTCTTGCTTCACAAGAATTTCTCGATTACCGTTCGATTGCATGGCTGACACAATACCTGCTTGCTCCATACTTTCAAGTAATCGCGCTGCCCGATTGTAGCCAATTCTTAGATTACGTTGCACATAAGAAATTGAGGCCCGTTTATTTTTTAATACAATCGATACAGCTTGATCGTATAAAGCATCTTTTTCACCATCGACATTGCCGCCATCAAACACACCCGTGGCTTCATCGTTGGCAGTGCCACCTTCAAGAATACCTTCAATGTAATTGGGTTCGCCATGCTTTTCTTTGAGGTATTCAACCACGCGGTGAACTTCATCGTCAGACACAAAAGCGCCATGAATTCGCTGTGGGTTACCCGACCCCGGAGGCAAATACAACATGTCGCCCTGACCCAACAAGGCTTCTGCACCCATTTGATCTAAAATAGTTCGTGAATCGATTTTTGATGACACCTGAAAAGCAATTCGAGTCGGAATGTTGGCCTTGATTAAACCAGTAATCACATCGACTGATGGTCTTTGTGTGGCTAAAATTAAATGGATACCTGCTGCTCTTGCTTTTTGTGCAAGCCGTGCAATCAGCTCTTCAATTTTTTTACCCACCACCATCATTAAATCTGCCAACTCATCAATGACGATGACAATCAAAGGAAGTATATCGAGTGGCTCGGGCGCATCAGGCGTTAAACTAAACGGGTTGGGGATAGATTCTTCTTTCTTTTTAGCCTCACGAATTTTATTGTTGTAACTTGCAATATTTCGCACACCTAAATGGCTCATTAAGCGATACCTTTTTTCCATTTCATTCACCGCCCAATTTAAACCGTTGGCGGCATGACGCATGTCGGTCACTACTGGGCACAGTAAGTGTGAAATGCCTTCATAAACACTCATTTCAAGCATTTTTGGGTCGATTAACATAAGTCTAACTTCTTGGGCGGTGCTGCCATACAACAAGGATAAAATCATGGCATTAATACCCACCGATTTACCCGAGCCAGTTGTACCTGCCACTAATAAATGAGGCATTTTAGCTAAATCAGCTACCACTGCTTTTCCCGAAATATCTTTACCCAACGCCATGGTTAAGGCTGAAGCCGATTTACTGTAAATATCTGAGCCTAAAATTTCAGTCAACTTGACCATTTGACGCCTTGGATTGGGCAACTCAAGCCCCATCAGATTTTTACCATAAATGGTTTCCACCACTCGAATCGAATGCAGTGATAAAGCACGCGCTAAATCACGGGCTAAATTCACCACTTGTGAACCTTTAACACCAGCAGCAGGTTCAATTTCAAAACGAGTAATCACTGGCCCAGGCATCGCCGCCACCACTTGAACTTGAACCCCAAAGTCAGACAATTTTTTTTCGATTAAACGCGAGGTGTATTCAAGCGTGTCTTCAGAAATTGTTTCAATCACTTGCGGGGTTTCGTCCAACAAACGCAAAGGGGGCAATTTATCAGTTTCGATTTCTTCAAATAAAGGTTGCTGTTTTTCTTTAATAGCGCGAGGAGAAGGTTCAACTTTGGGTGAACTCGGTTCAATTCGAAACGGTAGATGTTCCGCCTTTTTTTCGCGCTCTTCTTCGACTTTAACAACCCGTTGCAAAGCAATTTTTTTACCTGCTTGTCGATCTTTACGAGTCGCCCAAAAATATTTGGTGCCAAAATAAATACGCTCAAGCTGATACCCAATCTCTTCGGACATAACCGCCCAACTAACCCCTAAAAATGCAGATAAACCGGTTGCGGTCAATAACAGTAAAAACATCACACTACCAGGTAAACCAACCAGCGATTTTAAAAAACCCGAAATCGCTTGCCCTAAAATTCCACCAGTCCCTTCGGGTAAATTTTGACCTGACACAATCGATAGACTTTCTAACCCCATTAAACCCAACCACAACGCACAAAATGCGATTGGGCGAACAAAAGGAACCCACTTCGGCAATGGCTCTACGTCTGAGGCTTGAGGCAAATCAATTTGAATCGCTTGTTGTTTGGCTTGCCAAAGTAACCACAACAATAGAAAAACCAGCACATAGGCTGAATAGCCACTTAAAAAGTAAAGCAAATCGGAAACAAACGCGCCTAGACGTCCACCAAAATTTTGAATATTATGGCTTCCAGTATTCATTAAAAAACTGTCATCACTGGGCGAATAAGAACCTAAAATTAAAACCAAGTAAATGGATAAAATAAGTAACGTGAGCCATCTGACTTCTAAAAGAAGCTTGTTAATCCGAATAGCACCTGTATTTTGCGTAGTCCTTGTATTCACGACAGGCGTAATCTCCCAATGCAATTTATAATCATAAGTTAGTATTTTGACAAAGATCTTGACACGATTTCCAGTCTGGGTCTAGCTGACACATTAAAAGAGGAAAGAATGACACAAACAAACGACGCACGCCACGCTAAAGTTCTTATTTTAGGATCAGGCCCAGCAGGTTACACCGCCGCTGTGTATGCTGCAAGGGCTAATTTAAATCCTGTTTTAATTACTGGGGTGGCGCAAGGTGGGCAATTAATGACCACAACCGATGTAGACAATTGGCCTGCCGACGCAGAAGGGGTACAAGGACCAGAACTGATGCAGCGTTTTTTAGCGCATGCAGAACGATTTAATACTGAAATTATATTTGACCACATCAATACGGTGAACTTAAGTCAACGCCCTTTTCAACTAACAGGCGATAATGGTCACTACACGTGCGATGCGCTGATTATCGCAACAGGCGCATCAGCTAAATACTTAGGCATTCCTTCTGAAGAAAAGTTTGCCGGTAAAGGGGTTTCAGCATGCGCTACTTGCGATGGTTTTTTTTACAAAAACCAAGAAGTTGCAGTGATTGGTGGGGGCAACACGGCTGTTGAAGAAGCCTTGTATTTATCAAATATTGCTAAAAAAGTAACCATAATTCACCGTCGCGATCGTTTTAAGGCCGAAGCCATCTTAATTGATAAGATCAACGAAAAAGTTAAAGAAGGTAAAATTCAAATTCGCTGGCACAGCACCTTGGATGAAATTTTAGGCGATCAATCAGGGGTTACCGGTATACGAATTAAATCTGCACTGAACCAACATCCTGAAGAAATTCGTTTGCATGGTGTCTTTATTGCGATTGGTCATCAGCCCAACACCGGTATTTTTGCAGGCCAACTCAAAATGCAAAATGGCTACATCGTTACTAAAAGCGGTTTAAATGGTTTGGCAACCATGACCAGTGTGGAGGGCGTATTTGCAGCAGGTGACGTACAAGATCACGTATACCGGCAAGCTATCACTAGCGCAGGAACTGGATGCATGGCCGCCTTAGATGCACAACGCTGGCTTGAAAGCCAAGAATCATAATGTTCTTGCTTTTTACACTGAGTTAAAAGCAAACCGATGCCTAAAAACAGACCCCCTACAACATCTGTTAAAGCACTCAGCGACTTTGAGTTTGTTAACGACGCACATTTGTTTCATCAAGCGATGCAGCACGTTACACCCCTGAAACAAACTGATCGAATACAAATTAACAAGAAAAAACCAGAACCGATTAAACTCAAGAATAACCGCTTCAACAGTGACCGCAACGACAAAGACTTACCCATCGGGCTGCCTGAACTCTCCGACCACTGGGAAGACGTGACACTTGCGCAACTCGGCGATAACTCTCTGTTTAAGAGGCCTGGCATTAATCAACAAACCATGCGCCAATTAGCAAGGGGCGATTGGCTGATTCAAGCACAGCTTGATCTGCATGGTTACAGGCTGGAAGAAGCTCGGGTTGCTGTTCACGAATTTATTGAATCGTGCATACGCAGTCGTTTAAAATGCGTACAAATTATTCATGGTAAAGGCTTAAGTCGGCAATTAGATTCAGGCGCATTATTAAAAGAAAAAGTGCGACACTGGTTACCTCAGTTCAAACCCGTGTTGGCTTTTTGTCAAGCCCCTGAAAAACAAGGCGGTGCGGGTGCTTTATTTGTGTTGTTAAAAGTCAATCGTTTTTCTGAAAAAGGTATACGTTGAACCTAACAGCCCACCCAATTGACGATAGAGTGCAACACATCGAACGTGTCATCAAAAGCATCGTAGCCCTGCTTACCCATTTAATTCAGAGTCATTCACATGCCCAGCATCCTAATTAATACACCCCAAGAAGCTGAAGAAACTAAACAGTTATTAAGCCAACCATTGCCTAAGTACCGTCAAGCCTACAGTGACCGCACTGCTTGGCTCCTGGCGTGTATCGCTGAATTGTCTTATATTAAATTTAACTCCTTATTTAAAAACACCTCGCAAGAACTATTAATCAAAGAAGTCCAACGATTACTCAAAGAAAAAAAAGTAGAGCCGTTAATGCGTTTAATTGATTGGGTAGGCTACGACCCAGTACAAGAGTTAAATAAACTAATTGAAAACATTGAATTTTTAAATTTAAGATTAATTAAAACCTTTGACCACCAAGGCACACAAGCTATTTTACTGAATAATGACGAATACTTATTTTTAGCGTTTAGGGGCACAGAGGGCAATAGTGTACAAGACCTTAAATCAGATGCACATGCGGTCAGAATGAAGTGCGAATCAGGGGGCAACATTCATTCTGGTTTTTATCACGCATTTAATTCGATTTTTATCGATATAATTTCTGTACTAAAGCAACCAGAATATCAAGCCAAACCACTGTTTATTACAGGCCATAGTTTAGGCGGTGCGTTAGCCACTGTAGCAGCAAAAAAAATTAAACATACAGGTGGTATTGCAGCCTGTTACACCTTTGGATCGCCCAGAGTAGGCGATGCACTTTGGGCTGAAACTCTGAAAACCCCAGTGTACCGAATTGTGAATGCTGCT
>DIYC01000040.1:5706-19150 GCA_002428895.1 Burkholderiales bacterium UBA6064 | reverse complement strand
AGATTAAATTAAGACTATTACATCTTACCGTAGTTAAACTGCACATTGCCCTGATCGTTGGCTTCGAGTTTTCCAGCCACAATAGGTTCGGTTGCTTCGGGTAGCCATATCCAGACATAGGCTTCTTGATCCGCATTGTTAGAAGTCATCGTCGGCAAGCTTTACTGTTTTGCGCACAGACTTTGGCAGAAGCGCCAACTTGTCTTCGGTCTGGCGAATATGTTTGGTGAGCGAACTCGCTTCCGCATCGAAGAGTTTGAGGCCAACAATGGTGGCAACTTCGAGGGTTGCCCCCAGTTCGCATTTAGGGTCGCCTTTCTCTATGCGTTGTAGCAACCCGCGCGAGATTCCGGCACGGTCAGCCACTTCTTGCGCGGTCATTTTACGCTCTTTGCGTGCCACACGGATGAGGTTGCCAAGAAGAGCAACCGCCTCTTGGCTGTAGCGAGAATAGGTGCGTACTGATACTTTGGGCATGACTTTAATTTGGTTTATAAGTGAATCGTATAGATTTCTTATGATCTATTAATGATTCAATTTATCATGTTTTTAAGCTTGTTGGCAACCATTAACCAGTATGTTTCACCAGCGAATCAAAAATCACTTTGACAGTGCTAATAAGGTTAATTATGATAATTTCTGCAGATTTTTAAGAACTTGAAAAAGTTAAATTAACTTATAAAAAAACTCGAGTGTACCCTAGAGCAGATGTAGGCTTACGCAATCAAACAAGAAAATGTTGACCGCTTAGATGACTTAGTCAAAATTAAACCAACCGCTATATTTTAGCTTATGAATTTAGCTAAGTCCTTTCTAGTGGCTCCCAGTGCAAAAATTGATTTAATCAAAAGGTCTACGCTCACACTGGCATCACCCGCCTCCATTTTGGCGACACGTGGCTGACTTGAATGAATTTTCTTTGCTAATTCAGCTTGAGTTATTTTTTCTTTCGTGCGAAGCTCTTTAAGGCCTTCTGCTAGAGAAAGCTTGAGTTCAATGTAAGCTTCTTCCTCTTCGGATAGGGATAGAACATCAGCAACGCTCGAAACTTTCCAACCACTTGCCTCAAGTTTTCGTTTTTTAGCTGCTTTCATTTTCGTACCTCCTTAATCGAGCCTTACAAAGGTCAATGATGCTTTTTGGGGTTGTTTACGTCTTTTTTGCAAAAAACTCGGGAATAACGAGAGCATCATCATCCAAACGATAGATAATTCGCCAAGTTAAGTTGATGTCGATGATGTGCAATTCATGGCACCCCTTGCCAACACTCGGCATTGGACGCGATTGAGGCAAACTTAAATTGTCGCCAGACTGCAATTTGCGCAGCAAGAAACCAACTTCAAGTCGAGCTTCTCGGGAGAATGGCGGTGACTTCACTTCCCCATAAAGCCAAACTAACGGTTTTTCTTGTTTTTTCATCCCCGCAAGAATATATCAAATTAGATATAATCTCAAGTGCTTTTTAGTGCTACTCCTTTCGGGTCGTCCTTTCAAAAAATCTAAAATATAAATCTATGTAGCTCAAATCTTCTTCGTATGTAGTCGGAACATCAGCATCAAAATATCGAGCCTCCAAACACGTGGGTTTACCACCATTACCGCGATCTCGAAAACCATGAGCCAACATGGTATTTCGCATCCCCTTAATTCCCGTCCATCTAAGCAAACGTTTAATAGCCGGGGCCGTAATTTTCATTGTTTCTTTAATGCGCTCATCATCCTTGGCGTAGGTCTCAAAACGCTTCCACTCATCGAGAAAAGAACTTATATCGACTAACATCTTGTTGTTTAAGGAGAATTTAAGATCTTCATCTTTAATATATCTTTTGAAAACGCGTAAATCGGATTCTAATATCGTTTTTATAGCACTGATAACTAGAAGCGATTCTTGAAATTTGCTTAACCCCAATGCGACACTCCAAACACAACTAAATTCACCAAACAACAACACGAGCAACCGCTAATCCAAACGCCACCCGAAAGTGGTGCCGACTTTTTGCACGTGGATCCATCATCACGCGATGGTGAGAGCGGGACATCCACAGACTCCCGTTAAAGTTTAGTCTAGATATTGATGACAAGCAACCACTACAAACACCTCACATCCTCACCGCATCACGCTTGGGGGTTTCAAGGTATTGCTGGGTCTGCATTTCCATAATTCGGCTCACCGTTCGAGAAAACTCGTTGGCCATTGCACCTTCGATGTATAAGTCGTTGGCGGGCACATCGGATGAAAAAATAATTTTCACTTTGTGATCGTATAACACGTCGATTAACCATGTAAAACGACGTGCTTCGCTGGCCATGCCCGCATTCATTTTAGGAACGTTTGAAACAATCACTGTCGAAAACTGCTGAGCAATTTCTAAATAATCATTTTGTGAGCGAGGACCACCGCACAACACCCGAAAATCGAACCAAATAATACTGCCTGCACGCCGAACAGCTGCAAAGCTTCGCGTTTCAATGTGCATCATGGGTTCTTCGTCTTCAATTTCGGCAAGTTGATCAAACGCTTGGCTTAATTGGTTGTGGGTTTCGAGAGTGATTGGGGTAATGAAGGTGTTTAAGCGCTCCAATGTTTGCACGCGGTAATCAATGCCTGCATCGACATTCAGCACCGACAAGTTGCTGCACAGCAGTTCGATGGCGGGTAATAAGCGATCACGATGTAAGCCATTGGGGTACAAGTCTTTGGGGGCGTAATTGGAGGTAATTAAAAACGTAACACCGTTTTGAAACAAACCCGTTAATAGACGATGAAGAATCATGGCATCAGCAATGTCGGAAATATGAAACTCATCGAAACAAATTAAGCGGTATTTTTTTGCAATATTTTTTGCAACGGCATCCAGTGGGTCTTGTTTGCCTTTTAACTCGTTTAGCTCGGCGTGAACATCTCGCATAAACTCATGAAAATGAATGCGAATTTTACGCTGAATAGGAACTACGGAATAAAAACAATCCATTAAAAAACTTTTGCCGCGACCAACCCCACCCCACAAATAAAGACCTTGAGGCACTTGGGGGCGTGTTAAAAGACGCGAAATAATAGATTGCTTGGCTTTCTTAAAAAACACAAAGTCATCATAGAACTGTTGCATGCGGTCGATGGTTCGACGTTGCGCCGAATCCGCTTTATAACCTCGTGCGGCAAGTGACTGTTCGTAATACTCAGTAACGTTCACAGTAATTCCGATGAAACAACGTGTAAATGGTTGCGGTTATAGTCAATAGCCAACACCCAGAAAGGGTGCAGGCTATTGAACGGTTTACATGTTGAGTTGACGTTTGTCACAAGCGAGAGCGGCTTCTTTCATGACTTCAGACAAACTGGGGTGAGCGTGACAAATGCGACCAATGTCTTCCGAAGAGGCTTTAAATTCCATCGCCATCACGGCTTCAGCAATAAGATCGGAAGCATGCGCATTGACGATGTGGACACCCAATACTTCGTCGGTTTTTGCATCGGCAAGCACTTTAACAAAACCTTCTGAACTGCCTGAACCCAACGCACGGCCGTTGGCCATAAAAGGAAACTGGCCGGATTTGTAGCTGACCTTTTGCTCTTTAAGTTCTTGCTCTGTTTTGCCCACCCAGGCCACTTCGGGTGAGGTATAAATAACCCAAGGCACGGTGTTGTAATTGCAATGGCCTGCTTGGCCTGCCAAAATTTCGGCAACCATCACGCCCTCTTCTTCGGCTTTATGGGCAAGCATGGCGCCACGCACCACATCGCCAACAGCATAAATGCCCGAAACCAAAGTTTGGCAGTGTGCATCTACGTCGATTTGCCCTTTATTGTTAGTCGACAAACCAACGGCTTGAAGATTTAAACCCTCGGTGTTTGGAACACGCCCCACCGAAACAATTAATTTGTCGCACACCAATTTTTGTTCTTTGCCAGCATCATCTTCGTAAATCACAGACACTGATTTTTTAGTGGCTTTGACTTCCTTGATTTTAACGCCGAAGCTAAAATTTAAACCTTGCTTGGTTAGAATTTTTTGCATTTCTTTACTAACCGCCGTGTCGCAGGCCGCCAAAAAGGTTGGCATGGCTTCGAGAACCGTGACTTCTGCGCCTAAACGACGCCACACCGAACCCAATTCTAAACCGATAACGCCTGCACCAATCACACCTAAACGCTTAGGCACACTGTGGAATTTTAAAGCACCTTCGTTGTCGCAAATCATTTGATTGTCAACAGCAATGCCAGGCAAATGCCGAGCCTTCGAACCCGTAGCGATAATTACTTTTTTAGCCGACACGGATTCTAATTGCTGACCGTTTTGCACAGTTAATTCAAAACCACTTTCTGTTTTGCCTTTAAAGCTGGCCCAACCATTGATCGAAGTGATTTTATTTTTCTTAAACAAATACTGAATGCCACCTGTCATTTTGCTGACAATGTCGTCTTTGCGCTTGACCATAGTTTGCACATCGACTTGAACACCCGACACGCTAATGCCATGTTCAGCCACATGGTGTTGAATTTTTTCAAATTCTTCAGAAGAGGCCAACAAGGCTTTAGAGGGAATGCAACCCACGTTTAAACACGTACCACCTAATCGAGGTTGCCCTTTGGGGTCGTCGTAGGCATTGCCTTCGATACAGGCCACCTTCAAACCCAATTGTGCAGCCCGAATGGCAGCAATATAACCGCCTGGGCCTGCGCCAATCACAACCACATCGAATTCTTGACTCATTGTTTTACCCTTTTATAAATCTAATAACAAACGAGCAGGGTCTTCGAGTGCATCTTTCATCGCCACTAAACCAAGCACTGCTTCACGACCATCGATAATGCGGTGATCGTACGACATGGCTAAATAATTGATGGGGCGAATAACGATCTCACCATTTTCTACAACCGGACGCTCTTTCGTGGCATGAATCCCTAAAATGGCAGACTGGGGTGGATTAATAATAGGCGTTGACAGCATAGAACCAAACACACCACCATTGGAGATAGAAAAAGTACCACCGGTTAATTCGTCTAAGCTTAGTTTGCCATCTTTGGCTTTTTGACCATATTCAGCAATTTTAAGTTCAATGTCGGCCACACTCATTTGGTCAGCATTACGAATCACTGGCACCACCAAACCGCGTGGTGAACCCACTGCAATACCAATATCGAAATAACCATGGTAAACAATGTCGGAACCATCGACCGAGGCATTTAAAATGGGATATTTTTTCAGTGCAGCAACGGCTGCTTTGACAAAAAAGCCCATAAAACCGAGTTTGACTGAATGTTCTTTTTCAAATTTATCTTTGTATTTATTACGCAAGTCCATCACCGGTTTCATATTCACTTCGTTGAACGTTGTTAATATGGCGTTGGTTTGCTGAGACTGTACCAAACGCTCAGCAACGCGGGCTCGCAAACGGCTCATGGGTACGCGTTGCTCGGGGCGACCTTCGATTAATGTTGAAGGGTCAAGAGGTGCTTTTACTTCAGGCAATAAAGACACTGGCTTTGCCACAGGAACAGATTGAGACGCTACTGGGGCTGGTGATGTGGCTGGCTTTTCAAGCGTGTTGATCACATCACCTTTGGTAATGCGACCGCCCTTTCCACTTGCCTGAATTTGGCTGGGTGACAGATTGTTTTCTGTCATCATTTTTGCGGCTGCAGGTAAAGCGACCTTGCCGGACTGATCGACCGCTTGCGCAACCACAGGCGCGGGCTGAACAGCCACAGTGGCTTTGGTAGGTACAGATTGCGCGACAGGTGCACCAGCAGTTGCTGCGGTGTCGATGCGAGCAAGCACTTGACCAGCAACCACGGTTGCGCCATCGGACTGCAACACTTCCACCAAAACACCAGCCTGGGGTGCAGGCACTTCAAGAACCACTTTATCGGTTTCGATGTCAATCAAATTTTCGTCACGATTAACTGCATCGCCAATTTTTTTATTCCAACTTAACAAGGTTGCTTCAGCAACCGACTCTGAAAGCTGTGGAACAACAACTTCAATAATAGCCATAAGAATTTCCTTTTTTGCAACTGAAAAGGCTTACGTTGAAATCAACTTAAGCCTAATTCAAACTATTTAGTAAGAACAAGACCTTTTAATTTTCCAAGGGCACTGTCGATTAACTGTTTTTGCTGTTCAACATGTTTGGCATAATACCCGACTGCGGGTGACGCAGAAGGTGGACGGCCTGCATAGCCGAGCTTTTGCCCTTCGAATAAATGCTCTAAAATATTGTGCTGAATTTGAAACCAAGGCCCCTGGTTTTGCGGTTCGTCTTGACACCACACCACTTCGGTTGCTTTTGGAAACTTAGCCAGCTCGGTGCTGAACGATTTATGAGGGAATGGGTACATCTGTTCGATTCGAATAATCGCCGTGTCGTTTATTTTACGCTCGCGCCTGCTGGCAATTAAATCAAAATATACCCGACCTGAACACACCACAACCCGTTTCACTTTATCAGCTTTTAATTCAGCGGTTTCGCCAATTACTGTTTTAAACTGGCCTTGAGACAAGTCTTTCAGCGTTGAAACTGCCTCTTTGTGACGCAACAACGATTTAGGCGTCATAATGACCAATGGTTTTCTAAATGCGCGAATCATTTGACGACGCAACAAATGGAAAATTTGGGCTGGCGTTGTAGGTTGCACGACTTGAATATTATTTTCAGCACAAAGCTGTAAAAAGCGTTCAATCCGTGCAGACGAATGCTCTGGACCCTGCCCTTCATAGCCATGAGGCAACATGAGAACCAAGCCAGAAGCCCTACCCCATTTGACTTCACCAGAACTAATAAATTGGTCGATTACGACTTGTGCGCCATTGGCAAAGTCGCCAAACTGCGCTTCCCAAATAACCAATGAATTGGGTTCTGCGGTGGAATAACCATATTCAAAACCCAGCACGGCCTCTTCGGAAAGTACAGAGTCGATCACCGTAAACGGACCTTGACCTTCAGAAATGTGCTTAAGAGGAATGTGAATACCCTCGTCCCACTTTTCACGGCCTTGATGATGCAACACAGCGTGACGGTGCGTAAACGTACCACGACCACAATCTTGACCCGTAATACGAACTGCATAGCCAGAGTTGACCAGTGAAGCAAATGCAAGATGCTCGGCCATACCCCAATCTAGGGGCAACTCGTCACGCCCCATTGCAGCACGATCGTTAATCACTTTTTGAACAAGCGGATGAAGAACAAAATCGTGTGGAATGGACGTTAACTTTTCAGACAGCCGTTTAATTTCAGAAGTGGGAACAGAGGTATCAGCCGCATCGGTCCATTTTTTACCTAGATAAGGCGACCAATCGACTGCAAATTTGCTTTTGTAATTGGTTAGGACAGGATCGCTGATAGTGTGCCGACCTTCATCCATCGCCTTACGGAAGTCAGAAACTAAGGTGTCAGGCACGTCGGCTGCAACAACACCGGCCACAGCCAAACGCTCTGCATATAAAGCACGCGTACCTGGATGCTGCCCAATTTCGCGATACATCAACGGTTGTGTAACGGCTGGCGTATCTTGCTCGTTGTGGCCTAATTTTCTGTAACACACAATGTCGAGCACAACGTCTTGCTGAAAACGCATTCTGAAATCGAGCGCCAATTGAGTAGCAAAAATAACCGCTTCGGGGTCATCAGCATTGACGTGAAACACTGGCGCCTCAATCATTTTCACAACATCAGTACAATACAAGGTAGAACGGCTATCACGAGGATCGGATGTTGTAAAACCAATTTGATTATTAATTACAATGTGCACGGTACCCCCAGTGCCGTAACCACGCGTGTGAACTAAATTCAGCGTTTCCATCACCACACCTTGGCCTGCAAAGGCCGCATCGCCATGAACCAAAATAGGAAGCACTTGAACGCCATCTACGTCGCCACGACGTTCTTGACGCGCCTTCACCGAACCTTCGACCACAGGGTTAACGATTTCAAGATGCGAGGGGTTAAATGCCAATGACAAATGCACTGGGCCACCTGGAGAAGTCACATCGGATGAAAAGCCTTGGTGATACTTCACGTCGCCAGCCGGTAAATCGGAGGCTTGTTTGCCTTCAAACTCTTCGAACAATAAACCGGGATTTTTACCTAAAATATTGACGAGCACATTTAAACGACCACGATGCGCCATGCCAATCACAATTTCTTGGATGCCTTGACTGCCACCGCGTTGAATGAGTTCATCAAGACACGGGATAAACGATTCGCCACCTTCAAGAGAGAACCGCTTTTGACCCACATAACGTGTGTGCAAATATCGTTCTAAACCTTCTGCAGCTGTTAAACGTTCAAGAATGCGAAGTTTTTTCTCATTAGAAAGTTGAGGCGCGGCAAGATGCGTTTCAATCCGTTCTTGAAGCCAGCGCTTTTGACTTGGGTCAGTAATGTGCATGTACTCAAAACCGATTGAGCGACAGTACGTTTCACGCAAAGCGTGAAAAATTTCACGTAAAGTCATTTGATCTTGGCCAAAATAGGTATTGGGCGCAGAGAACGTAATGTCCATATCGGTTTCTTGGAGACCATAAAAAGCAGGGTCTAGCTCAGGAATTTCAGGACGTTCTTGACGCTTTAAGGGGTCAAGATTGGCATAACGTGAACCCAAAGACCGATAAGCGGCAATTAAGGTTTGTACATGAACTTGCTTGCGTGCCACTTCTAAGTCGGCAGCATTGACTTGAGGCAAGCCAAAACCTTTTTTAGCACGCTGCGCAAACGCATGAATGACTGGAGTGTGCGCCACATCGTGCTCGTTAATTTGACCATGACTTGAAGGCACTAATTGTAATTGGTCGAAGTAGCTGCGCCATTTATCGGGCACAGAAGCAGGATTGTCTAAGTAATTTTCGTAGAGTTCTTCAACATAAGGCGCATTACCGCCAAAGAGATAAGAATTTAATTGAAATGATCGCATCATATACGCTTCACCTTTGTTCGAGTTTCTCGTTCAAGATGTGGGGTTCGGACTCGACCGCAGAACGACTGCTTGCACCGAATCCCTACACACACGTGGGTTAAAAACCGCACTCCCCGTTTTCTTACTGGGCACCGACCCATAAAAAAATAGCAAAACTGACGAGCAGTTTAGAGTGGCTAAATATTAACAGATTGACCCTGTTAAGAGAAATATTTTCAGTGACGCTAAACAGCTAAACCAGTAAAAAATTTTTTTAGTTGCGTTTGTCACCACAAACTACCAAAATAAGGTTAATCACAACGAACACCGTATTCGATACTATATTGATATTGAGATACAACTGAATCATTATTTGAGGAATACATGTCAACTACGAAATTGTTTCGCGGAATCCCATTAGCACCTCAGCAATTACAAGTTGCCCGTCACATCCAATCGATGGATGACTTTACCGACCAACTGAGAGATTTACAAGCTTCTTGGAATAACCTTGGACTTTTGGGTGAGTTAACGAATATTGGCGCAGACATTACCCAAACTCGGGAACGTTTTCATCAACTTGCTTGCGATTTAAGTCAAGCACTAATCGATCAATCCGTGCAAAAAGTAAGCCAAGAGCTGAGCCAAAAGGCACAAAATAGCATTGATATCCTGGTTCGAAATTTATTTGAACGAACCGCAGACATTGGATTTTTAGCGATCGATGCTGAATTAGCCAGTTACGCCAAGCAATTTACGCATCAAGACACAGAATTACATCAAAAAATTCGCCGCCGAATGCGAGACTATGTACAAAAATATTCAGTCTATCAAAACGTTTTACTAATTGGCTTAGACGGACAATTATTGATTGACTTAACCAACACCTACACAGGCGGCACCGATTGTTCGTGGTTAACGGATCAAATTAAAAGTTCAAGAAATTACCTGGAGTACTATGGAAAAATTGATCAGAAATTTGATCCACACCACAACTTGGTCTATGGTTGGCCCATTCAATTAAATAATCAAAAACAAGGGTATGTGGCTTTACAGTTTAATTTAGCTGACGAAGTAAATGCTTTATTTAAACGAGTTTTGCCCGAACAAGATGAAATACAAAGTTGGATTATAGCAGGTGCAGTAGATGCCCAAGGTCGCGTTATTTTTAGCAGTGACGAATCAACCCTTCGAACTGGTCAACAGTTAAAGCTTTCAGCCAATAAATCGTGGTGCATCACGCAAATTGGGCCTTTTTCATACTTAGGATGTCTTAAACAAACTCAAGGTTATCAGGGTTATTATGGCCCAGGTTGGTTTGGCTTTTCATTGGCACCCATTCACCAAGCATTTAACAGCACTCAAGATGTTGACACCAAGCAAAATAATGCACTTCTGATTGATTGGAACAAAACAGAAAATCTACTGGATCCAAAAATCTTAAGCATTCAAACCCAAGCCATTGATATTCAAAAACAACTCAATCGCAGCGTGTGGAACGGTAATATTTCGCAGCGACAAAACCAACAACGAATGGGCGAAGGGTTTACCAAAACATTACTGTGGGAAATTAGCAGAGCTGGGGAAAGAACGCGCAATTTGTTTGCACAATTTATCGAACAATTGCTTGAAACCGTAGGCAATAGTTTTTGTGACAAGCAACGTTTTGCCGCCATACTGGCCATTGACATTATGGATAGGAACTTGTATGAAAGAGCAAATGATTGCAGGTGGTGGGCCTTAACAGACATTTATGACAAAGCGCTTAAAGATCCAAGCAACCAAGATGTTGTGGCACAAGCCAAAAAAACACTGGTTCACACCAACTCATTGTATACCGTTTATACCGACATTTTATTAATTAACAAACAAGGTAAAATTATTGCCAACAGTGGGCAAAAAGACCGCACGGGCGAAACGATTCAGGCCGAATGGTTAAACGCAGCATTCAAGCTGAGAAACCAAAACGATTACACTGTTTCTGCACATGAAATAAGTCCTTTGTATGACAACAAAGCAACGTATATTTATTGTGCGCCTATTTACGACAATCGGCACGACCCTAAAAACACTTTAGGTGCGATCGCTGTTGTTTTCGACGGCGAACCCCAATTCGAAGCCATTTTAAATGAAGCGATCGATACAAACAGTGGCTCATTGGCTTATATTGTTGATGAACATAAAAATGTGATTTCTTCAAACACAGACTTATACATTGATCATCAGAAGCTCACGCTTCATTTAGATATTTTTCATCAAAAATTTAAAGAAGAAGAGGCGTATTCTGGAATTATTGAAATTGATAGTATTTTTTATGCGATGGGTGCTTGCCGTTCGGGTAGCTACAGGGAATACAAAAGCAAAGCAAGTTGCTATCACAACCATTTAACTTGCTTGTATTTAAAACGAATTGGCCCTAAACAATTCACAGAGTTGACAGAAAATTCGTTGCAGTTTGAGCAAGATCGGAATGAAAATGAAAAATCAAAGAGCATTGAAGTAGCTACATTTAAAATTGGTCACAACTGGTATGGCATTGAGGCATCTCACATTGATGGCGCAACCACACTTCGTAACCTTGCGAAAGTACCCAATAGCCCAGCATGGCAACTGGGCACCATGTTATTAGACGGGGAAGCAATTAGTATTATTCAGCTACACAGCGAACTGAATCAAAATTTTGAAGGGCTTAACTTAAACACCGAAATACAGTTGATCTTACTAAAAAGCAACTTCAATAACAAACGAGTGGGTATTTATGTAAACGACTTAGGTGAAATACCGAATATTTCAGAAACTCAAATTCAAAGTTCAACCGAATTGTCACAAGAAAGAACGATTGTCTCGATGGTAGCCCATTCTAATGACAAAATCATGAACATTTTAGATCCAAGTTTTATTTTAGAAATGACAGGAATCAAAAAATTAGCTGACAAAATAGACTAGCTAAAAAACTTAAAGAACCCTGTCACACAGCGGGTTAATATTTACCATGTTAACAATTAAAAAGCCAGTTTAGAGTAATCAAACTGGCTTCTTCATTTCACGACGAACCACACATAAAATAGAAAATTACCTTTTTGCAATGGGTTTGACGTCACGATGCGTTGAACCACTGAATAACTGTCTTGGGCGACCAATTTTATATTCAGGATCGGCAAGCATTTCGTTAAGCTGAGCGATCCAGCCAACCGTCCGAGCCATTGCAAAAACCGCAGTAAACAACTGCGTGGGAATTCCAATTGCTTTTTGTACAATTCCTGAATAAAAATCAACGTTGGGGTACAACTTACGTTCTACAAAATAAGAATCTTCTAAGGCAATTTTTTCAAGCTTAAGGGCTATTTGAAATAAGGGGTCGTTTTGTAGCCCTAGCTCTTGCAAAACCTCATGACAAGTTTCACGCATGAGTTTTGCACGCGGATCGTAATTTTTATAAACACGATGACCAAAACCCATTAAACGAACACCAGAGCTTTTATCTTTCACTTTTTGAATAAACTCGCCAATTTTATTCACACCACCATTGTTTTGAATTTCCATCAGCATGTGAAGACATGCTTCATTTGCACCGCCATGAGAAGGACCCCACAAGCACGCAACGCCACCAGCAATTGCAGCAAATGGATTGGTACCCGAAGAAGCACACAAACGAACCGTAGAAGTTGAAGCATTTTGCTCATGATCCGCATGCAAAATAAAAATTCTATCCATGGCACGCACCAATACTTCATTGGGTATGTAATCTTCACAGGGATTACCAAACATCATACGCAAAAAATTGGAAGTGTAGTACAGCGAATTTTTTGGATATAACGTGGGTGAACCAATGGCGTATTTATGAGCCATTGAAACCAGCGTAGGCATTTTAGCAATCAGTCGAATGGCGGAAACATCACGCTGAACGGGATCGTTCAAATTCATAGAGTCAGGGTAAAAAGCAGATAAACCAGCCACCAAACCTGTCATGACCGCCATAGGATGCGCATCACGACGAAAACCCCGTAAAAAGAAGTTCATTTGCTCGTTGACCATGGTGTGCCGAGTGACTCGCGTATCAAAATCGGCCTTTTGTGTTTCATTGGGTAAATCACCATACAGCAACAAATAACACACTTCAAGAAAATTGCATTGCTGCGCTAACTGCTCGATAGGATAACCACGATACAGCAACTCACCTTTATTGCCGTCAATAAAAGTAATGGTTGAATTGCACGAAGCAGTCGACATAAAACCAGGATCGTAGGTAAATTTACCCGTTTCAGCAAATAAGGCGCGTATATCAATCACATCCGGCCCCAGCTTACCTTGTAAAATGGGTAAATCGATGGGCGGCGTGCCATCAGAAAAGGTTAGTGTGGCTTTATTATTAGTACTCATGTATACCCCTTAATCTGCGATTAACTGTTTTGAATTTTTAGTACTACTGCTTCTACTTCCTTGGTTTGATAGTCACCTGCTAACTGTTTACGATTCAGCAACACATCCAATAAATCGTTATCTGACATTTCAAAAAGCTTAGTTAATGCAAGAACTTCTTGGTCGGAT
>DIYC01000040.1:0-5473 GCA_002428895.1 Burkholderiales bacterium UBA6064 | reverse complement strand
CGTGTCAATAAAAGATCGTTTTCAAGAAGACCCCGCCGAGCACGCCACCTAAGGCGCGCTCGAGTTTTCTGAATTGCTTCGTTGATCATATCACGCATACATTAAACGATTTTTATTGCGCTGCACAATTTTTATAAATTAACACTAAACGGCTCGCCTCACCAACAACTCTTTAATTTTACCAATGGCTTTGGTTGGATTTAATTCTTTAGGGCATACATCCACACAATTCATAATGGTGTGACAGCGAAATAAACGATACGGATCTTCTAAATTATCAAGGCGCTCACCCGCTATTTGATCGCGACTGTCTGCAATAAATCGATAGGCTTGTAATAGGCCAGCAGGCCCAACAAACTTATCGGGATTCCACCAAAAAGACGGGCAGCTGGTTGAACAACAGGCACACAAAATACACTCGTACAAACCGTTTAATTCTTCACGCTCTTCGGGTGTTTGTAACCGTTCCGTTTCAGGTGGCATGGTTTCATTGACAAGATAGGGCTTAATTGAATGATACTGATTAAAAAACTGAGTCATATCAACAATTAAATCGCGAACCACTGGTAAACCAGGAAGTGGCCTAAGAACAATCGGCTCTTTTAAATCGCGTAAGTTGGTGATACAAGCTAAACCATTTTTGCCATTAATATTCATGGCATCTGAGCCGCAAACACCTTCACGACAAGAGCGCCTGTACGACAAAGAATCATCAACATCACTTTTAATCCGCATTAATGCATCTAACAGCATTTTGTCATTCGGCTCTAACTCGACCTGAATTTTTTGCATTGCTGGTGCCTTGCCTGAATCTGGGTCGTATCGATAAATCTCAAATTGAACGGTTCGTTTTTGATTCATTTTTTAATACCTTTGTCCTCAATTAAAATGTACGCTTTTTAGGCTGGAAGGACTCAACGGTGAGTGGCTTTAAATTAACAGGTTTGTATTCAAGCCGATTTCCTTCAGAAAACCACATACTATGGCGCATCCAATTCGCATCATCACGTTCTGTGTAGTCACTGTGCGCATGCGCACCTCGACTTTCTTTCCGAGCCGCAGCAGAAACCATAGTTGCTTTTGCAGTTTCTTTTAAATTGTCAAGCTCTAGTGCTTCAACCAACGCAGTATTAAAGACTTTTGATTTGTCTTTGATGTAAACCTGGCTGCATGCCTCGCTAATTTCAAGAATTTTTTTAACGCCCTCGTCCATGAGTGCAGTCGTTCTGAAAACACCACAATGCTTTTGCATGGTTTTGCGAATGTTGTCGGCTAAAACGCGCGTACTTTCACCCCGAGTTGACGACATAAGTTTGCTCACCCGCGCAATAGAGGCATCGCCTGCATTGGCCGGTAGGCCTTTATGACTTTTGGTTTTAAAATGAGACTCAACGATGTGATTACCAGCTGCACGACCAAATACCAACAAGTCGAGCAGTGAATTAGTACCTAAACGGTTAGCACCATGAACCGAGACACAAGCACACTCACCGATTGCATACAAACCATTCACAATGGCTGGGGCTTGGTCGCCAGTATGATCGACCACTTGTCCATAAAAATTGGTAGGTATGCCGCCCATTTGATAGTGAATAGTAGGCACAACGGGAATTGGGTCACGAATTGGGTCAACGTTAGCAAACTTAATTGCAATTTCTCGAATAGAGGGCAACCGCTTCATAATGGTTTCTGCGCCGAGGTGATCGAGTTTAAGCAAAACATAGTCTTTATTGGGCCCGCAACCACGGCCTTCTTTAATTTCTTGATCCATTGAACGAGAAACAAAGTCCCGCGGAGCAAGGTCTTTAAGGGTTGGGGCGTACCGTTCCATAAAGCGCTCGCCCTCTGAATTGAGCAAAATACCACCCTCGCCGCGAACACCCTCGGTCACAAGAACACCCGCACCTGCAACCCCAGTGGGGTGAAACTGCCAAAACTCCATGTCTTCGAGCGGAATGCCTGCACGGGCTGCCATACCCATGCCATCACCCGTATTGATAAAAGCATTGGTAGAGGCGTCCCAAATACGACCAGCACCACCCGTGGCAAATACTGTAACTTTTGATTCAAAAATCATAAGTTCGCCAGTTTCCATCTCTAGCGCAACGACTCCGACCACATCACCGTCGTGGTCGCGAATAATATCGAGTGCCATCCACTCAACAAAAAATTGGGTTTTAACCTCAACATTACGTTGATAAAGAGTATGCAGCATCGCGTGACCTGTACGATCAGCAGCAGCACAGGCACGTTGTACAGGTTTTTCACCCAAATTGGCTGTGTGCCCCCCAAAAGGCCGTTGGTAAATCGTACCATCGGGGTTACGGTCAAAGGGCATACCAAAATGTTCTAATTCGTAAACAACTTTAGGTGCCTCGCGGCACATAAACTCAATTGCGTCTTGATCGCCCAGATAATCAGAGCCTTTCACCGTATCAAACATGTGCCAATACCAATTGTCTTCAGACATGTTACCCAATGAGGCGCCAATACCTCCCTGAGCAGCAACCGTATGAGACCGAGTTGGAAACACTTTTGACAACACGGCAACATTTAAACCGGCTTGTGCCAACTGTAATGAGCAACGCATGCCCGAGCCGCCTGCGCCGATGATAACGGCATCAAATTTGCGACGTGGGAGCGAAGAAGTGGAAACTGCAGTCAATTTTATACCCTCCAAAGAATTTCAGCAGTGTAGCCAGCCACAGCCAACAACCAAAGTGCTGTCAAGACTTGCAGAGTGAGGCGCAGACCCACTGGTTTAATGTAATCCATCCAAATATCACGAACGCCAACGTAGGCGTGATAACACAGTGACAACATGGCAAGCAAAGCCAACATTTTTCCCATAGGAAACTGCATCACTGTAAAATTAAAAAAACCAACCCAAGATTGGTAGTTAAGGTCTGAAGTGAAGAGAACGGCTAAAAATAAACCGATTGTATAAACACTCATAATGATGGCTGTTACACGTTGCAACAACCATTCGACAAGACCATACTTTGCGCCAACAACCAAGCGCTTAGAACCAATGTTGTTACCCATTAAATGACCCCAAAGAGTTTTAAAGCAAACAATGCTGTTAAAGAAAGGCTAACGAAAAAGACAATGCCCGCACTTTTTTGTGCTGCATATTTTTCAGTGCCCCGATGCAAATCGAGCATTAAATAACGAATGCCCGCACAGAAATGATGCAAATATGACCAAATTAATGCCAATAAAATGAATTTAACCCAGACACTTGAAACTAAGGCTTGCATGCGCTCGAAGCTGTATTCAGAGGTGATACTTAGATCAAATATCGGCAGTAAAACGGTGGGTAAGGCAAGAAAAAGCAAGGCACCACTGATTCGATGAAGTATTGAAAGTTTGCCAGCCAACGGCAATCTATAACGCAGAATTTGAGTGACATTAATATTACGGTACTCAGGCTTCTTTTTTACAGTAGTTTCAGTCATATCATCGATCTACAAAGTGATTAAAAGTTAATTTTTAAAGTGACAAATTAAAGTGGCATATTGTGTATCAAAAAGACCTCTTAAATGTCTACTTCGTGATCATTTTAAAACAATACGGTGAAATTTCACACGGAGCGCCAAAAACCTACCATACAATTCAATACAAAAACCACATTCTCATGAAGGTGAATTTTAAAATTCACTTTGCCAAACCATGAATGACCTGCTTCAAAGTTACAATGGTGTGTTTTTTTATTAATACATCTATTGGAGTCATCTATGTCAAAACCTGCTATGCGCGTTGCAGTAACCGGGGCTGCCGGACAAATTGGTTACAGTCTCTTATTCAGGATCGCAACTGGTGACATGTTGGGTAAAGATCAGCCCATCATTTTACACCTTCTCGATATTACGCCCGCTTTACCGGCTGTTCAGGGTGTTGTGATGGAACTTCAAGATTGCGCATTTCCTTTATTGCAGAATGTAGTGGTCACTGACGACCCAAACATTGCTTTTAAAGACATTGATTTTGCATTGCTGGTTGGCGCAAGGCCAAGAAGTAAAGGCATGGAACGTAAAGACTTACTTGAAGCAAACGGCGCAATTTTTACAGTTCAAGGGCGTGCGTTAAATGCACATGCAAAACGCTCAGTTAAAATATTGGTTGTAGGTAACCCTGCCAATACCAACGCCTTTATTGCACAGCAAAGCGCACCCGATTTAAACCCCAATTGCTTTACCTCGATGCTAAGACTAGACCACAACCGTGCGCTATCTCAGATCGCAGCTAAAATTAACAAGCCCGTTTCTGAAATTAAAAAACTCTGTGTTTGGGGCAATCATTCTCCAACCATGTATCCCGATTACCGTTTTGCCACCGTGGGCAATACCTCGGTTAAACAGTTAATTAACGATCACGAGTGGAATGCAAATGAATTTATTCCCACTGTTGGCAAACGAGGGGCAGCGATTATTGAGGCGCGTGGACTTTCATCCGCAGCATCGGCAGCGAATGCTGCAATTGACCACGTGCGTGATTGGGTCATGGGCACCAACGGTGAATGGGTTACAATGGGCGTGCCCTCAGATGGGTCTTACGGTATTCCTGAAAAAACTCAGTTTGGCTTCCCCGTAACCTGTAAAAATGGTCAGTTTGAAATTGTGAAAGGTCTTGAAATTGATTCGTTTTCTCAATCGTGTATTCAAAAAACTCTGGATGAGCTTGAATCAGAAAAGGCTGGTATTGCCCATTTACTCAAATGATTCATCCAACATTTGCTGACTTTTAATTTTCAACCAGCCTTCGGGCTGGCTGTCATGAAGGATTAATTCATGAACAACTTACTCAATGTAGACAATTTAAGCGAACTTGAGTCTGTTCTTTTTTCTGAGGACAACAAGCCGATTTATTTGCCAGTGTGCGATCATTATGCAGGCAACCCAAAATTTTTTTCCAAGGCAATGACCTTCAAAACCAATTTAGGTGATTTATTTGATATCACCTTAGATCTTGAAGATGGTGCTCGGGTAGGCGAAGAAATTGAGCAAGCCATTTGGGTTGTCGAGGCACTGAAACAGTACGCAGATCAGTTTAATCACAAACTTAGAATGCCTGGGGTGCGCTTAAACCATTTTGAACACCCCGCTTTTAGTCAGCAAGCTGAAATTATTCTTGCGCAAGAAGTAGCGCCCTCTCCTTCTTATCTCATGATTCCAAAACCTGCTTGTTTAAATGCAGCCCAAGAGAGCATTCAAACCTTAAAAAGGTTGGCTGCAAAAATTGGCAACAAACCCTTACCTCCCATTCATTTGATTATTGAAACGCATGGTGCAGTCGCCGAAGTTCAGGGCATTGCTCAACTGGATGAAATTGAATCATTGTCGTTTGGTTTAATGGATTTTATCTCTAGTCATCGCAGCGCAATTTCACAAGATGCCTTTAATTCACCCGAACAATTTAACCACGCCTTGGTTCGCCGAGCCAAAATTGAAATTGCTGCCGCGTGTCATCGCTT
>DIYC01000169.1:18978-20419 GCA_002428895.1 Burkholderiales bacterium UBA6064 | reverse complement strand
GTGGCTTGGGTGAAGTCTTAACCCGCTATTCAGGGGCGTCACAGTGGTTTGCTGGGGGCTTTATCACCTATTCCAATGATGCAAAAATGAAACATGTTTTTGTGCGTGAGTCGACCTTGGTCGAGCAAGGTGCAGTCAGCCAAGAGTGCGTGCGCGAAATGGCCAATGGTGGCATGATTGCCTTAGACTGCACGTGCTGTTTGTCGATTTCTGGAATTGCAGGCCCAGAGGGGGGTTCAGAAGAAAAACCTGTGGGTACTGTTTGGATGGGCTTGGCGATTCGTTATAAAACCATTGATTCAAAGTGCTTTCATTTTTCAGGTGATCGCTTGGCAATACGCGAACAAGCCATTGAAAAAGCACTTGAATGGTTGGCTTCAGTAAATTTAAAGAGAACTGTATAGATTTACAGTATAAACTGTGCCATAATCTGGCCTTCATTTGTTTAAAAGGAATGTCATGGAAGATCTTAGACACAAAAACCAATCTGCAGAAAAAGTAAAAGCACTTGAAGCTGCGCTTAGTCAAATTGAAAAGCAGTTTGGCAAAGGCTCAATTATGCGTTTTGGTGAAAGCGATGTTGAACATGATATTACGGTGGTCTCAACCGGATCGCTTGGGCTAGATGTCGCTTTAGGTATTGGTGGTTTGCCTCGTGGTCGTGTAGTTGAAATTTTTGGCCCAGAGTCTTCCGGTAAAACAACCTTGACCTTACAAACCATTGCAGAAATGCAAAAAATAGGTGGGGTCTGTGCCTTTATTGATGCTGAGCATGCGCTTGATGTTCAATATGCTCAAAAATTAGGTGTTAATTTAAGTGACTTATTAATTTCACAACCTGATACTGGTGAGCAGGCGCTTGAAATTGTCGATGCTTTAGTTCGTTCTGGTTCTGTCGATCTTGTTGTGATCGATTCAGTGGCAGCATTGACTCCAAAAGCTGAAATTGAAGGGGATATGGGTGATTCTTTGCCCGGCCTACAAGCACGACTCATGAGTCAGGCCTTGCGTAAGCTTACGGCCAATATTAAGCGCACCAATTGCTTGGTTGTGTTTATTAATCAAATCCGAATGAAAATCGGGGTCATGTTTGGTAGTCCTGAAACTACCACAGGCGGTAATGCGCTTAAATTTTACGCCTCGGTTCGTTTAGACATACGTCGTATTGGCTCAATTAAAAAAGGCGATGAAGTGGTAGGTAATGAAACTCGGGTTAAAGTGGTTAAAAACAAAGTGTCTCCTCCTTTTAAAGAAGCGGAATTTGATATTTTGTATGGCTTCGGTACATCACGTGAAGGTGAAGTGGTTGATCTAGGTGTCACTCATGGTTTTGTGTGTAAGTCGGGTGCCTGGTACAGTTATGAAGGCGAAAAAATTGGTCAAGGTAAAGACAACGCACGTGAATTTTTAAAGGCGAATCCCAAAATTTCATTTGAAATCG
>DIYC01000169.1:16558-18747 GCA_002428895.1 Burkholderiales bacterium UBA6064 | reverse complement strand
CGTGAGAAGTTAGGTGTTCGGTTGCTTGATGATTTGCCCGCTGCTGTCTTGGCTGCTGAGTTACCTATTCAACCTCATCAAGATGAAGCAGCCGCTTAGGCGATAGGCTATGCGTGCAAAAAAATTATCAGTGACAGCAAAGGCAGTCAGCTATTTGTCGCACAGAGAACACAGTCAAACTGAGTTGGTGGGTAAGTTGACGCGTGCTGGTTACAACACTGAAGAAATTACTCAAACTATGAATTGGCTTGACCAGAACAATTTGCAATCAAATGATCGGTTTGCACACAGTGTACTAAGACGTCGTGCATCCAATTTTGGTAATCGTGCAATTGAACATGAACTGCAGAATCATGACTTAAGTTGGCCTATAGTCGATCATACAGAGGTTGTGTACTCAGAAATTGAGCCAGAGCCAACGCGAATACAGCGTTGGTTAGAGCACAAATACACTGAATTTCTCAGAACATGTCTGAATGACAGCAATCAACTCGATAAAAACAAGGTTTTTGATCTTAAAATCAAGGCATTTCGTGCATTAAGTCGTCGTGGTTTTGCGCAAAACAACATTCATAACACATGGAAAGCATTCATCGATGAGTTCGTCCCTTAACAATGGTAACATTGCCACCTTGAGAATGATGGCTTTATGTCCATTAGCCGTTGTCAAAACTAAATGATCTATTAAATTGCATCTTATGCGATGAATTGTTCTATTGCTCTATTGGGTGTTCATTTAGTTTGTTGTCAAAAACGGGTTTAATTTTTATCCAATCAAGGAAGTGTAATGAATATTCATGAACATCAAGGTAAAGAAATACTTAAAAAATATGGCGTTGTGGTCCCTACTGGTTACCCCTGTTATTCGGTTGACGAGGCGGTTGTCGCAGCTGAAAAATTGGGCGGTTCAGTTTGGGTAGTTAAAGCACAAATTCACGCAGGTGGTCGCGGTAAGGGTGGCGGTGTTAAAGTTGCAAAAAACCTTAACGACGTTAAAACTTATGCGAGTCAAATTCTCGGTATGCAGTTGGTCACTCACCAAACTGGGCCTGAAGGTCAAAAAGTAAGTCGCCTGTTGGTCGAAGAGGGTGCAGACATTAAAAAAGAATACTATTTGGGCATGGTGGTCGACCGCTCAACCCAACGTGTTTGCGCGATGGTTTCTAGCGAAGGGGGTATGGACATTGAAGAGGTTGCCGAGAAAACCCCTGAATTAATTCATAAAGTCTATATCAACCCAGTGACGGGTTTAACTGATGCAGAAGCCGATCAGTTGGCCACAAAAATTGGTGTCCCTGCCACTTCAATTCCAAAAGCCAGAAAGGCATTTCAGGGTCTATACAAAGCTTTTTGGGAAACAGATGCTTCGTTGGCCGAAATTAACCCCCTTATACTGACTGGGTCTGGTGACATTATTGCGCTTGATGCAAAGCTTAATTTTGATTCTAACGCTTTGTTTCGTCATCCTGAAATTGTGCAAATGCGTGATCTTGCAGAAGAAGACCCTGCAGAAATTGAAGCCAGTAAGTTTGAGCTATCCTATATTTCACTCGATGGTAATATCGGTTGTTTGGTCAACGGTGCTGGTTTGGCTATGGCAACGATGGACACCATTAAATTGTTTGGTGGTGAACCCGCAAACTTTTTAGATGTGGGCGGTGGTGCAACCACAGAGAAAGTCACCGAAGCCTTTAAAATTATGCTTAAAAATCCTAATCTAAAAGCGATTTTAGTGAATATTTTTGGTGGAATTATGCGTTGCGATGTAATCGCCAATGGTGTTATTGCTGCCTCCAAAGCCGTGGGTTTAAAAGTACCTTTAGTAGTTCGTATGAAGGGTACAAACGAAGACCTTGGCAAAAAAATTCTTGCAGAATCTGGTTTGCCGATTATTGCTGCCAACACAATGGCTGAAGCAGCTGAAAAAGTTGTGGCGGCTGCTGCAAACGCTTAATTCACGTTATTCATTATTTAAAGCGTTTGGGTTTGCAACAGTTGCAGACTCAAACATCTTGAAGGAACTATTATGTCAATCCTGATCAATAAAAACACCAAAGTGATGACCCAGGGCATCACGGGTAAAACAGGCCAATTTCACACACGGATGTGCCGTGATTACGCCAACGGAAAAAATTGTTTTGTTGCTGGCGTGAACCCTAAAAAAGCGGGTGAAGATTTCGAAGGTATTC
>DIYC01000169.1:11900-16414 GCA_002428895.1 Burkholderiales bacterium UBA6064 | reverse complement strand
AAACCAGGGAAATTGGCCAGAGCCTTTTCAACAAAGCCGTGCCGCCTGTAAACGAGGAACAAGCCCTGTCCGCAGTTCAGTCGCAGATGCGAAACAGCAAACAGGTGCCAATACATCTGTGAAATATGTTCCGCCTCCGTTTGCTGCTGCTGCAATTTGGGAAGCTGTCGAAGCTGACCTAGACTTGGTCATTTGTATCACTGAGGGTATCCCAGTTCGGGATATGATGGAAGTGCGCGAAAAAATGCGTCAGCAAAACAGAAAAACAGTTCTAATTGGTCCCAATTGTCCTGGTGTGATTACACCGGATGAAATTAAAATTGGAATTATGCCTGGTCATATTCATAAAGCGGGTCGAATTGGTGTGGTTTCACGCTCGGGTACTCTGACTTACGAAGCAGTAGGTCAATTAACTGAATTAGGTCTTGGTCAGTCTTCTGCGGTTGGTATTGGTGGCGACCCCGTGAATGGTTTAAAGCACTTAGATGTTTTAAAATTGTTTAACGAGGATCCAAATACCGATGCAGTGGTGATGATTGGTGAAATTGGGGGCAGTGATGAAGAAGCCGCCGCACTTTGGGCCAAAGATAATATGAAAAAACCGATTGTTGGGTTTATTGCAGGTGTAACAGCCCCACCAGGAAAACGCATGGGGCACGCCGGTGCAATTATTTCAGGCGGAAAAGGTACTGCGCAAGAGAAATTAGCCATTATGGAAGAATGTGGTATTACAGTGACTAAAGATCCTTCAGAAATGGGTAAATTACTTAAAAAAGCCATTCGTACGTAAATCGATAAAAGCCCGCAAAAGCGGGCTTTTTGTTTTGTATCAAGGTATGATTGAGTATTGCTTGAGGAAGCTTGTTCATGAAGACTATTTCATCCAAAAAAATTTCTTGGATTGCCCTGATTGTATTTAATTGCATGGTTTTTACATCCCTTGCCAAGGCCGATACCGATTCATTGAATTTACCCACATTAGGTGATGCAGGCAGTTCTGAATTAACAGTTCAAGATGAGCGTTTGCTCGGTGAGCTCATTATTAAAGATTATCGAGCATTTGGTTCTGTGATTAACGATGATTTAATTAATTCATACTTAAATCAATTGGGCGAACGTATTGTTCGTGCTGCAGGCGAACAGTCTGCCAATTATGAGTTTTTTTTAGTAGCAGATACTGCGATTAATGCATTTGCGCTGCCGGGTGGTTTTATTGGAGTACATACAGGGTTGATCACTGCGGCTCGTTCAGAGGACGAATTGGCTTCCGTGCTCGCACACGAAGTTGCGCACGTGTCGCAACGTCATATTGCTCGATTGTATGGACAACAAAAAAATGCCAGTTTAGTTTCAACAGCAGCATTAATTGCGGCAATGTTGGTGGCTTCGAGTAACCCACAAGCTGCTCAGGGTTTAATCACGGCCGGTGCAGGTTTTCAAATTGATAAACGTTTATCGTTTACACGCGAAGTAGAGCGTGAGGCTGACCGTGTCGGCTACAACACTTTAGTGAATGCGGGTTTTGAGCCTAAAGCCATGGTCACTTTTTTTGGTCGGCTTCAGCAAAGTTCTCGTTTCTACGAGAATAATGCACCTGCTTATTTAAGAACGCATCCATTAACGACCGAGCGAATTGCCGATATACAAAATCGAGTTGGAATGTCTCGCTCCAAAGTCGAACCCCTCAATTCAGTGAAGCCTGCACTCGATTTTGATTTAATTCGTATGCGTGCGTTGTTATACGCAGATAAAACAGGGCAACAAATTCGTGACCGTATCGAGTCGTTGAATGCATCCAATGCTTTGCAACAATCAGGTTTTTTTTATCCACAAACATTGCAATATGGGCTTTCTTTGTTGCTGGAAAAGCAAAATAAATTAGATGAAGCCTTAGCGATTATTTCTCAGTTAATTCAAGAGCAAACTAAACCAATTTCTGTGGTGCAGAAAAATACGCCTAAATTATCATTGGCTTTGGCTTCTCAGCAAATTCAGCTGTTGATTAAGTTGCGTATTGCACAAACTGGATCAAATGGACTGCAGGCTAATCAACGCACACAACAGCAATTAAGTGCTGAAGATCAAAAATTATTACAAACTTTTCAACGCTTTAAAGACGCTTATCCTGATTTATTATTGGTTAAAATTCAGTACGCTAAAGGCTTACAAAGTTTGGGTTTATTTGCTGACTCTGAAACGTATTTGCGAGAGTTGTTACTTATTGCAGGTTCTCAAACTGAGATTTATGAGCTGCTGGCACGTGCTGAATTGGTCTCAGGAAATCATGCTGAACATCATTTGCTGTTGGCGCGTGCTTATGATACACGGGGCGCATATCGTGCTGGTATTGAGCAAACCCAAATTGCAAGGCGGCTGGCTGGCGATCGTTTTTATTTAAGGTCTGAAATTGAGTCGTTTGAAAACTCGCTAAAACAAAAAGCCGATCGCGAGCGCAAAGCCACCGAGTCGTTTAAAAATTAAGGTTTAAGTGGGTTTATGCTTTAAGGTGATAATCCGCTAATCTTTCAACTTCATTGGCCGACCCTAGCATCACGGCGCAACGTTGATGAAGTTGTTGGGGTTGAATATCTAAAATTCTTTCTGAGCCCGAAAAAGCTTTTCCACCCGCTTGCTCGACTAAAAAGCTCATTGGGTTGGCTTCGTACATTAGGCGCAATTTGCCAGGTTTTCCTGGCTCGCGTTGATCTTGAGGATACATAAACGTGCCCCCTCGGCTAAGTATTCGGTGTACATCTGCAACCATAGAGGCTATCCATCGCATATTAAAATTTTTGCCACGTGGGCCTGTTTCCCCAGCTAATAATTCTTGGATGTATCGTTGAATGGGTGGGTACCAGTGTCTAACATTGCTCATGTTAATCGCAAACTCTTGGGTATCGGCAGGTATTTGAATCTGACTGTGTGTGTGAATAAAGCTGTTGTTGTCGAGCGTGAATGCTTCGACCCCTTGGCCAATACTGAATACCAAAGTGGTTTGAGGACCATACACCACATAGCCTGCTGCAACTTGTTGCCGACCAGGTTGAAGAAATGTGGTGTTATTGATTGCGTCTTGTGCAGGATTTTTGAGTATCGAAAAAATAGTGCCAATCGATACATTGACATCAATATTGCTAGAGCCATCTAAGGGGTCGAATAGTACCAAGTATGGGTGGTGTTGACCATAAGGGGCAATTTGGCAATTGTCCATTTCTTCAGAAGCAACTGCTGCAACCGATTGGCAATTTAATAGAGCATCAGTCAACCTGTCATTGGCAATCACATCTAATTTTTTCTGCGTTTCGCCTTGAATGTTTTCTGAGTTGGCTGAGCCAAAAATGTTTGCTAATGCACCTTGACGCACCATGTGTGCAATTTGAATGGTTTCGGTTGTGAGTGTGTTCAGCACTTCGACCAGTGCAGGTGAGCAATGGGATTGTTTGTTTTGCAAAAACTGTGGCAACGTAAGACGTTCAAGCATGGTTGATTCTCAAAATTTTTAGGTTACTTTTAAAAAAGGTTGTTTTGGTCATTTGAATTTATTCCACTGAAATGATGTTGTTGAGTGCTTTGGAAATAATTTCTTGTACATCGGTCGAGAGTTGGTCAATTTGAAGAATACGATTCAATTGCTGTTTAGCATGAGTTTGTAAAGGTTGAGGTAGTTTGCTCCAACGATCTAGGGCGCGTGCTAGGCGCGCGGCGATTTGAGGGTTAATGGCGTTGAGTGCAATGACAGCATTAGCCCACAGCATATAGCCTTGGCCGCTGTGATCATGAAACACACTAGGGTTTTTGAGCGTGAGGTTGGATAAAATGGAGCGTGCACGGTTTGGGTTTTTTAAGGTAAAGTCGGGGTGCTCAAGCAGCACTCGAATGCGACCTAACACATCCACTTGGCTGCAACGGGGTTGGCTGGCTTGGACAGCAAACCATTTATCAAGCGCTAAGGCTTCATGTTTAAAATCGGTGTAAAACTGAGCCAGTGCGGTGTCATATCCGTGAACGCCACAGTGCACTGCGTGAGTCAGCGCGGCAATACGATCGGTCATGTGTTGCGCATTTGCGCATTGTTGAATTGCCAGTTGTTGGTGCTCGGGGTGTTGAGTTAAATACCCTAAGACAGTATTTTTTAAACTACGTTGGCCTGCATCAAGGGCGTTGTATGCGTAGGGTTTGTCTTGATGGCAGGTGTGATAGGCTTGCTCAAGGGCTCTTGCTGTGTGGTGGGTCAGCTTGAACGTGAGCTGATTGAGTGCGGCATGAAGCGCTACCGGGTCGATTTGCTCGGTTGCGCGTTCAAACAAGGTGCTTTCTGACGGCATTTGTAGTAACAGTGCTTTGTAACCATCAGATAAGTTAGGGTCATTTAAACTTAGGCTAAACACCGATAAGGCGGCCTGAACCGCTTCGGCCTGGCTGTTGTTGGGTTGATCGAGCAAACAAAAAATGGCGCGGCTGTAGATTTCTTGGCTGGCATCCCAACGGTTGAAGGCATCGCTGTCGTGTTGGGT
>DIYC01000169.1:3914-11682 GCA_002428895.1 Burkholderiales bacterium UBA6064 | reverse complement strand
TGTTGGGCCAATACGTTGAGTTCGTTTAAGGTGTGTTGGGTCGTGAGTTGAACAGGTGCAGAAAACCCGCGCAATAGGCTGGGGATTGTCCCTTCAGGCAGTTGGGTAAACTCATACGTTTCTTGAGTTTGACTTAAAATGAGTACATCGCCATGCAGGCGGTTGCTGGTGTCGGTCAGTTTGGCTGTAAGCGGCTGACCAGTTGGACTAATAAAACCGATACGGATTGGAATGAAAAACGGCTGTTTTTCAGGTTGATCGGGAGTGCTGGGGCAAAACTGGCTTAAGTGTAGCCGTAGCGTTTGTTGCTCAGGTTGATAGTTCCAGTGTGCCTGCACCTGGGGTGTGCCTGCTTGGCTATACCACAAGCGAAATAGATCGAGTGATTGATTCGGGTTTTGTTCATGCAGGGCGGTTTGCATGCAATCGACAAAGTCGTCACACGTGACGGCTTGGCCGTCGTGTCGCTCGAAATACAGTTGCATGCCTCGTTGAAAACTTTCTTCTCCGAGCAGCGTGTGTTGCATGCGAATCACTTCGGCACCTTTTTCATACACTGTGATGGTGTAAAAATTGTTAATTTCTTGGTAGCTGTCGGGCCGAATGGGGTGTGCCATAGGGCCTGCATCTTCAGGAAACTGAAAAGCGCGCAATACTTTTACATCGTCGATTCGTTTCACCGCCCGTGCAGAGGCTGCTTGAATGGGGTTAAGACCACTGGCAAGCATGTCGCTGGTAAATTCTTGATCGCGAAACACGGTAAGCCCTTCTTTTAGCGATAGTTGAAACCAATCGCGACAGGTGACACGGTTGCCTGTCCAGTTGTGAAAGTATTCATGACCCACCACACTCTCAATTTGTTCAAAATCAGTGTCGGTGGCAAGTTGAGGGTTGGCAAACACGAAGCGGGTATTGAAAATATTTAAGCCTTTGTTTTCCATGGCACCCATGTTGAAGTCTGCAGTAGCCACAATCATAAATCGATCTAGGTCAAGTTCAAGCCCAAACCGCTCACGATCCCATTGAATCGATTTTTTTAAGCTTTGCATCGCAAAATCTGTTTTATCTAGATTGCCAGGTTCAACCCACACTTGCAGTAGGGCGGGTTTGCCGTTGCCGCGAATAATCGTTTCTTCTTGGCATTCAAATTGTCCTGACACTAAGGCAAATAAGTAGGCGGGCTTCGGAAAGGGGTCTTCCCACTGAGTTTGTTGCCAACCGTCGCCAAGCGATGTGCTGCTTAATAAGTTACCGTTGGATAAGGCGATGGGGTGTGTTGCTAGTCGATGTTTTAAGATGACCTTAAAACGAGAAAGAACATCGGGTCGGTCAGAAAAATAGGTAATCCGCCTAAAGCCTTGCGCTTCGCATTGTGTAAAAAAATGACCGTTGGAGACATATAAACCTTCCAAGCGAGAATTTTTTTCTGGGCAAATAGCCACTTCAATGTTTAATTGTCCTTGTCGGGGAGCTTGGTGAATCACCAGCGAGTTGTCGGTGCGGGTGTAATCGGTGGGTGTCAGTGGGATGTCGTTGAGGGTAATGCGGATTAATTCTAGGTCTTCACCGTCCAGTTGTAGCGGGCTGAATTCAGGCGTTTGTGTGCTCCAAGGGGAAAATTGGAGCGTACTTTGAACCACAGTGCGTTGCGCATCAAGTACAAAGGTTAATGTGGTGTCGGTGATTTTGTGATTGGGTGCTTGATAGTTTTTCCGAAAATAGGTGACTGTGGGCTGAGCGTCTCGCATCTCAAGTATCCTTGTGTAAGAAGTGGAGTCGTTAAATGTGTGCTGAAAAATGATGAAACACGGCTAGTCGCGAAAGTTTTCAAAATCGAGCGGAGTGTCTTTAATTTCAGATTTCAGTAAGGCGATAGCTGCTTGTAAATCGTCGCGTTTACCCCCTTGAACACGAACCGTATCTCCTTGAATACTGGCTTGGACTTTCATTTTGGAATTTTTAATCACTTTGGCTATGGTTTTGGCGACTTCTTTGTCGACGCCTGTTTTAAGTAACACCAGTTGTTTGAGCTTGTCACCAGAAATTTTTTCTTTTTTATCAAATGTGAGGTAGCGCATATCGATGTTACGTTTAGCAAATTTAGTGCGTAATACATCGGCGACTTGGTTTAGCTTAAAGTCATCATCGGCATACACCCATAAACTTTCGTCATTTAGTTCAATTCGGGCGTCAGAGCCTTTAAAGTCGAATCGATTTGAAATTTCTTTGTTGGCTTGGTCAATCGCGTTGCGAAGTTCTACAAAATCTGGTTTACAAACGACATCGAATGTAGGCATGGTTTAGTTTCCTCGTACATAATTGTTCTATTGTAAACCGAGCAGAGGCATTCAGGTTTTTGTGAATTCGAATCATTTCGTTGATCTTGCAGCACACCACACTTTTGGTTTGCCGGCCAAGGCTAAATCGTTGCGATTTATCACTTGCGATGCCGACATTCAGTCCTATCTTGAGCAAGTGCAGCGTGGTGAAGAAACAATTCTTTTAGGAGAAGGTAGTAATACCGTATTTACTCGCTTAACTTACTCGGCAACGGTGTGGGTTATGGCTTTGAAGGGGCGGCAATTTCTGGGTGAGCAAGCCGATTGTTTTCTGTTTCGAGTCAGTGCTGGGGAAAATTGGCACAACTGGGTGGATTGGTCGGTTCGTAACGGTTTTCCTGGCTTAGAAAATTTGGCTTTAATTCCTGGGTCGGTAGGGGCATGTCCTGTTCAAAACATTGGTGCGTATGGGCTTGAAGTTCAAGACCGTCTTGTGGCAGTGCACGGTTTTAATTTGCAAACGGGTAAGTCGATGATTTTAAGCACTGCAGACTGTGAATTTGCCTATCGCGACAGTATTTTTAAAGGTGCGCTTGCTCACAAGTTCTTAATTACGCAGGTTGATTTTAGTTTGCCCAAACAGTGGCAACCGATTGTACATTATGGTGACTTAAAAGAACAATGTTTAGCTTTGGGGGGTGTTGAACCGCTTCATGTGATGCAAGCGGTGATGCAAACGCGACAAAACAAACTGCCCAATCCAAAGCTACTGGGTAATAGCGGTAGTTTTTTTAAAAACCCAATTGTAAGTATCGCGTTCGCAACTCAGCTTAAGCGAGCGTGGCCGAGTTTGCCGGTTTATCGTGTAGATACTCAGCAATCTAAATTGGCTGCAGGCTGGATGATCGAGGCCTGTGGTTTAAAAGGATATCAACTCGGTGGGGTGCAAGTTTATCCAAAGCAAGCTTTAGTGTTGACCAATTGCGGTCAAGCCTCTGGGGCGGATGTATTAAACATGGTGCAACATATTCAGTCTGTTGTTCAAGCTCAGTTTGGTGTGATGTTGTCGCCTGAACCCATTTTGCTGTAAATGGTTAAAAAACAAGCACAGGCATAAAGTGTCGTATTAATCAGGATTTACAAACTTATTCACACGCACATCCACAGCTTTACCCACAGTCAATGGGGATAACTTGATGTGGCTTCCAGAAAAAAGCCCGCTTGTGTGCGGGCCTTTTCAATCAATATTGGTGCAGGTATGTTTGCTTACTTTGAGTGAACCTTTTTGTTGACCCAGTACGCATAATCAACTTCAATGTTTTCTTGTAACGTTAATAGGTTGGTTGTTTGTTCTTGCATCAGTTGACCAAATTGACCGAGCAAATTAAATTGTTGCGCAACAAATTTAGTCATGGTGTTGGCGTTTTTAATTTGAACATAATCGGTAATCAGTGCTGAAAAACCATTAAAGCTTTCTTGATATTGTTGATGTAATCGATTAAACACTGAGCTATTTAACTGCATTAATTCAGTGATCGTGTCTTTTTTCATCAACTCTGGCATAACGGTAGCAGAGGCCATGCAGTTTTTCATGACTCGTTCTGAGCAATGAGACAGCATTTTTTGCGTGGCCTGGGAATGTGCCATTAGCGCTGTTTGCGGAAGTACAAATTCTTGATGATGATGTTTTTTGTTCATATATTGGGTTGCCTTTGTGTGAGCTTAGCCACCTAGTCGCTGAAGCATACTGTGAATGGCTTTAATTTGAATCGCATTGCGAGAATAATAATCGGGTTGCTGTGGAGTTGGGCTGGTGTAACCCCACCAATCCCAACAGCCTTCTGGGTTTTGCGTATCACCATCGGAACCTTCTGCCTGTGGGTACAGCACAATGATGTTGTTGCTGTCAGCGATGTAATTGTAACCGGTGGTGGTGATGTAGCGATTGCCATAGGGTGGCTGGTTTTCATAATCGGGTCGACCAAACACATAATCGATGTAGTTGTAACCTTGTTTGCAGCCATGTAAAGCGACGTGAATTCGAGCAGTTTCACCTTCTTCAACGGCTTTGGGAATGTACGCATAGCCAAATTCGCTCATGCTGGCGCGAGGTTCGTTGTTAAAAAATTCGGTTTGATCAAATCGAACCAATCGACCACTGAGTCGGTTTGATGCAGGTTTAAGGTTGGGGTAGATGTGGCGCAAAATATCGTGTGACTGCATAAAGCCACCGTTGTTGATATAAGGCGGCTTGTTGTCTTCTAATTCAGAGTCTTCAAGGTTGTTGGTAATGATTGAATGCCCCGCAGGTACTGTGTCATCGTAGTAAATGTTTTTGGCGTGAACGCCTAATTCTTCATAAAACTCTCGAGTGCGTTTCACCACATCTGAATAAACGACTTTGTCTGCGCTGCCCGTAAAAATATAAACTCGATGGTTGGCTAAATTGGCCACATCATCAATAAGTTTGTGTTGTGCTGTTTCTCGTGCCAATTTGGCTAATTTTTTGGCATCAGGCGTAGTGTGTGGGCTTAAAGGGTTCATACAGATGTATAACGACCCTTGTATAAAGGCATCAGCGGCAATGACTGCGGCTGCGCGATAAGATTCTGCACATCGATAGGGGCCACCTGCAATAATCCCAGCTCCAATAAAACTTTTGGAGTGGGCTAAGTGTAACTGTACTGTCATGAAAGCGCCGGAAGAAAGCCCAGACACAGAACTTTTGCCTTTTTCTGCTTGATACGATTCAAGTTGAACAACTGCGGGGTCTGCACAAATTGCCATAACAAGTTCCTTTGAACACGTTGATCTAGAAGTAAAAAATAGAAGACATTTAAGATAACTGGATTTAGAGTCAGGAAAACAGTCTAGATGAGTTTTAGTGCGTTTGAGTTCGGCCTGGTTTGCTTACAACGTGTGCAAACAACAACAAACGATAACGGATTGGAAAGAAGTGACGAGGGTTTTTATGCGGCTTGAGTCGTATCCTGATTGCCTTTAGAAGAATGAAGCGTGGCGAGATGCTGTGCAAAATTTTCTTTAAATTGGACAGAGATTTCTTCTAAATCTTTGGTTATTTCATAAATGGTAACCGCTATGACCAATAATTGCTCAAAGGTTTGAGCGTTCGATACGCCATCGGCCAAAATTTGCGCAGTTTTTGTGTCTAAGCCGGTTAGCCCTTCGATGACCAAGGCATCTTTCATATTTTCCCGAATTTTTTCTTGTTCAGGGGTCAGCGGAGTTAGCTGAGAGTCTCCGGTTCGGCCTAATTCATCAGCAGTGACTTCAGCCGCTTGATAAGCAGTTATAACAGGGTCATTCGATGAAATTGAATTAGTCATGGTAAGCGCTTACTTAAAAATGAAATACAAAAAACTATTACACAGTAACACAGTAGTTTATGGTTGCAATATATCCCCAACGGGATGTAACTTAAATGAGTTAGATGTGGTTAAAATGAATGAATCAAGATGTATTGCGAGTGTAACTAGTTTTTAATGCGAGTCACTTTGATCATGGCAGATGCATATTTAAAATGGACGAATCAGCCCTTTGGGCGCACAGTAGCAGGTTTTTTAGGGTTTCCAACACCGGTGCTTTTGCGTCGTCAGCATTGTGCTTGGCAGCCTGACTTGTTGGCTGGGCATGGTGTGTTAATCGGTGCGGTTAATCACAGCGCGGTGCTGAATCAATTGGTGGGTACAGTTGTCGAATTGGCGGGTCAAATTAAGGTGTCTGCCGACTTAGCAGGTTTAGCTGCCGTTAAACAGGCTGCGGCAAATATTCACGTTCCTATTCATTTATCCGATCCAAACGCCAGGCAGGTAGAGCGTTTTTATGTACTCGATTTAACTCAGGCTCAAACTCTAGAGGACATACGGTTGTTGTATCTGTTTTTTAAAGTCCGTCAACGCCAGTTCCTAGAACACAGTCGAATTGTTGTGCTTGCACAAACCGCTTCTGCGCAGTTAACTCCTTGTGTCGCTGGTGTGCAGTCAGCGATTGCTGGCTTTGTGCGTAGTTTTGCTAAAGAAATAGGAGGGAACGGCAGTACCGCCAACTTGTTGTGGCTGTCTTCTGGTGCAGAAGCTGTGTTGCCTGGTGTGTTGCGGTTTTTTCTCAGTGATGCCTCGGCGTTTGTCACTGGGCAAGCGATTGTTTTAAAAGGGTTAAGTTCGAATCAGTCGTTGATTCCTTTTGCGTCGAAGCCCTTAACAGGCCAGTGTGCTGTGGTTACAGGCGCAGCTAAAGGCATTGGTGCGGCAATAGCCCGAGTGCTGGCTAGAGAAGGGGCAACCGTGGTGGGCGTTGATTTGCCTCATGAAGAGGCCGCCTTGGGCTTAACCATGTCGTCCATTCAGGGTTTAGTGTGCACGTTGAATTTGGCTGAACCCAATGCAGGTCAAATGCTTGCTGAATTGATTCGACAACAATACGGGAAAATTGACATTGTGGTGCACAACGCGGGCATTACACGGGATAAAAAATTGCGCAACATGAACCCAGACCAATGGGACAGTGTGTTGTCGGTCAATTTAGATGCTGTGATGCGCTGCAACAAAGCATTATTTGACTCCGTTTTATCACCCACTGCACGCATGGTATGTATTGCTTCAATCTCGGGCATAGCGGGTAATGTTGGGCAAACCAATTATGCTGCTTCAAAAAGTGGTTTAATCGGATACGTTCAGGCTTTGTCGGCTAACCCACCTTGGCCTGGTTTTGCTGTGAATGCGGTGGCCCCTGGTTTGATCGAAACTGAAATGACTGCCCGTATGCCTGCATTGTCGCGCTTTGTTGGACGGCGGCTTAATTCTTTGTCACAAGGGGGGCTGCCCATTGATGTAGCAGAAGCTGTGGCCTTTTTAAGTAGTCCGTTGGCTGCTGGTATTTCGGGTCAGGTGTTGCGGGTGTGCGGGCAAAATGTGCTTGGACAATAAACATGACTTAAACCCAAAGAGGAGACTATGACTCAAGTTGTTCGACCCGTAGCGATTGTAGCAGGGGCACGTATTCCTTTTGCGCGTTCCAATACACGTTATGCAGAGTGCTCCAACCAAGCTTTATTGACCGCAAGTATTGCGGGTTTAGTGGATCGTTATCAACTTCATGGCGAAACCTTGGGGGTGGCCGTTGCTGGTGCAATTGTCAAACATTCACGAGATTTTAGCCTATGTCGGGAGTCGATTTTAGGGGCAGGTTTGTCACCAACAACCCCCGCGTTTGACCTTCAACAAGCCTGTGCAACAGGGCTTGAAGCGGCAATCACTGTGGCCAATCAAATTGCTTTGGGGCACATTGAAGTGGGGCTTGCTGGCGGGGTTGATACAGGTTCAGATGTACCCATCGGAATCAGTGAGCCTTTGCGCAAAATGTTGCTGCGGTTTCGCCGAGCGCGTACCTTAAAACAGCGTTTGTTGGTGTTGGCGCAACTTCGACCTTGGCATTTTAAGTTGTTGTTACCCGCTAATGTTGAACCAAGC
>DIYC01000169.1:475-3696 GCA_002428895.1 Burkholderiales bacterium UBA6064 | reverse complement strand
ACACGTCAGCATTGCGAGCAAATGGCCAAGTTATGGCAAATTGCTCGGCAAGCGCAAGACGAATTGGCGTTATCCAGCCATCAAAAAGCCCAGGCTGCATTTGAAGCTGGTTTTTTTAAGGACTTGGTAGTGCCATTTTTAGGATTAAACCAAGACAACAACATTCGTCCAAATTCTAGTTTAAGCCAGCTCGCAGCCTTAAAGCCTGTGTTTGATACGCGTTCAGGTTTAGGGACGTTAACTGCCGGTAATTCAACGCCATTAACCGATGGTTCTTCGTGTGTGCTGTTGGCCTCTGAACAATGGGCTAAATCGCGTGGTTTAGAGCCAATGGCTTATTTAACCCATTATGAAACGGCAGCGGTTGATTTTGTCACTGGCCGAGAAGGTTTGTTAATGGCGCCTGCATACGCAGTGCCTAAAATGCTTAGCAAAGCACAATTAACTTTGCAAGATTTTGATTTTTATGAAATTCACGAGGCATTTGCAGCACAAGTGTTGTGCACTTTAAAAAGTTGGCAAGATGACGCATTTTGTAAAAATAAGTTGGGTTTAAGTCAACCGTTGGGTGCAATTCATCTGGATCGACTAAACGTACACGGGTCTTCGTTGGCGATTGGCCACCCATTTGCTGCAACTGGAGGTCGAATTCTTGCCACAGCAGCTCAGCTTCTTAAAAATCGTGGTCAGGGGCGTGCATTGGTTTCAATTTGCGCAGCAGGGGGGTTGGGTGTGACGGCAATTTTAGAAAGGTAGCGCATGATTAAACTCTTAGAACGCAGCACTCAATTATATGACTTACGGCAGTTTCCGCGTAAGCAATCATTGCTGTGGGATGTGTTGTGTTCGTCATTTAAAAAGCCATCGTCATCAAGTGTAGCGTTGCATTTAGGGGCGAAAATTCACGGGGTTCGCTTTCAATCGGATTGGTTAAAAGCGTATCAGCAGGTGTGTGGGTTTGAGCCATCTAATCAAATTCCTTTGACCGCACCTCAGGTTGTTGCTGTACCGCTGCACTTATTTTTATTCAGTCGCAAGGCACATCCTTTTTCTATGTTGGGCATGGTGCACACAGCCAATCAATTTCAACTGCATCAACCTTTGCAGCTTAATCAAGATTACACAGTGGTGGTGTTGATTGGTGAGACGCGAACAGTGACCAAAGGGTGTGAATGGGATGTTCACACCGAATGGTATGATGCGCAAAACACCTTGGTTTGGGGCAGCACAATGACTGTGTTTTCGCGCATTCCAGGTATGACGGCTGCGTTACCTTCAGCACCTGTTGAAAAAATCGGCTCGACTTTAAATACCCGTGTTGCTGGGTACTTGGGGCTACAAGTGTCACCTCATCAAGGGTATTGCTATGCTCAGGTATCGGGCGATTTTAACCCGATACACTTGCACCATTTAACAGCCAAAATGTTTGGTTTTAATGCACCGATTGCTCATGGCATGTGGACCGCTGCAGCCTGTTTGGGAAAGCTTGAGCAGACAACGCAACAGCATGCATGCAGTTTGGAGGTTGTTTTTAAAAAGCCTGTTGTGTTGTCGTCGCAGGCTGTTGTGAAGTATGAAACGATGCAGTCACATGCGCAGTTTGAGTTAATGTCATTGCAAGAGTCACGTATTTTGGTGAGCGGTGCCTGTACATTTTTGTAATATAAGAGATTTAATTAAAAGTTCCAATCCAAGAAAAAGCCCCAATCAAGGGGCTTTACATATAAACTCTGAGTGTGGTTTTTTTATTTGTAGTTGGCGCGATCCATTATTTTTTGCGACAAATTGGTGTTGTCTGCAAGTGTTTTAATGGGGGTTTTATCTTCTTTAAAACTGCCTAAACTTTCTAACTCTGCATTGCCGGTTTTAACACCTTGAACGACTGGAAACTCATTGTTGCCGTTGGCAAAATATTTTTGTGCTTCGGGCGATACCAAGTATTCTAAAAATTGAATTGCACCTGCTTGATTGGGCGCATTGGCAGCCACAGCACCGCCAGAAATGTTGACATGCGTGCCATAACTGTCTTGGTTCGGCCAAATGTAACCGACTTTTTCAACTACAGCTTTGTCTTCGGGTTTATCAGATCGCAACAAACGAACCCAGTAATATGAATTGCTCAGCGCAACGCCGCATTCACCAGAAGCCACTGCGCGAATTTGATCAGTGTCACCACCTTTAGGGTCTCTGGCCATGTTGGCAACCATGCCTTCAGCCCATTGTTGTGCTTTGGCTTCACCATGATGCGCAATTAATGCGCTCATTAGTGACAGCATGTAGGGGTGGCTACCTGAACGTGTACAGACTTGGCCTTTGAGTGCAGGTTTGGCAAGATCTTCATAGTTGGAAACTAGCTTTGGATCAACGCGATCTTTGTTGTATAAGATGACTCGATTGCGGCTTGAAAAACCAAACCACATGCCTTTGTTGCCTTGGTATTGAGTTGGGATGTTTTGCGTTAACAACTCAGACTGGATGGGTTGAAATAGGCCTTGTTCTTCGGCTTTAGACAATCGCGCGGCATCGACTAACAACACCACATCGGCAGGGCTGCGTGCCCCTTCGCTGGCTAAGCGTTCAAGCAACGCTTGGTCACTCATTTCTAGGCGCTTAATTTGAATGCCTGTTTTTTGGGTGAAATTGTTGTATAGCGCTTCGTCAGTCGCGTAGTGGCGGGCGCTGTATAAATTAAGCACTTTGTCATCCGCAGTGGCGGTGACCGATAAAGAAGTAAGCAGTGTAGCAAGAACAGTAGAAAAATAAGTGAGACGTTTCATGATGTTTAAGTCTGTAAAAGTGAACAAACACAAAGTATACCAAAAATAATCTAAATGTAAATGATAATTGTTACTATTTACAGTAATTTAAAGATTTTTTAGTTTCAGCCCACTTGTTGTGATAGTGCGGGCTGAAATGTACAAAAAAATTAAATCACTTCGACAGGAATTTTACCGATTTTGGCTTGCCATTTTTTGGGTTCGGTGTTGTGAACAGACTCGCCCTTGCTATCAACCGCAACAGTCACCGGCATGTCCACAACATCAAATTCATAAATGGCTTCCATGCCTAAATCGGCAAAAGCAACCACTTCGGCGTGCTTAATGGCTTTTGAAACGAGGTATGCTGCACCACCGACCGCCATTAAATAAGCGGACTTGTTGTTGCGGATGGCTTCAATAGCGACAGGGCCACGTTCTGCCTTGCCAATCATACCGATTAAG
>DIYC01000169.1:0-264 GCA_002428895.1 Burkholderiales bacterium UBA6064 | reverse complement strand
GAGCTTGCCAATCATACCGATTAAGCCAGTTTTCTCAAGCATCATCTGTGTGAATTTGTCCATGCGTGTGGCAGTGGTGGGGCCGGCGGGGCCAACGGCTTCGTTTCGGACAGGGTCAACGGGGCCAACGTAATAAATAATGCGGTTTTTAAAGCTGACAGGCAGTGTTTCGCCTTTGCTGAGCATGTCTGCAATCCGTTTATGGGCTGCGTCTCTACCCGTAAGAATTTTGCCATTCAGTAAAAGGGATTGCCCGGGTTTCCA
>DIYC01000031.1:9362-10117 GCA_002428895.1 Burkholderiales bacterium UBA6064 | reverse complement strand
CTTCAAGTTGGGTCAGGTAATGCGGCTGGGGACACCTTAGCAATCAACCTGACAGAAGACGGACTTGCTGGCGGCAATGACCTCGAAACGCTACTGGGTGGAGCCGGCAACATTGCAACCGGCTTGGGCCGAGTTGACACAGTCGGAAACGCAACAACCGCAATTACAGAAATTGATGCACAAATTGACAACGTCACCACAATACGTGCAACCACCGGCGCTGGGCTAAGCCGTTTAGAACAAATTTCTGAGTCACTGCAAACCAACTCGACCAATTTGCAAGCCGCACGTGGTCGAATTATGGATGCAGACTTTGCAAAAGAAACCGCCAACCTCACAAGAACACAAATTTTGCAACAAGCAGGTACTGCGATGTTAAGCCAAGCAAACCAGTTGCCACAAAACGTACTGGGGTTACTCAGATAATAGAACTGACAACTGAAGAACGAGACTCTCATCAGAGTCTCGTGTTTGCCTTTGACTTGTGTACTTGTTGTGCCAAGTAAAACCACTCTTGACCAGCCGCTGCATTTGAATTCGGAAAGACAATAAACGCATCAAATGGAGCCTTAACAATTTCCCCCGACTGACGTTGACCTATTTCTGTTTGCTTAGAAACAAAGTCGAAACTATGCCAAGGCTGACTAAACTGATCTTCAACATGCTGTTTATCAATCACTTGAACTAAACGAAAATGCTCATAGTTTGTTACTGCGCTCGGCATTGGGCCATTAATCAGTTGCAAATATAACTGC
>DIYC01000031.1:7104-9160 GCA_002428895.1 Burkholderiales bacterium UBA6064 | reverse complement strand
ATTAATCAGTTGCAAATATAACAATGTACGCTCTATGGCTTGATAAGCAACATGCAAACCATTAGGGTCTGTATGCTGCCCACACTCTAAAGTCACCGCAACCCCACCTTGTGAACGCATGTATTCAGTAGTACCAACACCATATTTCACGCTGGTATTTAAACCACTCACCGGCAAATCATGGTGCTGCGCATAACGAAGTCGATGTTGCACGCCTTGATCATAGGTGGTGAGCCAACCATCGACAAAACGAGTTACACCCAATGAAAACGCCAACCCACGTTCGAACTCAGCTTGATGAAATGGCTCGATTGAGCCTGTATTGTTGTCTGGGCCAAACAACGCAAACGGCTGCTGACCTTGCGCAAACGAATGAATGTCTAGTAAAACATCATGCGAAGCCAATAAGGGGCAAAGCCACTGCGCGATGAAATCTTCAAAATCAGTTGAATCACTATTCAACGACAAATTACGATTTAAATTACGATCGCCGTTGCGCTGTTGGCGATTCACTGCCAGTGGGTTTGTAAAAGGAACAAAGGTCACCGAACCTTGTACAAGTGTTCGCAACCCAGTGCGAAATTCATCGATGTACTTTAAAATGCTTCGGCTACCATTTATTTCGTTACCATGAACTGCACCCAGTACAATGAGTTTAGGCCCGGGTTTAATCGCGCTAAATGTAAGGTGTTGAAAGTGTAAAGGTAAAGGCAATGCGGGCAGATCAGGAAAATTCATTTGGGGATTAGAATAAGATAACCGGCCCAATTTATCACAAACTGTCATTTAGTTTACTCAATCATGAAAACACTCATTAAAACAATTTATCTTTTATGTACTTTTATTCCATTTGCGCTCATTTCGGGTTGCTCTGCCCTAGACTTGATCAACACGATTGCCAAAGTACACCCTGTCAAAAGCAAAAAGAATATTGCTTTTGATTCAGCTTACCCTCGCTTAAACTACGACCTTTACTACCCAAGCGCACCCAAGCAAGCTCAATCCTCGAAAACACCCGTAATCGTCTTTTTTTACGGCGGCAGTTGGAATAGTGGCGAAAAGTCTGAATATGAATTTGTTGGCCGCAGCCTAGCTTCTAAAGGATTTATAGTGGCAGTGCCCAACTATCGATTGTACCCAGAAGTTAAGTACCCAGAATTTTTACAAGATGGTGCAAAAGCAATTGCATCGATTCTACAACAATTGTCTCTGCCTGAATTGACGGATTACAATCCCAGTAAAAAAATCATACTGATGGGACACAGTGCTGGCGGATACAATGCCGCCATGCTTGCGATGGATGATCGCTGGCTCAGTGAAGTAGGTCTTGATCGACACAACACTGTTTCCGGATTAATTGGTTTGGCTGGCGCTTACAACATTTACCCCATCGCAGTTCCAGAAGTTAAACCTGTGTTTAATCACCCTGACTACCCACCACTAAGTCAACCGATTGATCACACAAAAAACGCCAGGGTGCCCACCTTATTATTAATCCCAGAAACAGATGAACTAGTCAGTATCGAGCGCAATACTTTGGCCTTAAGCAAGGCACTGGCTCAAGCCAATACCCATCAGCAAGTCACAATCATAAAAAATACCAATCACATTACCTTAATCGGCACACTGTCTCCTTTGTTGTTTTTTAAAGGGGACAGCCTAACGCCCATCACAAATTTTGTTCATCAAATTAGCACACCCGATTAACTAACCTGATGCAGTAAGCTTTTTAAATTAATTGATATGCATAGAAGATTTAAATTGTTTGATTCTGAAATCACTATTTTTATACTGGAGGATGAATTAAACAATTTAGGCGCAGCACATGTCTATCCCCCATCGTTTACCAGCCGTTAATCCACTCGATGCCAATACTTTAGGTTCTATTGGAATTGGCTGTTCGAAAAAACGCAGCAGTGAACTTTTTTCGCAAAAAGTTAGCTCAACTGCAGGAAAATTACTGAACAGTAAACGATTACAAGACCTTGGTTTAAAAGACACTGGCAAACTTTCCCCTTTACCCGTAGAAACAAACCCCATACCATTTAAACAAGAA
>DIYC01000031.1:0-6943 GCA_002428895.1 Burkholderiales bacterium UBA6064 | reverse complement strand
ATTAAACAAGAAGAGGCATTTTTAGACAGTACAATCAAGCAAGTTTTGTTAAACATGCATTCAGAAACTCTTGATGATTCTTCGTTTGAAAAAATCATTCATTTTAACCCTCTGCAATACATTGAATCTGCCTCTGAACGGGATGGAAAAACAGATTACCTAGTGTATAACCGCTGGAAAGTGTTTATGACTGCGTTGGCTTTGCCAGGCGGCAAAGATTGGTTAATTCAACAAGGGAGCCAATTACCCGAAGACGCTAAAACACTTGAATACCTCATGCATTTGGCCAAATCTTGCCTAACAATAAAAGAAAAAACAAATATTTTTCCTGACGTTGTATCTACTGTCATTCATCATGAATTGGATCACTCCCGTCAAGATACTGCAACGCTTGCTGCCACAGCCGCATTGGCTGCTTTAACAGGCAACCAAGAAACATATGAAAAGTTATCGTGGTCAATCAATGCACTTCGCAATCATCTGGATCCTGTAGAACAAATTAATGAGTTTGTATCACTTGAAAAAAGACTCTTAAAAGTGGGCGTTTGGGCAAGACGTTGTTCAAAACCTGGCAGGCTCTCAAAAATATTGCCTATGCTCAAAAAATCGCCCTTCAGAGCTTTAAAAATGGGCTTAATGGGCGCAGATGGTCTAACTGGAAATGATCAAAAAATTAAAATTCATCGCGCCAAACCTGAACATATTGAACATGCGATTCATCATTTGGTGGATCGCATTCAAGGTGCCGCCCGTTTAAAGTTATTTAATGGCAGTCGATTCGGGCTGAACACAAAAGGCGCAGGTCTGGTCGTGAGCAATGTACTCTCAATGATGATCTTTCGTTTAAAGTTAGGGCTTCTGGCATTACGCTTGCGCACTGCGGGCCTTGAAATTGCCATGCCCCCTTATAACCTTGAACTGATGATTTATTCCAGCCGTGACCACCTTCTACAAGCTTCTGCCGGAGCAGCTTTAGGACCAGAACTCGGCGTAGCAAGGGCCACGCTTGGCTTAGAAATTAATCCTTTGTCGATCGAACAACAAAATGCACAAGGCATTGTATTGCGTATGCCAAGGGTGCGTGGGCACGAGGAACAGCTACGCATTCGATTCAAAGCCATGATTTCAGATTTATTAGATTGGTCTATTCAGGCAGATCGTGAAAAAAAGATGGCCCCCGGTGAATTACTTAAAAAGCTGATGGGCAAATACCCTGAGTTGTCGATTAGTCAAATTGGAAAATATCAGCAAAAAAAACAAAGTCATTCAATCGGCCTTGAAGCTGGCTTTGCTGTCAAGGCAGCATCTTCTGGAATCTCTGCGATAGCCGATAGCAAATTAGAATTTTTTTCTTCGATTCGACGATTTTATGAAGATCAAAAAGGTGCGATTCATGTCAAAAAAATATTCAAGGGTCGGCAGTTAAAAGGATCAAGTGGGGTTGAACTTTCAGCTCGATTGGTTGATTCCAGAGAAAACACGGATGTTAATTCGTCCTCGTTGACTTTTTGGTCACACGGCGTTGATTGGATGTCCGCAGGTCGAGATGTTCGTTCAGATGTGGTTTACAACGAAGGTTTGCTGCATGAAATGTCTTTTATTGAAGTGCAATTTCAAAGTCAACAAGACTTCATAAAAAGTGTGTTAAACAATATGAATGACTGGGTGCAAACACGCGCCAAACAAAAAAACATTCAACCAGAAATTGCACACCAACACATTCAAACGTTTTTAACTGAAATTAAAAACCAAGGGCATGCTGTAAAAAGTTATGCAATTCGTGCTGAAATAAAAGCAGAAGCGGTTAAACAAGTGAACCGGTTGCATTTTTTAATTGGACTACTTGAAGCACAAACCATTCAAAAGCCAGTGGGTTTAATCAACTCATTGAACAATCGGGTTAACGAAATTCTTGACAATCCACACTCTTGGGAGCCCACTTCATTTCGGGTATTTGAGCGTCACGATCAATCACAGTACAAAGGTCTGAGTTTTCTGTTAAGTAGACATTCAGTAACTGGTGCAGAAGGCGTGCATGCACAAGCCAGATTAATGTAACCCACAAGTGGGGGAAAAATCTGTGCGAAGTTCCTGATACTATCTATGAGAATCAATTAACGCAGTTGCAAAGGTTAGCATATGGGTGGTGTCGATCGTTCAGGAAATGGGGGGCCAATTAGAAACAATTCAGTTCCTGATGAACCAAACCCCAACCTAGAAAATGAAAATGAAACACAAACACCAACGGCCTCAGCGTCTGCAACGATCGGTTTAGCTACGATTAATCAACACGCTTCGTCAGCACAGACTCTTATTCCAGGCCGAACGTCTTTTTTATCTGCCAATTTGCGAAACCAGCCAGAGCTACCCGTGGCGCAAGCAAGCACTGTGATCCCAGAAGATGCCACACCCATATCTGCTGAACACGTTCATTTTGCAGAGCCTGATACCGAAGAGAATAATGCATTTGCACGGTATCAAATAACACTTGAGCGAGCAGCCATTATAAGCACCTATAGTGGCCGACAAAATGCGCCAATCACGATCACCAATTTACCAGATTCAGACTCTGATTCAGAACCTGATTCAGCGTCAAACAGAGGCGTTCAGAATTAGTAAGTCCCCCTCTATTTTAACAACGCATTATGTTAAAAAATTCATAGGCCACCAATTGACCATTTCAATTAATAGTACTATATTCCTATTATCAATTTAAAAAAGTGAATATAATCCTATTTTTGGTGGGTTTATGGCAAAACGCGACTTACACAGTATATTGTTTCCCAAGCAGCGCAAAATTCTTTGTATTTTTGGAGAAGACTTACTGTTGGCTCTGAAACGACGTGGCTTAACCAAAAAACTGCTCTGCGAGCGTACAGGTTTTGACCCTAAAACAGTCAATAAGGTATTTTCTGGCGACCCCGGCGTTGCAATCGGCACCTATTTGAAAATTATGGCTGTGATGGGTATGGAAGACAATTTTTCTAAATTAGCAGCACATGATGAGTTAGGCATCAGACTGCAAAACATCAAGCTATTGGGCAAATCAACATGAACCAAGAGTGGGTAGAGGTGTATGCCGATTGGCAACCCATCAAGAAGCCGTTGTTGATTGGTCAGCTCAAATATCGTACTTCGAACCGAGGTGGCATATTCAGCTTTGCTTACGATCAAAAATTTTTAGAATCAGACTACTGTTTACAAATTGACCCTTTACTTTCACTGAACTCAGGGGAACTCTACAATGATGATGCAAACAAAAATTTTCGCGTTTTTTTAGACTCATCACCTGACCGCTGGGGGCGCATTCTGATGCAACGAAGAGCAGCGATTGCGCACCGTCAAGGGCAAAGACCCACAAATAAACTAACTGAACTAGATTATTTGCTGGGTGTACATGATTCATACCGAATGGGTGGCATTCGCTTTAAAAAATCTGATTCTAATGATTTTTTGGACAATAACGCTGAATTATCAGCACCGCCCATGGCTTCGTTACGTGAACTAGAACATGCTGCAATTCAAATTGAAAACGATGATTGCATTGACAGTCAGGAATATTATCGCTGGTTAAACATGTTGATTTCACCGGGTTCTTCTTTAGGAGGAGCAAGACCCAAAGCCTGTGTCATTGACGAAGAAAAAAACTTATGGATAGCCAAATTTCCAAATTTAAATGACACGTATAATGTCGGCGCATGGGAAATGGTGTGTTATGAACTTGCATTAGCGGCTGGCATAGAAATGTTTCCCAGTCAAATTCAGCAATTTTCTACTCCGCACCATACTTTTTTAACAAAACGTTTTGATCGAATAGGCAACAAACGAGTACATTTTTCTTCAGCAATGACTCAACTTCAATACTATGATGGTGAAAATTCAGAGGGTGCAAGCTATCTTGAAATCGCAGAATTTCTGTCAAATCAAGGATCACAAACACAAACTGACCTTGCCCAACTTTGGCGCAGAATTGTGTTTAACATCGCAGTATCAAACACCGATGACCACTTGCGTAATCACGGTTTTCTGTTAACAAGCAATGGCTGGAAACTGTCACCCGCATACGATCTAAACCCCAGTATAGGCAAACAAGGTCTTCATTTAAACATTACAGATGCAGACAATACACTGGACTACCGACTTGCTTTTGAAGTCAAAGACTTTTTTAGACTTTCACAACTCGAAGCAACACGCATTTATGATGAGGTGTTAAACGCGCTAAAACAATGGCAACAAGTTGCCCAACGTATAGGCATTAGCCGTACTGAACAAATTCTTCTACAAGAAGCTTTTAGGGTTTGATTCATCAGACTATTGTTTTCTAAAATGTTTCAATCCACGCTTTACCTGCACTCCGCATAAAAAAACAGCTGTGTACAGAGCAGTTATAAAGAATGTTTGCAGATCTATCATAACTCCGACTCTAAACATGTTGAAGATTAAGAAATTAATTTTTAATAGGTTAAAGTGGCTCTTTAATAGGCTAAAATTCTGGCATCCAGCCTGAAGAATTTTGTCAGATAATTATTAAATCCTTGCGAATTGAAGTGTCTGGCACTGTTTTTGAGCCCAACTAATCTGGATATAAGCTCGCGAGAATTCACATGCGGGCAAGCCAGCCAAGCGCCCAAGCCACATCAGGGTTCGCTGTTTGATGACGATGGGGAGTATGCGTAATGAATTATTACAACAACAAGCAGCTAGAAGCCATGATGGCAGATCTGGAGTCAGATTCTGTGGAGCGAAAACAGTCTTTTCAGGGGGATGCTCCCAAAAAAGTGCGAGAAGCTGTTTGTGCCTTTGCTAATGACTTGGCGGGGCGTAGTGTACCGGGCGTGGTTTTGATTGGCGTACATGACAACGGAACCAACATGCCAGGTTTTGTGGTTAGCGATGAATTGCTACTGAGTCTTGCCAGCATCAAGACCGATGGCAATATCGTGCCTCCACCCTCTTTATTTGTTGAGAAACGCTTATTGCGGGGAAATGAGGTAGCAGTAGTGACTGTCTTGCCTTGTGATACGCCACCCGTACGTTACCAAGGGCGTATTCATGTACGTTGGGGGCCTCGCAGGGGGCTGGCAACAGCGCAGGACGAGCGCATTCTCAACGAGCGTCGGCGTCACCATGATCGCCCGTTTGACGTGCAACCGGTGCACGAAGCAGATTTAACAGAGCTTGATCGACTACGTTTCGAGCAAGAATACCTACCCGCACTGGTGGCACGCGATGTGCTGGATGCCAACGGCCGAAGCTACGAACAAAGACTGGCCGCCACTAAGATGGTACTAGGCGAAGAAGAAACGACACCAACGATACTAGGCATCCTAGTGATTGGCAAATCCCCCTCAGATTGGCTGCCTGGCGCCTATACGCAATTTTTGCGGCTGGTCGGTGATGATTTAACTGCACCAGTGGTGGATGACGAGACTATTCATGGAACCGTGGCTGACCAGATTCGGCGACTCGAAGAAAAGCTTGTTGCGCATAACTTGCGCGGCGTTCGTTTTCACGATGTTGCGACGGAGGAGCGGGGAGAAACTTACCCGATGAATGCCTTGCGTCAATTGGTACGTAATGCTTATATGCACCGCAGTTACGAGGCAACTTATACACCTATTCGAGTGTACTGGTTCGATGATCGAATCGAAATTCACAACCCAGGGGGCCCTTTCGGTAGTGTGACCCCTGAAAATTTTGGGCAACCAGGCATTACCGATTATCGCAACCCGAACCTGGCCGAAGCACTGCGTGCACTGGGCTATGTACAGCGTTTTGGTGCAGGTATTGCAATTGCACGCAAAGCATTAGGCCAGCGGCTACGCTTTGAAGTCCAGCCCGGTGTAGTGGCGGCCATTATTCAAGGAGAACAACCATGACACCACATATTGCCTTTTTTAACAATAAAGGTGGCGTAGGTAAAACTTCGCTCGTCTATCACTGTGCATTCATGTTTGCTGAACAAGGCTTCCGAGTTTTGGCGGTAGATCTCGACCCTCAATCCAATTTATCCACCATGGCACTCGAAGAATCACAACTTGAAAATCTGTGGTCTGAAAATGAGCAACCTCTAACGATATATGGCGCACTCGCACCCTTGTTCGATGGTACTGGCGGTGTAAGCCCAGTGCATATCGAATCGTTAAGTAATCGATTGGGATTACTGGTTGGGGATTTAGCATTGTCGCGCATCGAAGATGACTTATCCACCGAGTGGCCACGATGTCTTGAAGGAAAAGGGCGCGCATTTCGTGTCACGACTGCTTTCTGGCGCGTAATCGATGAAGCGGCAAAGCGGCATCAAGCGGATGTAGTGCTCCTAGACATTGGCCCGAATCTGGGTGCAATCAACCGTTCTGCGCTTGTGGCATCTAGCCATGTATTAATGCCGGTAGCACCAGATTTATTTTCGCTACAGGGTTTGAAAAACTTGGGGCCCACTTTGCATAAATGGCGCAGCACATGGGCAACAGCAGTTACGCAAGCGCCCCGTGATCTTGGGATGATGCCGCAAGGCGATATGAAACCAGTAGGTTATGTACTGATGCAACATGCTGAGCGGCTAAGAAAACCAACCCAGGCTTACACCAAGTGGCAAGTACGTCTGCCAGTAACCTATAGTAAAAGTGTTCTTGAAATTGAAAGTACTTCTGCTCAAAATAATAACAATCAAGTTCGTCGCATTAAGCATTACCGCAGTTTGATGCCGATGGCGATGGAGGCTCGTAAGCCAATGTTCTTCCTAAATAACGCAGACGGCGCAATTGGAGCGCATCAATCCAATGTGCGGCAATGCTATGATGATTTTTCCGAACTGACCAAGGAAATTGCTAGACGAGTTGGTATTGAAAGTGATCATCAATAAAGCTGAAACAGGTTTATTAGACTCTTGAGCCACGTAAGGTAAAACCTTTAACAAATGTAGTAGCTTAGACTTGATCTG
>DIYC01000157.1 GCA_002428895.1 Burkholderiales bacterium UBA6064 | reverse complement strand
TGGCAGAGCGTCGGTCTCCAAAACCGAAGGTTGGGGGTTCGATTCCCTCTTGCCCTGCCAAATTTGGTAAGGCTAGTTATGTGTAGGCATAACTTCAAAAAAGGTAAGTATGGCACAAGGTGAAATTACAACAGTAACAGGCCCAAAAGACAAGGCGCTAGTCGCTTTGGCTTTGTTGTTTGGTCTTGGTGGGGCTGTTGCTTATCAGGTGTTCTCGAGTGAAGATTTTTTTATTCGATTGGCTCTTGTTCTGGGTGGGGTTGTAGCGGCTGCGGTTACATTTTTTGTCTCACCGGTTGGTCGTCGCTTCGTGTCTTTTTCCAAGGCCTCTGTTGAAGAGGCAAAACTTGTAGTCTGGCCAGAAAGAAAAGAAGCAATTCAGATGACGGTGGTCGTTTTTGTTTTTGTTTTGGTCATGTCTATTTTTTTGTTGGCTACAGACAGTATTCTTGAATGGGTTTTTTACGATCTAATTCTCGGTTGGGTGTCCTAATGACGATGCGTTGGTATGTAGTGCATGCCTACTCAGGTATGGAAAAAAGTGTTCAGAAGGCTTTGCAAGAAAGAATTAATCGCTCCTCGATTCCGCATCAATTTTCACAAATTTTGGTTCCGTCTGAAGAGGTAGTTGAAATTAAAGGTGGGCAAAAATCAATCTCAGAGCGTCGCTTTTTCCCAGGCTATGTGCTGGTTGAAATGGAAATGACAGATGACTCTTGGCATTTGGTTAGAAATACGCCAAGAGTGACTGGTTTTGTTGGGGGGGCGGGTAATCGGCCTACGCCCATTTCAAAACAAGAAGTTGATAAAATTTTGCACCAAATGCAAGAGGGTGCAGAAAAGCCTAGGCCCAAAATTCTTTTTGAAGTGGGTGAGATGGTTCGAGTCAAAGAGGGCCCTTTTGCGGATTTCAATGGAAACGTTGAAGAGGTCAATTATGAAAAAAGTAAGCTCAGGGTATCTGTTACAATCTTTGGTCGTGCTACGCCTGTTGAATTAGATTTTCATCAAGTAGAAAAAGTTTAAGAGATTCAATTGCTTTTAGATCTAGGTTGCGGATCAAAAAGTATATTTTAGTGTGCAATCAAGAGGAGCCTTATTTAAGGCGTTATTACTCAAGGGGTCATTCATGGCAAAAAAAATAGTAGGTTTTGTTAAGTTACAAGTTCCGGCAGGTAAGGCAAATCCATCGCCTCCAATTGGCCCGGCGCTAGGTCAGCGTGGTTTAAATATTATGGAGTTCTGTAAAGCATTTAATGCAGCAACTCAAGGTATGGAGCCAGGTCTTCCTGTGCCTGTCATTATTACAGCCTATCAAGATAAATCTTTTACTTTTGTGATGAAAACGCCGCCAGCATCTGTTTTGCTGAAAAAGGCGCTCAAAGTCCAAAAGGGTTCTCCTCGGCCACATTTAGATAAAATCGGTACATTAACTCGTGCGCAAGTCGAAGAAATCGCAAAGGCAAAGCAACCCGATTTAACGGCAGCAAACATGGATGCTGCGGTGAGAACAATCGCTGGGTCGGCAAGAAGTATGGGTATTTTGGTGGAGGGTCTATAATGGGAAAAGTGTCTAAGCGTTTAGTCGAGCACAGAAAACATATTAATAAAAATATTTTTTACCCGCTTTCAGAGGCTGTTAGTTTAGTAAAAAATGCAGCAACAGCTAAATTTGACGAATCTGTCGATGTTGCCATTCAATTAGGTATTGATGCAAAAAAATCAGATCAAGTTGTTCGTGGTTCTGTCGTATTGCCATCGGGTACAGGTAAAACAGTTCGTGTGGCCGTATTTGCTCAAGGCGAAAAGGCGAATGAAGCCAAGGCTGCTGGTGCCGATATTGTTGGTATGGAAGATCTTGCTGCTCAAGTTAAAGCGGGCAATATGAATTTTGACGTCGTCATTGCATCACCTGATACGATGCGCGTAGTTGGTCAGCTTGGTCAAATACTCGGTCCTCGTGGTTTAATGCCAAATCCAAAGGTTGGGACAGTAACACCCGATGTAGCTGCTGCCGTTAAAAATGCAAAAGCCGGTCAAGTTCAATTTAGGGCAGATAAAACTGGTATCGTGCATTGCACAATTGGGCGTGCTTCATTTGAGCCAGAAAAGCTAAAACTGAATCTTTTGGCGTTGGTTGAGGCTTTAAATAAAGCCAAGCCAGCCTCCTCAAAAGGTATTTATTTGAAAAAGATGGCCTTGTCTAGCACGATGGGTGTAGGGGTCAAGATTGATTCAGCAACATTAGTTGCATAAAACTTTGGGCCGCTGTTTTAAATTTTTAAAACAGCGGGTTATCAAAGATCGTTGGAAGTGAAAGCTTTAAAAATAAATCCAACGTAGATGGCGGCCCCGAAAAGTTTGAAATTTATTCATGCTTGTTGTCGGTAGCCTTTATTAACCGTGCTTCATGCACATTTTGGAGAAAGACCGTGGCATTATCTCGCCAAGAAAAAGTAGCGATTCTTGAAGAGCTCAATGGTCAGTTGGCCGAAGCTCAATCAATTGTCGTTGCTGAGTATCGTGGTCTATCTGTTGAAAGTTTGACTAAGTTACGACAAGTGGCTCGTCAAAATGGTGTTTATTTGCGTGTATTAAAAAATACTTTAGCAAAACGATGTATTGTCGAGTCTAAATTTTCAGACTTGGCAGGCAGCATGGTCGGTCCGCTCATTTATGCAATGAGTTCCGATCCCGTTTCGGCTGCTAAAGTGCTGATTAACTTTAGCAAAGAAAACGAGAAGCTGATTGTTACTGCTGGTGTTTTACCGGGACAACTTATTGATGCGCAGGGGGTCAAAACGCTGGCCTCAATGCCAAGCAGAGAAGAGTTGCTCGCTAAATTACTTGGAACAATGCAAGCTCCTATCGCGAAATTTGTGCAAACACTCAATGAGGTGCCAGCCAAATTTGTACGTGGTCTTGCTGCTGTTCGTGATCAAAAAGAAACGCAAAACGCTTAATTTAAAAGATAGCCAAATCAAACATTTATTGGAGAATTTACTATGGCAACTAAAGCCGAGATTTTACAAGCAATCGCAAATATGACAGTTCTTGAATTGTCTGAATTAATTAAAGAAATGGAAGAAAAATTCGGTGTTTCAGCCGCTGCAGCAGCAGTTGCAGTTGCAGCACCCGCTGCTGGTGGTGATGGCGGTGCTGCTGCTGTTGAAAAAACTGAATTTGATGTAATTTTGAAAGCTGCCGGTGAAAGCAAGGTTGGCGTTATTAAAGTTGTTCGCGCGATTACGGGTTTAGGTTTAAAAGAAGCGAAAGACTTAGTCGATGGTGCTCCTAAAGCAGTCAAAGAAGGCATTCAAAAAGCCGAAGCTGATGATATTGCAAAACAGTTGACAGAAGCAGGCGCACAGGTAGAAGTAAAATAATCTTTTGTTTCTAACTTAGCCCGGCTTTGGTCGGGCTATATGCGTTTTATATTTGAGTTATAAGTGAATTAACCAATGTGTCAAATCATTTTGATTTAATTCATCGATTAATCCGCTCGACTTCAGGACAGAAAATATGTCTTATTCCGCTACCGAGAAAAAACGCATTCGCAAAAGTTTTGCGAAGCGCCCCGCAGTTCTAGATTTTCCTAACCTTTTAACCATGCAACTTGACTCTTATCGAGAGTTTTTGCAGCAAGATACACCCGTTGTAGGTCGCTTAAATCAAGGTTTACAAGCAGCCTTTCAATCTGTGTTTCCCATCGTGTCGCATAACGGGTATGCTCGTCTTGAGTTTATCCAATATTCGATGGGAAATCCAGTCTTTGATGTAAAAGAGTGCCAGCAAAGGGGCTTAACTTTTTGCTCGCCTTTGCGTGCACGTGTTCGCTTGGTTTTATTAGATCGAGAGTCCAGCAAGCAAACAGTCAAAGAAATGAAAGAACAAGAAGTTTATATGGGCGAAATGCCTTTAATGACAGAGACGGGTTCTTTTATTATTAACGGCACGGAACGAGTCATTGTTTCTCAGTTGCATCGTTCGCCAGGTGTGTTTTTTGAGCATGATCGTGGTAAAACGCATAGCTCAGGAAAGTTGTTATTTTCCGCTCGTATTATTCCTTATCGTGGATCATGGCTTGATTTCGAATTCGATCCAAAAGATGTTTTGTACTTCAGGGTTGATCGTCGACGAAAAATGCCAGTTACCATATTGCTGAAAGCAATTGGAATGAATGCAGAGCAAATTTTAAAAAATTTCTTTGATTTCGATCAGCTTAAGCTTGAAGATCGTGGCGCTAAAATGACTTTAGTTTCTTCACGGCTTAAAGGTGAAGTTGCAAAATTCGATATTCTTGATAAATCAGGTAATGTGATTGTTCAAAAGGACAAACGAATTAACGCCAAGCATATCCGTGATATGGACAAGGCTGGATTAAAAGAACTTTCTGTAACCGATGACTTTTTGGTTGGCAAGGTGTTAGCAACAGATCAAATTGATCACACTTCAGGTGAGATCGTTGCTTTGGCTAATCAGGAAATTACGGACGAAGTGTTGATGAAGCTCAGAGAAGCAGGCATCACCCAATTTCAAACCTTATTCACCAATGAATTAGATCACGGTAGTTATATTTCGCAGACTTTAGCCGCTGATGAAACATTAGATCAGACTGCGGCACGTGTTGCAATTTACCGTATGATGCGACCTGGTGAGCCACCTACAGAAGAAGCGGTCGAAACATTATTCAATCGATTGTTTTACACCGAAGATACTTATGATTTGTCTCGTGTAGGCCGGATGAAATTTAATCGCCGAGTGGGTCGAGATGAAGTAGAAGGGCTCATGACATTGACAAATGATGATATTTTGGCGGTGATTAAAATATTAGTCGATTTGCGAAATGGTAACGGTGAGATTGACGATATTGATCACTTAGGTAACCGAAGAGTACGATGCGTTGGTGAACTGACTGAAAATCAATTTCGAGCAGGGTTGGTTAGAGTAGAGCGTGCGGTTAAAGAACGCCTTGCTCAGGCTGAGGCCGAAAATTTAATGCCACATGACTTAATTAATAGCAAACCTATTTCAGCAGCCATTAAAGAGTTTTTTGGTTCTTCGCAACTTTCTCAGTTCATGGATCAAACGAATCCGCTGTCTGAAATTACTCACAAACGTCGTGTGTCGGCCTTAGGCCCAGGTGGTTTAACTCGAGAAAGGGCTGGCTTTGAGGTGCGCGATGTGCACACTACCCATTATGGACGAGTTTGCCCAATTGAAACTCCTGAAGGCCCTAATATTGGTTTGATTAATTCAATGGCTATGTACGCACGTTTGAATGAATATGGCTTTCTAGAAACTCCTTATCGCAAGGTTGAAAATGGGAAAGTTTCGGACGAAATTGTTTATTTGTCAGCCATTGAAGAAGGTCGTTATATTATCGCGCAGGCTAACGCCGAAGTCGACTCGAATAAAAAACTTAAAGGCGACTTGGTCTCTTGTCGGGTTTCGGGTGAATTTGAATTAGTAAATCCTAACGAAGTGCAATTAATGGATGTGGCTCCAGGGCAAATCGTATCGGTCGCTGCATCATTAATTCCTTTCCTAGAGCATGACGATGCAAACCGTGCCCTGATGGGTGCTAACATGCAAAGGCAAGCGGTGCCTTGTTTGCGACCAGAAAAGTCTTTCTGTGGAACCGGTATTGAAAGAACAGTTGCTGTTGATTCAGGTACCGTCATTACTGCGCTGCATGGCGGTGTTGTTGATTATGTGGATGCTAACCGAATTGTTGTTCGTGTACATGATGAAGAAGTTGAAACGGGTTCAATTGGTGTCGATATCTATAATCTCATTAAGTATACCCGCTCCAACCAAAATACCAATATCAATCAAAGACCCATTGTTAACACTGGAGATGTCATTCAGCGTGGGGATGTGATCGCAGACGGTGCGTCAACTGATCTAGGCGAATTGGCTCTAGGGCAAAATATGAAAGTTGCATTTATGCCTTGGAATGGTTTTAACTTTGAAGACTCAATTTTAATTTCAGAAAAGGTTGTCGCAGAAGATCGTTATACTTCAATTCACATTGAAGAACTGTCTGTCGTTGCTCGAGACACCAAACTTGGCCCAGAGGAAATTACACGCGATATTTCCAACTTGTCAGAAGCTCAACTCTCCAGATTAGATGATTCAGGTATTGTTTATATTGGTGCAGAAGTGTCTGCGGGTGATGTATTGGTTGGTAAAGTAACGCCTAAAGGCGAAACACAATTAACCCCTGAAGAAAAGCTACTTCGTGCTATTTTTGGTGAAAAGGCTTCAGACGTTAAAGACACGTCTTTGCGTGTACCTTCGGGTATGACTGGGACAGTCATTGATGTTCAAGTCTTTACACGAGAAGGGATTCCAAGAGATAAACGTGCACAGTCTATTATCGACGAAGAATTAAAGCGCTATCGTCTAGATCTAAATGACCAAATGCGGATTGTTGAAACCGATGCTTTTTCCCGTATCCACAAATTTTTAATTGGTAAAACAGTCAATGGCGGACCCAATAAATTAAGCAAAGGTTCTCTCATTACTGCAGATTATTTAAAAGTAGTCGATAAACATCATTGGTTTGATATTCGATTGGCCGATGAGCAAGCAGCAGATCAACTTGAGTCATTGAAAAAATCAATTGAAGATAAAAGACATCAATTTGATTTAGATTTTGAAGAGAAACGGAAAAAGTTAACTCAAGGCGATGAGTTGCCTCCTGGCGTGCTGAAAATGGTTAAAGTTCATTTGGCCGTTAAGCGTAGGCTACAGCCGGGCGATAAAATGGCGGGTCGACATGGTAACAAAGGGGTGGTGTCTAAAATCGTACCTGTTGAAGATTTGCCTTATATGGCCGATGGAAGTACAGTTGATATCGTCTTAAACCCATTGGGCGTACCTTCGCGAATGAATGTTGGGCAAATTTTAGAAACTCATTTGGGTTGGGCGAGTAAGGGCATTGGGGAACAAATTAATAGAATGCTCAAGCAGCAAAGAGATATTTTAGAAATTAGAACCTACCTGGATAAAGTCTATAACGGTGCGGGTGAGAAAGCAGATCTTAATTCATTAAGTGACAGTGAAATTATTCAGCTTTCAAAGAATTTGTCGAATGGTGTTCCATTTGCTACCCCAGTGTTCGATGGTGCGGTTGAGCAAGATATTAAAAACATGCTGAATTTAGCCTATCCAGACGATAAAGAAATTACACAGCA
>DIYC01000009.1:697-4526 GCA_002428895.1 Burkholderiales bacterium UBA6064 | reverse complement strand
GCAATACCTTAGTAGTGTGGAAACTAGACAGGCTGGGGCGTGATTTAAAACACTTAGTTACAACAGTAGATGATTTGCGTGCCAGAAATATTGGGTTAAAAGTCCTGACTGGTGCTGGTGCACAAATTGACACGACGACTTCCAATGGCCGATTGTTCTTTGGCATTTTTGCTGCCTTAGCAGAATTTGAACGTGAACTGATTGCTGAGAGGACACATGCAGGGCTTGCAGCAGCTAGGGCACGAGGACGCCAAGGTGGCCGCCCCCGCAAGATGGATCGGGCAACGGTAATGATGGCAATGGCTGCAATGGTAGACCCAAAAGCAAATGCCGTCGAAGTAGCACGACGTTTGAATATTACGACTACGACACTTTATGCCTACGTCAATGGTGATGGTACCTTAAAGCAAGCTGGACAGGCACTTTTGAATGTGGCACGACAGGATTAATAGCAGACGGAAAAAAGAACTTCCGATTTAGCGCAATTAATTGGTGGACTAAAAACAGATATAAGGGACTTAGCATGAGTATTTTAATTGACACTATTCGAATAGCTGGTTTTCGTGGAATTAAGAATTTAGAAGTTTCACTACCTCGCATTACAGTGCTCATCGGCCCAAATAACGCAGGTAAAACTTCGTTAATCAAAGCCCTTCAACTAAGTTTGGGTGATTACTCACGTTATCTTTCGGAAGAAGATTTTTATATTGCACCTGATGAAAAACGAGTAAGTGAAATAATGGTCGATGTCAGAATTGTGCCCGTGGATGCGAATGGAGGTCGAGTTGCAAATTTTGAAATCGAATGGCAAACCGAGTTCGGGGATAAGATTAAATCAGAAGCCAATGGGAATCAATTTGTTGCGATCAGGACACGCTCCGAACAAAATGTCACTAAAGGTGGCTTTGATACAAACCGGACTACTTTAGAGACTTGGCCTCCTTTTGAAACTTGGGCAACTCTTAAGGTTAAAGGTACAAAACTTGGTAGTCGCATGCAGAGCCTACAACTTATCTCGATGGAAGCGCAGAGAGATATTCATCAAGATTTACGTGATCGATCATCATTCATCGGAAAGATACTTGCTAGTGTTGAATACGACAAAAATGACATATTGGAACTTGAGTCACAAATCAAGGGCGTCAATGATGAAGCCGTCAATAAAAGCCAGGAACTCAAAGGTCTTAAATCCCATCTGGAAAAACTGAATCAATCGATTGGTGGTGCCGGTGGTGCCGAAGTAACACCCTTCCCAAAAAAAATTCGTGATCTGTCAAAGAATTTTTCTGTCTATTTTGGTGAAACCGACACCAATTCGTTTTCGATGGAATATCACGGTATGGGGACACGTAGTTGGGCTTCAATGCTGACGACCAAGTCTTTCGTTGAGATTTTGAGCGATAGGCATGCTACTGAATCTGAACCTTTGTTCCCAATTCTGACGGCTGAAGAACCAGAGGCACATTTGCATCCGAATGCACAAAAAACACTGTATCGCCAACTTTCAGATACAAATGGTCAACTCATTTTAAGTACGCATTCCCCATTTTTGGCTGCTATGGCTGACCTTTATGAAATCAGATCACTGGTAAAAACTCAAAATGGGATTGTAGTACACCAAGTTTCTCACGAATTGAGTAATGAGGATAAAAAAGTTGTCGCTAGAGAAGTTTTGGCAAAAAGAGGAGAGTTGTTATTTGCAAAGTGCATTCTCTTGTGCGAGGGGGTTACCGAGGAGCAGGTATTACCTGCAATGCTTGAGATATATTTGAAAAATTCACCTTGGAACATAGGCATATCTTGTGTCAGTGTTGGAGGTAAAAATTACAGTCCTTTTGTAGGATTGGCATCCAGTTTCGGTATTCCAACATGCATTCTCAGTGATAACGATGGCAACACAAAGATTGAAGTCGAAGCACAAATTCGAAGGTTAATTAGGGAACTAAAGCGTCCGTTAGGAGATAATTTATACAATATTAATTATCTTGATATTGGAAATGATTTTGAGGCGGAGCTTGTCGCTCATGGTTTGCGCGATGAAATAATCGACGCACTAGTTTTGTATAAAACAAAGGGATCAACAAATCAGCGCTACCAATCGGCAAAATACAAAGAGTTTAACGAATTGGACGATGATGCACTTATCGCAAAGATGCGTGATGCGAAATCATCCTATTCTGGATTTTTGGCAGATGTGCTACTAAAGAACGTTCGAGTAAAAGAACCAGATGAATTAATTCCACCTAACGTTCGAGCCAGTTTTGACTGCATAAAAGGATGGTTAGCATGCTAAATTTGTCCAAAGACCAAATGGCCGTAGTCCATGCCGAAATCGGTAACCCCATGCAAGTACTCGCAGCTGCTGGATCTGGCAAAACGAGGGTGCTAACCGAACGTGTACGCTATTTAATTGAAAACACCCGTAAGGATGGTGTCATTGCTCTGACATTTACCAACAAAGCGGCCGAAGAAATGCAGACTCGTCTAGCCGACTTAGATGAGCTTAACCAACGATGCTGGATAGCCACAATTCATGCCGTAGCTCAACGAATTTTAGATCAATATGGACACACCATTGGCCTCCCTTCTGAACTGCATATTTATGAACGCGATCAGGATCGAAAAACCGTTTTTCTTCAATCGTTAAGAGAGAATGATGTTGATATCGACGATTTTCTCAATGTAGGTGATGAAAAAACGCGAAAAGATCGTGAACGCATTATTCAGAATTACCTAGAACAATTTTCGGTGGTAAAACGAGAACTTCTAAGCGAAGAAGAAATTAAAGCCAAATATGTTTCAAATGAGTCTTTCTGGAATATTTTTCAGGAATATCAGGGTGCCTTAGTAAGAAGTGGTGGCTTAGATTTTGATGATATTTTAGTTTATGCACATAGAATTTTGATGAGGCAACCTTGGTGTGCTCAAATCTATAGAGCTAAATACAAGCATCTGTGCGTCGATGAAGCACAAGACTTAAACAAAGCCCAATATGAATTCATCAAGGCATTATGCGGTGACCAGCTTAAAAGCGTAATGATGGTGGGCGATCCGAATCAAATGATTTATGGATTTAATGGCTCGTCGTCCGATTATTTATGCAAATTCTTCTTACAGGATTTTTCTGCTCAGGTTTTCAAACTAGAAGAAAATTATCGTAGCTCAAAGTCCGTGATTCGTCTTGCTAATAAGCTGAAGCCAGGATCACAGGTAGAAGCTGATTTTGTACTGGATGGTCAATGTGAAATTCACCCATGCCAAAATGAAGAGGAAGAAGCTGTTTGGATTTTTGATAAGGTGAACCAGCTTCTTGCTCAGAAAACGAATAGTGAAATCGAAGGTGATATATCGCTGGCCAATATGGTCGTGATTGCACGCAATCGATTCGTTTTTCTTAAACTGGAGCAGGTACTTAGTGAAAAAGGTATTCCATACTCGCTGAAAAAAAGTGAGCGCCAGGCAGAACCATCATCTTTATTTGGTAGGGTGCTTGATCTTGCAATACGAATCCGTCTTAATCCAAAAGACTGGATTGATGGGAAGAAGCTTTGTACTGCTCTAAAAATAGCGGTTCCATCCTCGTGGGGTAATGATAATTTATTGCGTGATATGGCTGCCGCTGTTCGCCAATCAGACATATTGTTTCCCAACATTCAAGCGGAACTTCTTGAAGCAATTCAAGCGTTGGACATCGAACAGCCAAATATACCTAAGCTATATGACCACTTTAATGCGATTATTAAAAAATTGAACGACACTCATTTGTCTAAAGAAGACAATGAGCTTGAGCGTTCCTTGCAAGAGTTAGATGACTTTAGGAAGTGCTGGA
>DIYC01000009.1:0-522 GCA_002428895.1 Burkholderiales bacterium UBA6064 | reverse complement strand
CGATGACTTTAGGAAGTGCTGGACTACCTTCAAAAGGAAGGGGCTGGGCGAATCACTCATGTCCTTCCGAAATGCGATTGCGTTGGGACAGGTTACAGAAGACTACGATCCAACTGGCCTAACATTAAGTACAGTCCATACTATGAAAGGGCTTGAGAAAGATATTGTTTTTCTCATGGGCATGTGTGAAGGAGTATTTCCAGATTATCGTGCCAACACAAAAAAAGAGCTTGAAGAAGAGCTCAATAGTGCCTTTGTAGCAATTACGCGTGCTAAGCGCTGGATATTTGTCTCTTATCCATTTCAACGAGTTATGCCATGGGGAAGTCCAAAATTGCAGACTGTTTCACGGTTTGTAAAAATGTTGCAAACGTGAATTTTCTTGAGTTATTAAGGCGTGTTACTCATTTACGCACGAATCCTTACGGTACCCCTGCATTGCCTAAAAAAGCAGGGGTGTTGAATGTGATAGTTAATTGTTGTTTTTTCATGGTCATAATGATGGGTTCACTAAAAAACTAA
>DIYC01000085.1 GCA_002428895.1 Burkholderiales bacterium UBA6064 | reverse complement strand
CTTCAACAGTCACTGTGACTTCAAGAAAATCACCCACACCAACTGGACGTAAAAACTTCAGCGTTTGCGACATGTAAATGGTTCCAGGCCCAGGCAATTGAGTACCAATCACAGTCGATAATAACGATCCACCCCACATGCCATGCCCTACAATTTCTTGAAAGCGAGAAGTTTTTGCATACTCCTCGTCTAAATGGGCTGGGTTCACATCGCCCGACATAATGGCAAACAATTGAATGTCTTCTCGGGTTAAAACACGTTTTAACGAAGCTTTGTCGCCCACCCGAAGTTCATCGTAGGTACGATTTTCAAGTATGTTGGTATTCATTTGTCACCCAATAATGTTGTAACCGCAATCCACAAAATGAGTTTGCCCCGTAATGTGACGCGCAGCATCAGACACCAAAAAAGCAGCCATGCTGCCGACATCGTCGATGGTTGTTAATTGATGCAGCGGGGCTTGCTCGGCAGCTTGTTGCATCAGTGCATCAAAATTAGCTAAACCCGAAGCTGCTCGGGTTTTCACGGGCCCTGCAGACAAGGCATTGACACGAATACCCTGAGCACCTAACTCGGACGCCAATTCTCGAACACTGGCTTCAAGTGCTGACTTGACCGGCCCCATCATGTTGTAATTTTGAACCACACGTTGTGCTCCATAATAACTCATGGTCAGCAACGTGCCCCCCTGATTCATTAAAGGTTCACAGGCTTTGGCCATACGAATGAATGAGTGACAAGATACGTCCATCGCTTGCAGAAACCCTGAGACACTGCAATCGANGACTCGACCGTGTAGATCTTCTTTAGGTGCAAAGGCAATTGAATGCAAGGCAAAATCGAGTCGCCCCCACTGGGTTTGAATACGCTCAAAAAATGCATCCCATTGCGCCTGGTTGGTGACATCAAGAGGCAAACAAATATCGGCTTCAAGCTGGTTGGCTAAGGGTTGAACAAACGGCTTTGCTTTTTCATTTAAATAACTCAACGCCAGTTGTGCCCCTTGCGCTTTAAATGCTTTGGCACAACCCCATGCCAGGGATTGATCGTTGGCTACGCCAAGGATAATGCCCTTTTTATTACTTAAGGAAACATTCATGATTTGAAATCGTTTAAAACAGAAACAGCATCACCTTAGCGCATGCTGAGTGCAAACAGTTCAAACCAAGAACAGATAGATCAAAAAATTACAAATAGATTGACCCTGAATAAAGCGCCGATGAAATTTAATGAACAGGCCTATTTAAATACTTTAAATTGCGCAACAATTAATGTACTTTAACCCCACCAATTCTTGGATAATTTCTACCTTGTACGCGCACACAATTCCACTCGTATAACGACACTTGATGCTGATGTAAATGTGCATTTAACAAAGTAGTAAACAATTCGTTTGAACCACTTTGCGTTGACCCCAACACCCAAGTTGTACCACCGCAGGTGGGCGAATTGACCGAAGTTTCAACCAAGGTTGGCTTACCGCCATCAGAGGTGTTGCGATAAATTTCTTGTTGAATCGATTTAATGGTTGTTTTGCCATACCAGTTTGCTTCAAATGCAAAACCAAGTGTTGAAAACAAAAACAAAGTGACAAATAAACATAAACGTTTCATGGTGTTCCGACACAGTTAATCGTGTAAATTAAGATAAGAAAAAGGATACCAACCATTTTGCGAAGGCTTGGTGCTACCATAAATGCTGATGCGTTTTTCTTGACCAAAAGCCACCAACAAAGTGCTGAAAGTCATTTGCGCGCGCACAGTAGGTTCAGGCGAACTGCCCCAATAATAATAGTAGTGTTTACCATCTGACGCTGAAAACGTAACCCAACGATTTTCCCAATGCATGTACACGCTCTTCACCGTGACACCCTTGCCTTGCCAATCTTTTTGTGTCCAGGCAAAGTCAGCAAACGATTGAGAAGCAAAAAAGAAAGAAACTGCAAACAACAAATACTTCACAAAAAAACTCATTTAGGGTAAATAAAAAATGATTTCGGAATTCTATTTGTCAAATTTTATTAATGCAAACAAGGGATTAACAGCGTGTCACCCAGTATAGCTACCAAGTTCAATGAAAGCCTGATGATTGTTAACACGCTACCCGTGTTGATGATTCACGAAACCATTCGCCATGCAATGGATTTAAAAACGCAGAACTAGTTTAATGTTTGCTTCTATTTTTTATTTAGGCTGAGCAAGTTGTATTGGTTCAAATTGTGCTGTAGGTTGCTGATTAAACGTTTGCGTATCGGATAAAACATAAGGTGAATGATTGGGCATATGCCTGTTTCCTCTGCGATCACCCTCCGTAACCACCGTCACATTAAGCGTTTCAAGGTTTTTAAGGGTTTCAAAGTTTAACTGAACTGCTGGTAAATGAAAGGTTTGATTTTCAGGAATACTTTGATTACTTGATTTAGGTTGGCCAGAAGCAATGAAGTTTTTATTCTCCGAAGGCAACCCCTTAAAAACAGCCTTAAGCGCTGATGCAAGTTTAGGCCCAGATTTAGCAGGTGAAGAATTGGAAGTATGAGGTAATGCCTCAGCCTCTTTCACTTCAGAAAAAGCATTTACGTGAGAGCCAACAATCTTATTAAACATAAGCAAACTGATTGAAAAATAACATTGTATTAACGCAGATTAATGCACAAATATCTTCCCCCTGATAGGTTAAACTACCCACACAACTTGGCCTTTGTTCAAATTAACAGTACTCAACAAACACTTTATTTTTATCCGGCAGCCTGTAACTGGTGCTGCGTCCACCACTGGAATTCTGAATCAAGATGCCGCGCTCCTTCAACTCTTGAATATCCCGAAGCGCCGTATCATTCGAACACTTGGTCAGCTTGGCGTATTTGGAGGTATTTATAAAACCTTCAAAATCATCCTCAAGCATACGGTTGATGACCTGACGTTGCCGATCATTCACAGGCTTTTGATTGATCGTATCCCAAAGCTGTGCCTTGAACAGCACATGACCCAGGGTGGTTTCGGCATTGCAGATGGCCCGGCCAAGGCAACCCAGAAACCATGACAGCCAGCTTGTTATATCCGGCGTAGCACGTTGTTGCGCTTCAAGCTGATCGTAATACTGTTTGCGTTCCGCTTCGATTTGGGATGATACGCTGTAAAAACGATCTGGTGTGCCATCGGCACGAGCAAGAGCCATATCGCCAATAGCTCGGGCGATACGTCCATTGCCATCTTCAAACGGATGAATTGTGATAAACCAAAGGTGCGCAATGCCTGCTTTCATCACGGGGTCAGTCTCATTTGCAGCAGCCAACCACGCAAGAAACGCGTCCATTTCTTTTTCAAGACGATCAGCCCTTGGCGCTTCAAAGTGAACCTTTTCCTTACCAATAGGGCCGGAAACAACCTGCATGGGGCCTGCGTCAACAGTTCGCCAGCCACCAACCGTAATTTTGTGCATCCCGCTTCGCCCCGTTGGAAACAATGCCGCATGCCAGTCCAATAAACGATCTTTCGTGAGTGGCTTGGAGAATTGTTGCGTGGCGTCTAGCATTATCTCCACGATGCCTTCAACATTGCGGCTTGCAGGGATAAGTCCGGCAATCTCAATTCTGAGCCTACGGGCAATGGAAGACCGCACTTCTTCGGGGTTTAGGTTTTCACCTTCAATCGCTGATGATTTCACCACGTCATTGGTGAGTGTACTCAGAGACGCCTCACGCTGAAACGCAAAGCCAAGCCCTTGCATGCGCCCCAGCAAACGACCTTGACGATAACGTATATCAGCCAGCTTAAATGCTAGGGCTTCTGCATTCCATGTAAAGTTTGGCCAGTTTTGATGCTCATGAATCCACATATTAATCACCGCATTATTTAAGGGGATTATAGGTACTATTCACCGCAAATTCAAGGGAAATCACCGCACAAAATGCGGCGATTAAGGATGTTATTCACCGCTTACTGATTAAATGCCCATTTCTTTGTCTAGCCCAAATGCTTTGCTAGCAGGGCGATTACAGGGGCGGGAATTTTTTCCCATCGAGTTCTGGCATCCCTTTGTTTAATGCGAATGCTTGATTTCATGTGCACCACTTGGATTGCCACCATTGGATGATTTGTGAACGCGATTAGCAATCAAATCTTGTAGAGCTTCTTGGGCTAAAAAGTTCACGCTTTTACCCGTGGCCTGTGCTGTAATTGCTAACTGTTCATGAAGCTCAGGTGAAACTCTAAGGTTGAACTTTCCAGAATAATACCGACGCCCCCTGTGTCACACTAATTATCCGTTAACTTAAAGTTACCTGATTAGCACCTTAC
>DIYC01000044.1:8297-9068 GCA_002428895.1 Burkholderiales bacterium UBA6064 | reverse complement strand
CACGCTCCGCACGAATAAAAACTATCGTGTACAGAGACACAACTTTTAAGAAATATGAGCCATGCTGAACATCTACCAAGTCTTCCGACACAATCACCTTAAAGAAAAAAGGACTTTATTATTTGCTCAGAAGGTTTCTTTCGGGTTGCTTCTACTCAGCTGCACCGCACACAGCCAACAACAAACGTTTAAAGAAGGGGTAATGCACATTGGCAACAACACGATACAAGTGATGATTGCAGACACTTTGGCGACTCGGCAACGTGGCTTAATGCATGTTGAACACTTACCCAAAGACAGCGGCATGTGGTTTCAATTCGATGATTTACGTCATCAATGTATGTGGATGAAAAACACGCCCATCCATTTAGATGTGGCGTTTATTAATCGAGATTTAAAAATCATCAACATTGAAGCCATGCAAGCCCACACAGAAACACGACATTGCTCGCAAAAACCTGCTGCGTTTGCGTTAGAAATGAACCAAGGTTGGTTTAAATCCAAGCACATTACAGCAGGCAGTTTGATTGAAAAACCACAAACACCCTTTAGGTAAAATTCTCAGCGGCAAACTTCCAATTCACTAAATTCCAAAATGCTTCAAGGTATTTAGGGCGTGCATTGCGATAATCCACATAATACGCGTGCTCCCAAACATCGCAAGTTAACAACGGTTTGTCGTCGGTTGTAAAGGGTGTGGCAGCATTGCTTGTATTCACCAAATCAACGCTACCATCGGGCTTTTTCACAAGCCATGTCCAACCTGAACCA
>DIYC01000044.1:4045-8054 GCA_002428895.1 Burkholderiales bacterium UBA6064 | reverse complement strand
ACTACCAAAACGTGTACGAATTGCCGCTGCAAGTGCTCCATCGGGTTCACCACCACCATTGGGTGACAGACAATGCCAGTAAAAAGTATGGTTCCACACTTGTGCTGCATTGTTAAAAACGCCACCCGTTGATTTTTTCACGATGTCTTCAAGCGATACATTTTCAAACTCAGTGCCTTTAATCAAATTATTAAGATTCACCACATACGTTGCATGATGTTTACCATAATGGTATTGCAAAGTTTCTTCAGAAATGTGAGGGGCCAAACCATTCATGGCATAAGGCAGTTGTGGTAATTGATGTTCCATGTTGTTTTCTCCGATGTTCAAGCATGTCATTAAGCTGTCAGTGCATTTACTGCAACATATTCAGACTACAAATTCTAAACGCAAACCCAACTCATTCACGATGATAAATGATCTTCGCTCAAATTCTCTATCACTTGTATTTGAATTGAGCCATCGGCCAAAGTCGCTAGCAAAGATTGAGACGGCTTAACCTGTTGAATTGAAGACACAAGAGCCCCCGAGGATTGGTCGCTTAACAACGCATAACCTCTCTTTAAATTTTTTTGTGGCGACACCGCATTTAAAAGACTTTCGTGATGCTGCACTTGCAAGGCTTGGCGAGCATACGCTTGGCGAGCGCCACGCACTGCTTGATGCATCTGTTGATCAAGCCCAAGCTCAATTTTGCCGACACGTCGAGAACCCGCTTGTTGCAAATTATTGTGCGACAATTTCACCCGTTCAGCACATACCCGCACATAATGATTCAATCTAAATTGAAAATCAGACAACATTCGATTTAAATGCTGCTGCGTTGCAAGCAATCGGCTTTCGGGTTTAACCAAGGCCAGTTCTGCAAAATCGGTACGCTGAAAAGCTTGTTGAACCCAGCGATCTGAACCAATCGATAACGACTGCCACAACCCTTCTAATAAAGACAGCAATGCTGCAGTAGATTCGCTGCACAGCTCGGCGGCTGCCGTGGGTGTAGGCGCACGCAAATCGGCCACAAACTCAGCCAAGGTCACATCACTTTCATGGCCCACGCCAACAATCACAGGCGTGTGGGTTTGCGCAATTTGACGTACAACACACTCCTCATTAAATGCCCATAAATCTTCTAAGCTTCCCCCGCCCCGCGCCACAATCAGCACATCGTGAAAACCTTGATCAGCAAGTTCAAGGGCATGCACAAGCTGTGTTTTAGCCCATTGCCCTTGCACTGAACTGGCGTAAAGCGTGACACGAACATGCGGAACACGTCGCTGCAAGGTTGTTTGTAAATCGGCCCAAGCTGCTGCCTGAGGTGAAGTAATTACTCCAACAGAAAATACATACTTTGGCAATTTCCTTTTACGCGCCTGATCGAACAAACCTTCACTATGTAACTTGGCTTTTAAGCGTAAAAATTCTTCGTACAAACTACCCTGACCTGCTTTTTTAAGTGTTTCACAAACAATCTGCAACTCACCTTTTGGGTCATACACGGACAATACACCAGTCACTTCAACCGCATCGCCAGCCGCAGGCATAAAACCCACCCGAACCGTTTTCAGTTTAAACATAACCCCTTTAACCTGGGCTACATCATCTTTTAAAGTAAAGTACCAGTGCCCTGAACTGGCACAGGAAAACTGACCTATTTCAGCCTTTAAATTCACCACAGGTAGTGTTTCAGAAAGCGTATTTTTTACAATTTTTAAAAATTCGCTAACAGAAATTTTCTTATTTTGTTCAATCATTTAAACCCAAAAACAATAAAAAACTGAAGTTAAACACAAAACTATCCACACCGCCCTAACAAAGTCTTAACGGCAACGCAACCAGCCCAAGAAAAAGAAAAAGAAAACAAGACACTGATTTAAAACAAAAAAATTCAACAAAAAAATTATCAAAAAAAATTCTTGTATCAATTTGTCTTGAAATTGCTACGAACCGAATACTTTTCCACAAAGTAATCCACATTCGCGCTTCACCCTCTTCAAAGCCCCAAGATTTGTCTAAAATCTAAACTCACTTGCGTATTTTTTACACGCACTTAACAATTTAAACAATTGGAGTTTACTGTGTGGTCAATTATTGTTGCAGCAGGATGGCCCATTTGGCCTTTGATTTTCACGTCAATCATCGGCATGGCAATTTTAATTGAAAGGGGATTGTTTTTAAGACGCACCCAAATTGTGCCAGACAATCTTGCCGATGATGTGATTAAGTCCATCACACAATTTAAAGAGCAAACCAATTTAACGCGCTTGTCACGCCACAGCGCTTTAGGTTCTATTCTTTCTGAAGGTCTACGCGCTCATTTTAAAGCGCTAGACCCAATTCAAGCCATGGAACAAAAAGGCGAAGAAGTTAAAATCAGCCTCGAAAAGAATCTTGATTTTCTAGGGTTAATTGCCACAGCAGCCCCTTTAATGGGACTGCTAGGAACGGTCGTTGGCATGATCGAAATTTTTGCCGTACAAGGGCAAGACTTTCAAAGCCCAGAAGCTTTAGCCACTGGTATTGCCGTGGCTCTTTACAACACCGCTTTTGGCTTAATTGTTGCCATTCCGGCGATGATTGGGCACAAACTGTACAAAGTGAAAATTGACCACACCTTATTGGCCCTTGAAAACGCCATTAAACCCTTAGAAGACACCTTTAAAGCAGCCAAAATAAATGCTCAACGCCAGTCAACTCCAATGAATTTATGAAATTTACTCGAAAAAAGTCCGACTCAAACCTCGAGATCAATATGATCCCACTAGTTGACGTATTGCTGGTTATCGTCATTTTTTTGGTAGTCAACACAACTTTTGTTCAAAAAAGTCAGCTTAATGTCGAATTGCCTGGCACCAATTCGGCACAAGCGTCGACGGAAAAAACGCCTTCACTCACCATTCGAGTCAGCCAAGACGGTAACTTTGACTTTGAGGGGCAGCTCATTTTAGGCGAAACCGCCTTAAAACAAGCACTGAGCCAAGCCATTCAACGTTTAAACACAGACAAAAACCAACTACGCGCCATTATCGAAGCCGATGCCTCATCAACTCACCAGTCTGTAGTCTCTGTCATGGACGTATTAGCCGACTTAGGAGTAGCCAAGGTTTCAATTGCCACATCAAACCCATGAAGTGTAACAAAGCGCAGTTAGAAGCTTGGTTAACTGCGGTTTGGTACACCAATCAACCCGTTAACCCAGTTGCACAACTGCTGCTTCATGGACTTAGCCTAATTTACCAACTTGCCCGCTTCGTCACAAGGCAAGCCACTCAAATTAGACAGGCCAAGCAAGCCACAAAACCAGTCGTACTGGTTGTGGGTAACTTAATTGCGGGGGGCGCGGGGAAAACACCGATTGTATGTGCGATCTGCCAAACTTTACAACAACGAGGATTTCAGGTTGGCATTCTGTCTCGTGGCTATCAACGCAAAAGCCAAAAATTATTAATCATTCCACCGCACACAACCCCTGACCCCGCGCAGTGTGGTGACGAACCGGCTTGGCTAGCCCAAGAAACAAACTGCCCGATTGCAGTTGGCGCCAACCGAAAACAAGCGCTTCAACAACTTACGCATCAATACCCCAATTTAGACTTCATTGTCTGTGACGATGGGCTACAACACGGCCAACTGCCCCGAAGCATTGAATGGGTTGTTTTTGATGCGCGTGGTGCAGGTAACCGCAAACAGCTACCAGCAGGGCCACTACGAGAACCTTTGTCAAGGCTTAATGAAGTAGATGCTATTTTGTTAAACAACCTGACAGGGCAGCAGTTAGCCGCACAGCTTCAATTACCTCTTAACCATACCCCCGTTTACGAGGTCAGCCTTCATTTAACCGGTTTTATCAATCAAAGTACACGCGAATTATTAACCATCAGCGAGGCGCTTAAACGGTTTTCTAACCAACCCGTTATCGCTTTTACCGGCTTAGCCTACCCAGACAAATTTTTTAAACTGCTCAAAACCAATGGCTTTGCATTGGGTCAACAAATCGCTTTGCCCGATCATT
>DIYC01000044.1:0-3864 GCA_002428895.1 Burkholderiales bacterium UBA6064 | reverse complement strand
AATCGCTTTGCCCGATCATTACGATTACCCAAACAATTACCATGACACTTTAGATGCAGAAATTGCACTCACAACGGGCAAAGATGCGGTAAAATTAAGTCATTGCGCTAAAAATGTTTGGGTGGCCTGTTTTAAACTTTCGTTACCCGAAAAGTTAATCGAACAACTCATTCAACATCTCCAACAACCCGTAGGAAGTCAAAGTGGACGCACAAATTGTTGACATTCTTGTTTGCCCAGCCTGCAAAGGCCCTCTTGAAAAGCGCTTACACGATGGCGCTTTAGTCTGTAAAACAGACCGTTTAGCTTTCCCCGTTCGCCAAGGTGTCGCGATTTTACTCATTAACCAAGCTGAAACCTTCGAAGATCACCTCTCCAAAGGTACTGCTTAACACCATGTTTAAAGCTGTTATACCCGCGCGTTACGGTTCAAGCCGATTACCTGGCAAACCCTTGCTCGACATTGCAGGCAAGCCCATGGTGGTTCGGGTTGCAGAACAAGCCTCTCAGTCACAAGCCGATGAAGTCATCGTTGCAACCGACCACCCAGAAATTATTCGCGTTTGCCAGCAATACGGCTTTCAAGCGGTACTCACTCGGTCAGACTGGCCAACCGGCACCGACCGCATTTCTGAAGTCGTTCAACTTAAACAATGGCCCAAAAACACTGTGGTTGTTAATGTTCAAGGCGACGAGCCACTCATCAACCCCAAACTCATCGATTTACTTGCCCAAACGTTAACCGATAGTAGCAATTCGATTACAACCTGTGCTCACCCCATTCACGATTGGGCCGACTTTAATAACCCCAATGTTGTTAAAGTAGTCACCAATTTAAAAGGACAAGCACTATATTTCTCACGAGCACCCATCCCTTTTCCTCGCGACCTTACCCCAAATCAATCTCATTCTGCAGCACTTGGGCTTCGCCACATCGGTTTATATGCCTACCGCTGCGAATTTTTACTAGCCTACCCTGAGCTAACCATTCAACATGCCGAATACAGCGAGAAACTTGAACAATTACGCGCCTTAGCCTATGGCTATCCAATTGGTGTCCTCACCGTAGAAAATGCGCCACCAGCCGGTGTAGACACTGAAAATGATTTAACGCGCGTTCGACAAACTTTTATTAAGCCCCAAGCATGAGAATAACGCACAATCAACCCAATAAACTCACATCAATTTGCACCTTCTCAACCCAAAAAACCAATAAAGCAGGTTAATGTTTAGCAAATTCAATTAAAAACTACAGACATAAAGGCTCACCATCATGCGTTTAATACTTCTTGGTGCACCAGGCGCCGGCAAAGGAACTCAAGCTGCTTTTATTAAAGAAAAATTTGGCATTCCACAAATCTCTACCGGCGATATGCTTCGTGCAGCAGTCAAAGCAGGCAACGATCTCGGATTAAAAGCCAAAAAAATCATGGATTCAGGCGGTCTTGTCTCAGATGACATTATTATCAATTTAGTCAAACAACGTCTTAAAGACAAAGATTGCGAAAAAGGTTACTTGTTTGACGGTTTTCCAAGAACGATTCCGCAAGCACAAGCACTCAAAGACGCTGGCGTGCGACTTGATTTCGTGATCGAAATTGACGTTCCGCATGAAGTCATCATCGATCGCATGAGCGGTCGACGTGTTCATGCCAATTCAGGCCGAACTTACCACACCGAATTTAACCCGCCCAAACAAGCTGGCATCGACGACATCACGGGTGAACCACTCATTCAACGTGATGACGATAAAGAAGAAACCGTTAAAAAACGGCTAAATGTGTATGAACAACAAACTCGTCCACTGGTGTCTTTTTATCAACAATGGGCCAACTCTAAAGAACCAAATGCGCCACGATACCTTCAAATTCACGGCGTAGGCCCAGTTTCTGAAATTACAAAGAAAGTATTTCAAACTTTATCAAATAAAAATTAAACGCTTTGGCTACGCGGTTTTCGTATTAAATCGCGTACCCTAAGCCCTAAGATCATCAGCATCGCAAAATAAATCAAACAAGCTAGCAACAGAATTAGTCCTACCCAACCCAATCGAACCAAAGGCTGTTGGCCTAGTGCAATCCAATCAAATTGTAAATTAGCGAAATACAATGCAATCCCCATGGTAGCAGCAGCCAACATCACTCGAATACCTAATAACAACCAACCCGACCCAGGCGCATACAATGACTTACGCCTTAGCCCCCAATAAAGAACCAACGCGTTTAATGTAGCGCCTAAGCCTACAGACAAGGGCAAACCCGCATGCCCAAATAAAGGCACAAACCACAAATTCATCAATTGCGTTGCAATTACCACCAAAATTGCAATTTTTACTGGTGTTTTAACATCTTGTTTGGCATAAAAACCCGGTGCAAGCACCTTCACAAACACCAAACCGCATAAACCTACGCTGTACGCCATAACGGCCTGCCCCGTCATTTGCACATCAAAACCATCAAATTGACCATAATGAAACAGCAACGCAACCAAACCTTCACTAAAAAAGCCCATTCCAACCGCAGCAGGCACAACCAATACAAACGTTAATTTAAGCCCCCAATCCAATAACTCAGAAAACTCAGGCGAGTTGTTTTGAGCAGCACGAGACAGCGATGGCAACATCACAGTACCCAAAGCAACACCGAGCAAAGCGGTTGGGAACTCCATTAAGCGATCCCCAAAATTAATCCAAGACACGCTTCCTTCTTGCAAATGCGAGGCAATATTGGTATTAACAATCAAACTAATTTGCGCCACTGAAACAGCCAAAGTTGCAGGCAGCATGTTAATTAAAATGCGTCGCACTTGGCTATCTTGCAAATACTTTTTGATTTTCAGCAAACCACTCAAGGGATTTAGCATAGCTGAAGCACGCCACAAGCCAAACCACAACAAGGCCAATTGAGCCAACCCACCTAACATGACTGAGAAAACCATCGCCTTAACTGGATAGTCAAAATAAGGCAGCAAAAACAAACTACCTAAAATAAAAGCCAAATTCAGCAACACCGGTGCAAATGCAGGCAAAGAAAACTGTTGAAAGGTATTTAATAAACCACTGGCCAAGGCCACCAACGCAATCAAAAGAATATAGGGAAACATCCACTGAGTCAGCTCTACGGTTAAATTAAATTGGGCAGAACCAGGCTCAAAACCGCTAGCTAGACCCATCACTACGTAACCACTGCCCAAAATCCCAAGCACTACCACCACAACAAGAACAAAAAACAACAAAACACTCACCTGCTGTGCCAGGTATACCGCTTTTTCTCGCCCTTCACGACCATATGCCTCGGCTAAAATAGGAATAAACGCTTGCGAAAAGGCACCTTCAGCGAATAAACGGCGTAACAAATTAGGGATTCTAAACGCCACAAAAAAAGCATCTGATTCCACCCCTGCACCCAAAACCTTGGCTGTAATCATCTCTCTGACCAACCCAGTGATACGAGAAAGCAAAGTCATCGCACTAACTAATACAGCAGATCGCAATAAATTCATAAGATAATTGTCTTGTTGTTAATTTTTTGATAGAATGTTTGGTCTTTAAGATTTTACACCTAGGTTGAACTATATGGCCAATTCAGCGCAAGCCCGTAAACGTGCACGGCAAAATATTAAATTAAACGAACACAACTCAGCAATTCGCTCGGCAATGCGCACCGCAATTAAAAAGGTTCGCGCTGCAGTTACTGCGGGCAATAAAGAAACGGCTGAGCAAGTATATCGCGAAACCTCAAGCACGCTTGATAAAGTCGCAAACAAAAAAATTATTCATAAAAATAAAGCTTCACGCCACAAATCGCGATTATCTTCGCTGATCAAAGCAATGGCCTAAATAAAAAATTATCTAATTAAGTTGGT
>DIYC01000113.1:853-4587 GCA_002428895.1 Burkholderiales bacterium UBA6064 | reverse complement strand
GAGCTGTCGCATTGTCCGCCAACAAGCGATCAACCACATTCAGCGTGTCGCTGGCTTTTTTTAATGGGATGCTAAATAAGGTTTTTTGTTGATTCAACAACAAGTTGTTGCGGTGAAACCAACCTTGTTTGGTCCACTGAATGTTGTCATAAATCACAAAGGTATCCACGTGATTCAACAACTGCCAATAGCCAATGTAAGGTAAAAAATAGGGCTGCATGATTGCCAGTTTCAATGGATAACCCGCTGTGTGTACTGTGTGTATTTAGCCAAGCTATCACCGGCAAAAAATGTTGTCAATATTCGGTAAGCTTTTAAATACAGTGTGTTTGCTGCGTTTGATGTTTATTTCGTTATTTTTATTTCAAGTTGACTTGAATGTGATTTTTTTATATTAAAGATTACTTTAATATCAACTAGTCTAATTCAAGAGTACTTTAATATGAAGCGAGTGTCAGGGGTTTATGCGGTGTCTACGGTGCTGGGTGAGTCTGTGTCTGCGTTTGTTCCGCATGCGTTACCACCGGTCAACCCAATTCTTGATCCATGTGTTTTTTTAGAATTAAATCATCAGGCTGAACTTGCGCTTGCACGTTTAGGTGGTGTGGCGGGGCTTGTTCCGTCTGTAGATTGGTTGCTTTATAGTGCCATTCGCAAAGAAGCCTTACTCACCTCACAGATAGAAGGTACACAGGCTACTTTGGTTGATTTATTTAACAGCGAAGCAGGTTTAATTATTACCAATCAAGATGATGTTGAAGAGGTGACGAATTATTTAAGTGCTTTTCGTTTGGTGCGTGCAAATCTTGCCGATCCTAAAGGTTTACCCATTAGCGTACGGCTGTTGTGCATGGCGCATCGAGAATTGCTGAATGGCGTTCGTGGTTCTGGAAAACAGCCTGGGCAATTAAGGCAATCTCAAAACTGGATTGGAGGCACTCGCCCAGGTAACGCTGTGTTTGTGCCTCCGCCTGCGCATCAGGTGCCCGAATTGTTGGCGCAGTTAGAGCGGTTTATTCATAGTGCAGAGAGCGAATTGTCACCGCTGATAAAAATCGCTTTAATTCATGCACAATTTGAAACCATTCATCCTTTTTTAGATGGTAACGGTCGGATTGGGCGACTTTTGATTTCAGCATTGTTTGAACACTGGCATTTACTACCCGAGCCTTTGATTTATTTAAGTGGCTATTTAAAGCAACATCAAACAGAGTACTATCGATTACTGACTGGCATTCGTTCCGAAGGGGATTGGGAGTCGTGGGTTTTATTTTTTCTAAGAGGGGTTTTAAGCGCTGCAAATGAGGCAGAAAAAAATGTGATTGCATTGGCAAACCAAATTGCCATTGATCGTAAAAAGTTGTTATCTACAACCAAAGTTGCTACGGTGGTTTACCAGTTATTTGAATTGTTGCCGACGATGCCGCGTTTTACTCTTGAGTTGGTTCGAGAACGATTAAAAACCAGTTTTCCGACTGCGAGTGCTGCCGTGAAGGTTTTACAAGAACTTGGAATTGTTGTTGAAACAACAGGTCAAAAAAAGAACCGTTGTTTTAGCTATCAGACTTATATTGATTTGCTGTCATAAGATAAAGAAAATTGATAACAATAGTGTTTTTCTTATCAAAATCTCGCCTAAAATCCATTTTTTGATCAAAATCTTGATAAGAATATTGTTTTTTGATCAGAAAATTGATAAGATTATCGAGATTGATACGATTGCTTGATAAGAATTAATTCTTAAAAACACCATGGCAAATTACACGCTTTACCAAGAAATAATTGCTTTTATTGCGTCAAATTCGAGTGACCAAGGAGTAAGTGCAGGGGCTATTGCCGATACAGTGCGGCAATCTCGACCGACTGTGAACCGAGCGCTTGTTCAGTTAGTCGAACAAGGTAAGCTGGTTCGGCAAGGCGGGGGCCGTTCTGTTGTTTATCGCTTGTCTAACCAGAGACCCTTGGTTGAAAAAAGCAATTCAGCCCTTGTGTGGTCACCTAAAAGTCAAGCCCTGCGAGACTATTTATCGCTATCCCTAGGGGCGCGTTCGCCGGTGACTTATCAACGCGCGTTTGTTGATCACTATCAACCCAACACCTCATCGTTGCTTCCGCCCAAACTCTGCGATGCACTTTACAACAAAGGTAAATCAAAAATAAACTTGCCTGCTGGCACCTATGCCCGCAAAGTTTTGGAACAACTTTTAATCGATTTGTCTTGGTCTTCTTCTCGATTAGAGGGTAACAAAAAAAGCCTTTTAGACACGCAAGAACTATTTAAAAAAGGCCATTCAGGCCCAATTGATTTTGATACGGCGATGCTGCTGAACCACAAAGACGCAATCGAGTTTCTTGTCGATGTTGTGCCCAGAGAGGGAATAACTGTGCCAGTTGTACGTAACTTGCAAAGTATTTTGATGCGAGACCTTTTAGCCGATTCTTCCGATCTCGGTAAAATTCGAAATCAAATTGTTCATATTGAAGGCACCGTTTACACCCCCAATCAGATGCCTGCATTTTTAGAAGAAATGCTTCAGCTGATTGTTGAAAAAAGTCGATTGATTAAAAACCCCATCGAGGGCGCTTTTTTCTTGTGGCTAAATTTGGCGTACCTGCAACCGTTTGTAGATGGCAATAAACGAACCAGTCGCTTAGCCAGCAACATGCCTTTGTTGTTGGCAAATTGTGCACCCTTGTCGTTTTTAAATGTCGAACCAACCGACTATGCGTTAGCCATGATGGGCGTGTATGAAAAATTGGACACCTCAATGGCAGTTGATTTGTTTAAACATACGTATAACCGTTCCATTCAAACTTATGCCGTGGTGCAAGACTCGATGCAAGCACCTAGCCCTTTGCGAATACGTTATCGAGAACAAATTAACGACCTTGTGACTCAGATCGTCTATTTTGGGCACACCTTGCAGAATGCAAAAATTCCAGACTCTGTGGACGCCCATGATACCAGTGAGTTTCTTGCGATTGTAGAAAAAGACCTTCAGCAATTAGAGCTTTTTAATTGCGCTCGTTTCAGATTGCCCGCTGGCAAAACTCAAGAATGGATTGATCAGGGTCGGCCTTTTTAAATCAAGTTAGGTAGTTTGCTGTTTAACTTTTTGTAAAAGCCACTTGGCATGAGCCTGACGGGAGTTAGGAAACTATTCCGGCAAGGTTGCCGAAATGCATGGTGTCTTTTTCAAATAGTATGATTAGGCCATGAAAAATAAACCAAACCTACAAAGCCCAAAGCGGCGTCGAATTTTAGTGTGTGTCACAGGTTTGTCACCACAAATTGTGACGGAAACTTTATATGCATTAAGCGTTAAAGCCCAGCCTGCATGGGTGCCTCACGAGGTGTGGTTGATTACAACCGCTAAAGGCGCAGAACATGCAAACAACATGTTGCTGAAGCCACCACACAATTGGTTTAATCGCTTAATTCAAGATTGGCAGCTACCCAAAATTAGTTTTAATCAAAATCACATCCATGTGTTGCAAAATTCACAGGGTGAGCCGATGCAAGACATTCTGGACGATTATGACAATCAAAAAGCGGCCGATGGCATTTCAAACTTTATTAGGTCGTTAGCTGACCAAGACGATACCGAAATTCATGCATCGATTGCAGGTGGTCGCAAAACCATGGGTTTTTACATGGGTTATGCCATGAGCTTGTGGGGGCGCAACCAAGACCGCTTAAGCCATGTGCTGGTTTCGCAGCGTTTTGAGGCGCA
>DIYC01000113.1:0-660 GCA_002428895.1 Burkholderiales bacterium UBA6064 | reverse complement strand
CGTTTTGAGGCGCAACCTAATTTTTTTTACCCTGCGCCTGTTTCCACCCTGATTGAAGCAATGCCGCACGGCGTATTAGACACGTCAACCGCAAACGTATGGTTAGGCGATATTCCGTTTGTGCACTTACGTTGTATTTTGCCGCCCAGCATTTTAAAAAATCAATATGGCTTTGCGCAAACTGTGCAGATTGTGAATCAAAGCCTGGATGAAGTTCGGCTTGTGATCGACCCTGCGAACAAACAAATTTTAATTAATGAACAAGCCGTGCGTTTAATGCCCATGCAGCTGTGCATTTTGGCAGTACTTGCTTATATTTGCGCCAAGCAGTTAGAGCCATTAAAAATTCCGAGTAAGTATGTTGACGTGCACGAGTGGACTGATCATTTTTTAAAACTGTTACGGCAAGCCATCGGGCAAAGAAATATTCCTGGCAGTGTGGATAAGTGGTTTGACAGATTTAAAAAGACCAATAGGATTGATGCACTTCAAGAAACCTTTTCGCAGCAAATGTCTAAGTTAAACAGAGTGTTACGAAATAGCACCGTAGTCCCGCTTAACAATTTAATTTGCAAAATTCAAGGCAGCACAACGAGTAAACAAAGCAGTTATTGTCTCAAATTGTTGCCACACAATATTAGTTTTCCTGATTAGCACCTT
>DIYC01000159.1:13001-13147 GCA_002428895.1 Burkholderiales bacterium UBA6064 | reverse complement strand
CTAACTGATTTATTGGCACCCGTAAAAATAGCATTGCCGTTAAATTGGCTTCCTGAAGTAATTCGTTCAACTTCGTTGGCTAATTCGGTATACTCTCTATCCAGATTCGCTCGGTCGGTGTCATTTAACGTGCCGTTTTTAGCTTG
>DIYC01000159.1:7878-12713 GCA_002428895.1 Burkholderiales bacterium UBA6064 | reverse complement strand
GGTCAAAACCGCGAATTTGTGCAGTCATTCGGCTCGCAATTGCCAGCCCGGCGGCATCATCTTTTGCGCTGTTGACACGTAAACCAGAAGATAAACGAGCAATTGAAGTGTTTAAACTGCCACTCGAAGTAGAAAGATTTTTTTGTGCGTTCAGCGAAGCGGTATTGGTATTAATTCCTAACATAATGATTCTCCAAGCCAAAGATTTAATGAGGTGGTGCTTTGTGTCGCACCTTGTGATTCATTTATCGCCAGGCAAAAAAAAATCTTTAAAATTTTTTAAAATTCTTCTGGCTAACCCTTTAAACACAGGGTTGTTGAAAAAAAAGATTAAAGTTTTTAATAAAAGGGTTTAAGCATAAAATGAATCGATTTGATGTCATTGTGATCGGCGCAGGCGCAGCCGGTATGATGTGTGCAGCCCAAGCTGGCCAGCGAGGGTGTAGCGTGTTGTTAATTGATCACAGCGAACAAATTGCTGAAAAAATACGAATCAGTGGGGGTGGCCGCTGCAATTTTACAAACAAAGAGGTGAATTGGCGGCATTTTGTATCAGCAAACCCTCAATTTGCAGAATATGCGTTGGCTCATTATCAACCCGCAGATTTTATTCGTTTAATGCGAAAGCATCACCTAAGCTATACTGAAAAACACAAAGGGCAGTTGTTTTGTGATCAAAAAAGCCAAGCAATTATTCACATGTTGTGTGCAGAATGCCACGAGGGGCACGTTATCAATTGGCGCCCTTGTAAAGTTTATGAAATTTCAAAAAATGATTCATTTTTTCGGGTATTCACAACGCAAGGCGAAGCGATTGCGCAGCACTTAGTGATTGCAACCGGCGGGCTGCCCGTGCCAAAGATCGGTGCGACAGACTTCGGTATTCATGTGGCAAAACAGTTTAAACATTCAATTGTTGAAACGGCACCGGCTTTGGTGCCCTTGATTGTTCGGTCTCAAGATTGGTCGTTGTTTTCCGGTTTAAGTGGTGTTGGTTTAAGTGGTCGAGTGAGTACTTCATCGGCTGCTCAAGTTTTTGATGAAGATGTTTTAATCACCCATCAGGGTTTAAGTGGGCCCGCTATTTTGCAAATTTCAAGTTATTGGCGATCGGGTGATACGCTTGCTTTAAATTGCTCAGGCTACTCTAGCCAAGCGGATCTTTTGGCGCGGTTGCAAGAACGAATTGTCGGTTCAAAAGCTAGTTTTCAAACGCTGATCATCGACTTGTTTGCCCATTGGCCAAAGCGCTTTATCACGGCCATGCTCGAGGCGCACCAGTTTAATAGCCTCAACAACAGAAAAGCTGCGGAATTGGGTAAATCGGTTCTTAATCAGGTCAGTTCAACTTTGTATCAGTGGCATATTAAGCCCGACGCAACCGCAGGTTATGCCAAAGCGGAAGTGATGCGCGGTGGCGTAAGTACTGCAGATTTATGCCCTAAAACATTGCAATCCAAGCATGTACCAGGCTTATATTTTATCGGCGAAGTGGTCGATATCACTGGTTGGTTAGGCGGTTATAATTTTCAATGGGCTTGGGCCAGTGGGGTGGCTGCCGCAAAAAGCGTTGCGAATAGGAACAACGTGCTTGATTAAATGGGCTTTTCAGTAGTAAAATCGTGCAGCTTAATTATTGTTAATTTTTTTGGAGTTTTAATGCCAGCTGTTAGAGTTAAAGAAAATGAGCCCTTTGAAGTGGCTTTGCGCCGTTTTAAACGCGGTATTGAAAAAACAGGTTTACTCACCGAACTTCGCTCTCGTGAATTTTATGAAAAACCAACTTCTCGTCGCAAACGCCTTAAAGCAGCAGCAGTTAAACGTCACTATAAGCGTTTACGCAGCCAAACACTACCTAAAAAACTTTATTAAGTCGCTTGAATGGCATTTAAAACTCAGATTCAAGAAGATCTAAAAACAGCACTTAAAGCACATGATCAAGTTAAGCTCAATGTGCTTTGTTCTTCTTGTGTCTGAAATGAAAAAACAAAAAATTACTAGGCAAAGCTATAGCGTCGGCCAAAACCAAGTTCTCGGGTCAGGCCGATATGGCCTTGGTGTCTGTGCTGATTAAGCGTTTGTTGTCTTCTCAATAAATTAACCCAATACTCTAACTTGTTTTTTGACGCTTTCCTGGTCTGTCTAAGTTGGTTGAGCTATCCGACAATTCGCTGCCGTCTTCACGAGGAGCTCCGTCTCTCACTGTGCGACTGCCGACAGATACTTCTTGAACATTGCCGAACCGGTCAAATGAGACGCCTTCCCATCGTTTTTTCGTGCCGTCGGGTCGTGTAATTACCTTCGTGCCGACAGATCCTTCTTGAATAAGGCCGCTCCTCCAGTCGAATGAGACGCCCTGCCATCGAATTTCCCTGCCGTCGGGGTATTTAACTACCTTCGTGCCGACAGATACTTCTTGAACATTGCCTAACTGGTCAAATGAGACGCCTTCCCATCGAATTTCATGGCCGTTGAGGCGTTTTTTATCTACCCTCGTGCCGACAGCTCCTTCTTGAAGACTGCCGTCCTGGTTGAATTTTACGCTCTCCCATTGACTTTCCTGGCCGTCGAGGTGTTTAACTACCTTCGTGCCGATAGCGCCTTCTTGAATATTGCCGTCTCGGTCGAGTGAGACGCCTAGCCATTGAGTTTCCTTGCCGTCGGAGTTTTTAACGACCAACGTGCCGACAGATCCTGCTTGAATCTCGCCGTTCTGTGCAAACTCTGTTAAAGAGAATACTTTTTGAACGGATTGATCTTGAGCGACATGTCCTCTATGCTTTACACCCGATTTGCCGTTTAAAAAAAAGTCGACTGAAAGATCGGAGTGGATCGGAGTTTTATCTGCATCACCAACGGTGACTAGGTATGAAGTATTATTGGCCGTTAATTGAGCAATGCCCAAAAATGGTGCTCTTTTGCTAGGCTCGAAAGAACCCAAAAAATTAACAGCTACGGCTGAATTCCAGAGGTTAGGCAACGAGAATTTAAGCCACTTCAACCCGGGACGATTAACGTCTGAGGCCACTGAATCGAAACAACGCAAAGATCCTTGCCCACCAGAAAGGCCTGGAATCGTGACATTAATTGGCTCTTGTAGAAATTTACCAGCCCCAGAACCTGGAAAATGTTTGGCGTTCAGCACTTTTGTTACTTCATCTCTGGGTAACAAGGACAACATGATTGACAGCACTTTTTTGTCGTGTGGGTTCATCATGGTGTACATTTTGTTCAACGCGATTCCAGGCCCATCAAAAAAATCTTCTCGACTAAACAAAGGCCCGCAGGCCGAGTGAAATTTAGATTCCATCGGTACGCACGTTTTAAACATTGGTGCCATGTCAAGTTCTTTCGCATGGGGAAAGGCTAGAGCAGTCAGCGCAAGGGGGGCTAGTCTTGAAATTCCTTCAGAGGTGATGCTTTTGTTGTCTTTTAAACTTGTGGCTAGGTTAGCGACTACTAATTGTAGAGCGTTTATATTTCTCTCTTGTCTCGTGAGAGGAATGTCGCGCCCCACTGAATGAGAGGCTTTAGAATTTACACTTGAGATGCTTGATGGCATGTTTGTTATATCTTGTCAATTAAAATACTTTGTACCTACCCCACTAAAAAAGTTCCTTCAAGTTGGCTGTATCTGGCTGTCGGGATTAATTTGTAAAGCCCAACCTTTTTCAAGTCACAAAGAAATCACCAACAAAACGATTTGCAACCCACAGTGGGTTGTGGGCTTGTTCAAATTCAAACTTTGCTTTAAAGTACTTGCCAACTCGTTGACCATTTAATGTTCTATCTTTTTGATTTTAGAGAATGCAAGAATATGGATTTTCTATCATGGTCAATAAATTACTCCCTCCTCGCGCTCCCCATGAGTACAAAACTGTCGTGTTCAGAGGTGTTAATTTGCAAAACGAATAAACGTTACGCGCGTTTTAACCTGATGGCGTAGTTCATATGATTCCGCAAAATTTTATTGATGATTTACTCAATCGTACCGACATTGTTGAAGTGGTGGGTCAACATGTGCAGTTAAAAAATGCGGGTAGTAATTTCCAAGGGCTTTGTCCTTTTCATCGTGAAAAAACGCCTTCGTTCTCGGACAGTGCAACGAAGCAGTTTTACCATTGCTTTGGGTGCGGTGCGCATGGCAATGCGTTGTCTTTTGTCATGAATCATCTGGGTTTAGATTTTCCTCAAGCGGTTGAATCATTGGCGGGTCGAATTGGTCTTGAGGTTCCAAATCAATCTAACGATCTTATTGTCACTGAAGAAAAAGACAAACGCAGTACGCACATTGAATACATGTGGCAAGCTGCAAATTTTTATAAGCACAACTTAAAGCAAACTCCTCAGGTGATTGACTATTTAAAAGGCCGAGGGGTTAGTGGTAAAACTGCGTCTAAATTTCATTTGGGTTTTGCATTAAATCAGTATCAGGGATTGGCCAATGTGTTTTCTTTTTACCAGTCAAATGGCCAAGTGCTTGATGACGTGGGGTTGACCAAATGTAATGACCAAGGTAAACGGTACGACCGGTTTAGAAATCGAATCATGTTTCCAATTCGAAATGTCAAGGGTGACCTGGTTGGTTTTGGTGGGCGAGTATTCGATCAAACTGAGCCAAAGTATTTAAATAGCCCCGAAAGCACGTTGTTTTCAAAAGGAGATGAGGTGTATGGTCTATTTGAAGCACAGAAGGCGATTCGCGACCGTGGGTTTGTTTTAGTCACTGAAGGGTATATGGATGTGCTTTCTTTGGTGCAAGGTGGTTTTGAAAACTCAGTGGCCACATTGGGCACAGCTGTATCAGGCACACATGTACAAAAATTAAAAAAGGA
>DIYC01000159.1:0-7685 GCA_002428895.1 Burkholderiales bacterium UBA6064 | reverse complement strand
GTACAAAAATTAAAAAAATACAGCAAACGTGTGTTTTTTGCATTTGATGGTGATAAAGCAGGTCAACAGGCTGCTTGGCGTGCCTTAGAAGCATTTTTGCCATTTGCCAATGAATCTTTTTCGGCTTTATTTTTGGTTTTGCCCGCAGGGCATGACCCAGATAGTTTGATACGTCTAAGCGGCTCAGCAGGTATGCAGCAGTTAATTAGTCAGGCTTTGCCGTTGTCTGAATTTTTGATTGAAAAACTGCGCAAAGAATTTGTTTTAAGCTCGGTTGAGCAACGCGCAGCAGCCGTGGCTTTTTTGCGCCCTTTGCTACAAAAATTACCTGATTCTGCTTATCAATTGGGATTAATGCAGCAATTGGCGCAAGTTTTGGGTTACTCGTTGTTACAATTGCAGTCGCTTTTTAGTCAAGGCTTAGAAAGCAAGCATGAATCTTCGATGTCGTTAAGCCATTCAAAGAAAGTAAGCTCGAAATTTCACTTAAACAATGGCGCAACTGGCAGGTTTATCCAATTAAACCGTAAAAGTCCATTGTTTAATTTGGCCGTGCGTTTAGTTCGAATTCCACACGCTTATTTGCAATGTATGCCGGTAGTTCAGTTAATTGCTGAACATCCGCACGCAGATCAAGAATCGGCTTTTTTTATACGGCTTTTTGAACAATTAAAAAACGAGGTGTTTAACCCGAATGTGACTGTTGCTAAAAAGACCACTGATGAGTATCAGCTTTGGTTAAGCTCCGTTCTGTCAGAGTCCGATCAATTGGGGGTCAATATTGATTTGGAGGCTGAGTTAAATGATTGTGTTTATGTTTGCTGTGAGCATTGGTTTAAGTCGGAGCTGAATCGTTTGTCTCAAATTCAGGTGCTCAACGAACAAGAGCGACAATGGTACCAAATGTGTCTTCAGCAATTTCAAAAATTAAAACAAAATCGGGTTAATCAGTTATAATTAAAGCTTTTGTGTCACGATAAAACTAACTTGTTTTGAGTGTTTCTCAGGATTTAGAAGGTCAGTGTCAGGTTCATTGTGGGTCAAATGTAAAAATTTTTTAAAAATAATAGGAACGGATTAAGCAAACTTGCCACTTAGACATGGTTGGGGCGTTTTATCAGCGCTAATAACCTAGACAATTATATTTAACTATTTTAGGTGTCCTTTTTTAGGGCTGGAATACTTAGGGAGCATCACCCATGGCAGAGAAAAAAATTTCTCGCAAAGCTAAAACAGACTCTGAGCTTAAAATTAAAGCCAAGTCTACCAAACAATCAAAGGCAACGACCTTAGTCGAGGCTAAGGCGGATGTCATCTTGGCTGAAAAACCAAAACGTGGACGTAAGCCAAAGTCTGTCGCATCGGCACCTCAGCTTGACATGCAAGATGTTGTGGCTGCGCCCAAAAAAAGAGGGCGTAAACCCAAAGCTGAAAAATTACAAGATCAGACTGAAACAACCCAATCCTCAACGCCTAAATTTGAGGCTTTTGAAGAAGAGGACGATTCAAATTTACCTGCTTCGGGTGTGACTCAAGATTTTGATGCCGATGATTCCGTTGATGATGAAGATGCCGATGCTAAAAAAGCGGATGTCATTTTGCCCAAGCGTGGTCGCGGTAAGGGTAAAGATAAAGCGCTTATTAATTCAGCGTATCTTTCTTCAACTGACGTTTCTGCCGAAGAGCTTGAATTAAGAAGAACTCAGTTAAAAACGCTCATCAAAATGGGTAAAGAGCGTGGCTATTTAACGTTTGCTGAGATTAACGATCATTTACCCGATGACGCAATCGATTCTGAAGTCATGGATGCAATGATCGGCACCTTCAGCGACATGGGTATTACGGTCTACGAAAGTGCACCGAATGCAGAAGATCTTTTAATGAACGACAATGCACCTATTGGCACCAGTGCCGAAGATGCTGAAGAGGAAGCGGAAGCAGCTTTATCCAATGTAGACTCTGAATTTGGTCGAACCACCGACCCAGTGCGCATGTACATGCGAGAAATGGGCACAGTTGAATTGTTGACCCGTGAAGGTGAAATTGAAATTGCTAAGCGCATTGAAGGTGGATTAAAAGACATGGTTCAAGCCATTTCTGCTTGTCCAGCGATTGTGGCCGATGTGATTGAGATGGGGCAAAAAGTAAGCCGTGGTGAAATGAGCATCAACGAAGTGATTGACGGCGTTGTTGATCCAAACAATGAAGAGGCCAACGATTTAGTCTTGTCGTTAAGCGATGCGGTGATGAACGCTGAAACTGTGCGTGATCATGATGACGATGAAGAGGCTGATGAAGAAGGTGCCGAGGCCAACACCACAGCGGACATGAGTCCTAAGCAACTTGAAGAGCTAAAAAAGAATGCTCTTGATGTGTTTAATGAAATTTCAAAGCATTTTAAAAAGCTGCAATTGGCTAGAGAACAATCGGGTTATGACTCAAAGGCGTACAAAAAAGCAAAAGAAGCCATTACTGAGCAATTCATGAAAATTCGGTTTACGGCCAAGCAGGTTGATCGTTTGTGTAATATTTTGCGCGAAGAAGTGGCCAGCGTTAAACGAATTGAACGTGAAATTTATCAAATTGCAGTCAATCGTGTAGGTATGCCAAGAGACCAGTTTCTTGCGCTCTTTAAGGGGCATGGTAAAAACAAGAAGGGTTGTGAAATCGATTTGTCATGGGTTACTGATGAGTCTGAAAAAGACACACCTTGGGCTGAGGTTTGGGCCAGAAATGTACCTGCGATTCATGAGCTTCAACAAAAATTAATTGAAGTTCAGAACGCTGTTCATTTGCCACTCGATGATTTGCATGCAATTAATCGACAAATGGTGTCGGGCGAAAATTTAGCACGTAAAGCCAAGCGTGAAATGATCGAAGCCAACTTGCGCTTAGTGATCTCGATTGCAAAAAAATACACCAACCGTGGCTTACAGTTTCTTGACTTAATTCAAGAAGGTAACGTGGGTTTGATGAAAGCCGTCGATAAATTTGAATATCGTCGCGGCTACAAGTTTTCTACGTATGCTACCTGGTGGATTCGACAAGCAATTACCCGTTCTATTGCAGACCAAGCACGAACCATTCGTATTCCTGTTCATATGATTGAAACGATCAATAAAATGAACAGAATAAGTCGGCAAATTTTGCAAGAAACTGGCAATGAACCTGATCCAGCCATGTTGGCTGAACGCATGGAAATGCCCGAAGATAAAATTAGAAAAATCTTAAAAATTGCCAAAGAGCCCATTTCAATGGAAACCCCAGTGGGTGACGATGATGACTCACATTTGGGCGATTTCATTGAAGATTCACACACTTTGTCGCCTCAAGATGCAGCACAATACAACAGTTTAAGTTTTGTGACCAAAGATGTGTTAGATTCGCTGACTCCGCGTGAAGCCAAGGTGTTGCGTATGCGATTTGGTATTGAAATGAGTACCGATCACACCTTGGAAGAAGTGGGCAAGCAGTTTGACGTTACGCGAGAGCGTATTCGCCAAATCGAAGCCAAGGCTTTGCGTAAGCTCAGGCATCCTAGCCGTTCTGATAAGCTGAAAAGCTTTTTAGATGGTGAATAATTTGGCTTGGTTCCTTTTTTGTGGTGCTTGTAGCTGTATACTGTTGCATCTTTAGGGCTGTAGCTCAGCGGTTAGAGCAGAGGACTCATAATCCTTTGGTCGTGGGTTCAATCCCCACCGGCCCTACCAACAAATTAAAGGCTTACACACGGTGTAGGCCTTTTTTGTTTGAAACAACCCACCCACTTGCTTTGTAACAACCCAACCCACTTCACCCTTTCGCCAGCCTGTCACTAAAAGTTGTCGCGTACAAAGGAACTTTTCATAAATTCTTTTTACATATTAATGCTTTAACAATTTTTATGGGTGAATTTGGTGGGAAATATTTCTGGTGCAACAACAAAATCGACCAATTCTGACTTGGAAGCTACTGGTATTCCTGAATCTAACGCAGAGCAAGGTAAGGGTAATAGACTTTACGCCAAACAAATCTTGACTAGACAAGCAATTCCTGACGCCTCAAAAGCGGTTTCTAAAATCAACAGCAGTCAATCCGAAAACAAGTCTAAGATTAATGATACCTTTAGCAAATCAACTGAAGCTAACTCTACAGTGCAATACCACTCACCCATCCGAAACATTTCGGATATTGACCCATTTCACATTTCAAAAAATACCGATGAACAAGCTTTTATCGAAAAAATAAAGTCGCAGCCTGATCTTGATCTCGTTAATACCAAAAATTTTCAAGGACAGTCGCTTTTAGGGCAGGCTATCATCAACCACAAAAATGAAATTGTGAATTATTTATTGAGTCAAAATCAAATAGATCTTGAACAACCCCACCTTCGGTTAACGCCTTTAATGGCAGCTGCTTATGTCAATAATGTTGAAGCGGCAAAAATGCTTGTTAAAGCCGGAGCAGACATTTCTACGCAATTCACCAGTACCGATAACGTAGTTTATACCGCCATCACAAAAGCGCTTCAAAATACCGATCAACAAAATACCCTTGCCAACACCCTCATTAATGAATTGCCTGAAAAAGACAAGCAAGAATGCATAGACGAAGAGCTTCGTATTGCTTGCGCCCAAGGTAAGTCAGATATTGCCACCTTTTTGATCAGCCGTCACAATGCAAATGTATTTGCTAAAGATAGCACGGGTAGAACAGCACTTTCGAAAGCCTCTTCCAACAATCAAAAAAGCACAACGGAACTGATTTTTAAATACATCATTTCAAAACTGAGCGAAATTGAAAAAACCGAAGGCACGCAAGCAAGAAAAAAACAGGCTATCGAAGTAGCCGCTTCAATGGCTCGACAGAGTAATTTGAAAGATTTTATTGCTTTTGTCGAATATGAAAAAATAAATGTTAACAAAGAAAGTAATGCAGGGTCGCTACTGTTTCTCGCTGCTGGCTTTGGTCAAATAGATCATGTCAAGTATTTAGTCAATGAAAAAAATGCCGAGATCGATTTTGAGTGTGGACATACGACGATTCTGGAAAATGCTGCCGAAGCAGGCCATCAAGAAACTGTCGATTTTTTACTGAGCAAATTTGATCCCCTTAACCGAACAATAAAGGCTCAAGATTGTTTTGTAAGCGCTGCAAAGTTAGGCAAAATCGGGTTGATAAAACACCTCCTAAATAAATATTCTCTATTTGTGAATAAGAAAAACAGAGATGGGTTTACTGCGCTATATCTGGCTTGCGGCTGGGGGAAACTCGAAACCGTTAAATATCTGATAAAAGAGCACAGAGTTCAGATATCGAAAACCGGCCGTAATGATCTACTTCCTATAGCTAATGCCGCCGCCTATGGCCATGTAGAAGTTGTCGATTTCCTAATTAAAAGCGCGCTAGGCCCACTTAAAAAAGAATTTAGTGCCGAATGTTTTGTCACTGCAGCCAGGTATGGCGAAAACGAGGTATTAAAATATTTGCATGAGCAAGATCCAACTTTGATTAACAGTGCTGAAGACGATGACGAGGATTCCGCTCTTGTTCTTGCGAGCATGTTCGGACATCTAAGTACTGTCAAATACCTTGTAGCAAAGGGTGCCGACATCGACGATGACATGAAGGCCCTCTCAAGTGCGGCCAAAAACTTACACGAGGAGGTCGTTCGTTACCTGCTCACTCAGTATTCTGAAGCTGAAAGAGAAAGCAATGCACAAGAGTGCGCTGCCTTGCTTATCAAACAAGAAAAAAGTTGTATCAGTTTGTTTAATCATTTGGTCTCAAACGAAATTACTAACCTGAATGAAAGAATGAACGACAAAACATTGTTTGATCGTGCTGTAGCTGAGAATAAGTTTGATTATGTACAAGCGTTAACGAATCGTGGTTGCGAAATAACTTTTAATGGTTTTCGCTCTTGTAAGTCAGAAAAAATCTTTAAACACGTGATTGAACACCTTCCTTCGAAAGATGTGTTACAAATTGGGAGGTTTTTCAACTCTAGTATACGTTCATTAGAGTCAAGGCGGTATCTTGCCCGCCTGATGTTGCTGCGATATTACGTAGGCAGTAGTGACCCAAATTTGTTTATTGTTGATGTGATGAAAGCATTCAGAGCTTTGAAAAATAACTGTTTTGTGCCTGAAGCATGCAATATCTCGAACAGCCAAATATTACTTGAAAGTTTAGAAAAGGCAATTATCTCTGCCAACACAGACTCTTTTCATAGTTTACTTGAACAAATTCAAGAAAAAAATTATCCGAGTGAGCTCCTAACGTTTGGCCGCCACAGTTTAATTCGGTGTACCTTTATCGCGTTATCCCGAAGCTATGTTTCTGAAGACGTCATTCTTAACCTGATCGCTATGGGCGCAAACCCCAAAACCATACTGGACAATGACAATGGGCTTAAAGAGGCCACTGAACTATCGCTTTCAAATAATTCTTACGAATTTTTAAATGAAATTGGTGACAGAGCTGAGCTTGAAAATGAAAACGCTTTAATCGAGAAAGTTCATCAGGCCTATCAAAAGTATCTTGCAAACCCCGTGGCGAACATGCGTTCAGTCGATTTGTTTGACACTACGCGAGCCACCAAAAAACCAAGGCTTGGTTAATACAAGTTTGAGAAAGGTTACCCGATAGGGAACCTTTTCCAAACCCTTGAGGCATTGAAGCCTAGTTTTAATCAGCAAGCCAAAGTGATGGCAATCTCTAATATTGGAACTATTCCTCTAGTTTGAGCACTTAGAATTGTGTTTGTTTTTTAGAAAAGAGTGTTGGTATGGCTGTTTTTTCAAGTTTAAAATCGGATCTTCAAAAAATTAGTCATGAAGTTCATCAAATTCAAGAAGATCATCTGATTTCGTCGTTAAATTCACATGCGTTGAAAATATCTGGTTCGCCTACTTCTAAGAAAGTATGTTTGTCCGCTGCTAAGTTGGTTAGCAATTTGTCAAAAGAGGCCGTTTATCAAGTCGCTTGGTGTGGTGTCAATTTATTAAAAGTTCCAGTTTTAATGTTTTCTAACTTAACGATAAATTCAACATGTCTTTACAAAAAGGCAGAAATAAAATTATATAAAGCCAACAAGTTGGCGCATCAATCGCTAAAGCTTTCGAAACAAATTGAATATTTAATCAATCACAGTCAACAACCTGAACAACAAGAGAAATTGAGGGGAATGTTGGACGATTTGTTCGATGTCTCGATTAGAATTGTAGGTTCTTCAAATCATGTTCAATCTTCATTACACAACAACAGTGTTGTTAAATGGAAAGCCAACCAATTACATCGAGACTCAATGAATGCGGAGATACGTCTTATCGATCTTGTTTCTGGTGTTAAGGCAAAGCATGAGTTAGCGACTCAAGAGTCTCACTTAGAGGAGTCGTCAACTAAAGGGGTTAAGTCACTTGCTGAATTGTCAGCGATAGCGCTACTCAATACTTCGAATTTTACACAAGGAATTCAAGAGATTGAAGCCGCTGAACATTTAGAGATGGCCGACATTCAAAATCAGTTAGAAAGCTTGAATAATCAATTTAACGCTATTGATAGCGAGATTAACTATAATTTAAATAAGGCTCTAGACGCTGCTATGCGTGATTCACAACAGAGGCAGAGGGACTTTCCACGTTTACCCTAAACACTGTACAGGCCTTTAAACGCACCTTACGAGGGCGTTCAAAAATCTGTGT
>DIYC01000078.1:3725-4976 GCA_002428895.1 Burkholderiales bacterium UBA6064 | reverse complement strand
ACCCACGACCCCTTGGTTCGTAGCCAAGTACTCTATCCAACTGAGCTACAGCCGCATTTTTATACTTTTTTTAGAAAAAAGCAAAAAAATCAACGAAGCGAAATTATGCACTAAAGCAAACACAAATGCAAGCGCTGATCTCTGATTTCAGTCACTTTACTGAATCACATTGGGCAACGCACTGAATTGATGATAATAATCACCCAAGTAATCTAAATGATTATCACGCAAATCAAGTTGCCGAATTTGCTTCAGTAAATAAAGCGACTCTAAAAAAGACTTTGCATTTTCTTTACTTAGGCTTCCCAATTGGTTATTAAATAAATCCAGTGAATGTAACTTTGACAATGGATGAAAAGACATCACAAAATGGGCAAAGTGCTCTTGCAACGCAAACAAACTGTTGTGCGCCAAATTTAATGTATTGATAAATGACAGCTTGCCAACAGCCTCGGCGAATAAGCCACTTTGTTGCCCCAATTCATTTAAGAAATTACACGATAAGTCGAGCACACGCAGATGGGTTAATTGGCCAATAATTTGAATCAACTGAACCGCCTGTGCACCCAATTTCCCAAGTCCTAAGCCTGACAGGTTTAATTCAGAACTTTGATTGGCATAGGCCGATTTAATTTGATTGGCAATGCTTTGGCATAAAGCTCGTTGGTGATCAGCCGCATCGTGAACAAATTTTTGTAATTGCGTTTCAACAGAACTTGGTAACGGTGCGGGTAACCGAGCAATGCGAATCGCACGAAAAATGTTTGAATGAATTTTAGGGAAAAAAATACTCCGTTTCTCAGGGTTGACAGCGGATTGGTACGACGAAGCAGATCTGGTTGAAAAATCACCACTCACAGTATTCACCATGAAAACACGCCTATAAAAAGAAACACGAATAAGACCTAACAAAACATGTACTGACTGCAATGAAAGGTTAAACCTATTTTTAATTATCACATGGCTAAATTAAATTTCAAATGAAAGCTTGACTGTGACAAAGAGCTGGGGCTAAAGCACAGGCAATTAAGCCAATCATTAAAATAGTAAAGTGCGCGTTAAGTCACGGTGCGGTTTGTGGAGTGGTAATGTTGGGGTCGACCAGTTGAATAAAAATTTCATCTTTTTTAATGAGACCGAAGTCGTGCCGAGCACGTTCTTCAATGGCTTCGAACCCTTCGTTAAGGCTCTGCACATCACCTTCAAGTTGCAGATTACGCAAGCGAAGAGCCTCATTCACAGTTTCTTGAA
>DIYC01000078.1:0-3510 GCA_002428895.1 Burkholderiales bacterium UBA6064 | reverse complement strand
GCTGCTCTTTAAGATCACGCACATGAATATACCCGCCTTTACCAAACCAAAGCGGGTATTGTAACAACAACAAAATAATCAGCAAAGGCAAAGTAATTTGTTTTAACATGGCGTTGCCTTACCCCGTGATTCGGATGGAAGCAGTTATTTAATATTGTAAAAAGCGGCTCGCCCAGGGTAGTAAGCGCTATCACCAAGGTCTTCTTCAATACGAAGCAACTGGTTGTATTTAGCAATTCGGTCAGAGCGACTCATCGAGCCTGTTTTAATTTGCATCGCATTGGTGCCTACTGCAATGTCGGCGATGGTTGAGTCTTCAGTTTCACCGGATCGATGCGAAATCACAGCCGTGTAACCTGCACGTTTTGCCATTTCAATGGCTTCAAAAGTCTCAGTCAGCGTACCAATTTGATTGATTTTAATCAAAATCGAATTGGCAATTCCTTTTTGGATACCTTCATTCAAAATTTTTGTATTGGTGACAAATAGATCATCGCCCACCAATTGCACATTTTTACCTAAACGATTGGATAAAATTTTCCAGCCTTCCCAGTCGTCTTCCGACATACCATCTTCAATCGATAAAATGGGATACTTGTTGCACCATGTTTCTAATAAGTTAACAAATTCTTCAGAACTTAAAGTAAGACCTTCACCTTTTAAATGATACTTACCAGACCGATAAAATTCAGATGAAGCACAATCGAGCGCAAGCGCAATTTCAGTGCCTGGTTCATAACCCGCAGCAACAATTGCATCAAGAATGAGTTGAATGGCTGCTTCGTTGCTTTGGAGAGAAGGCGCAAAGCCCCCTTCGTCACCCACTGCGGTGGACATACCCTTCTCATGAATAATTTTTTTAAGGGTATGAAATACTTCAGCACCATAACGAAGCGCCTCTCGAAATGATGAAGCACCAATCGGCAGAATCATGAATTCTTGAATATCAAGCTTGTTGTTGGCATGCGCCCCACCATTAATAACATTCATCATGGGCACTGGCAAACAGGTACTGTTCATGCCACCAAAATAGCGATACAACGGCAAACCTGTTTCTTCGGCAGCAGCCCGAGCAACCGCCATGGAAACGGCCAACATCGCGTTAGCACCCAAGCGACTTTTATTGTCAGTGCCGTCTAAGTCGAGTAAGGTTTGATCAAGAAAAATTTGCTCTTGCGCGTCAAGTCCTAAAATGGCTTCAGAAATTTCGGTGTTGATGTGCTCAACTGCTTTAAGAACACCCTTGCCTAAATAACGAGTAGCATCACCATCACGAAGCTCTACTGCTTCACGTGAACCTGTCGACGCGCCAGAAGGCACGGCTGCCCGCCCCATTGCACCACTTTCCAACAACACATCGCACTCAACGGTAGGATTACCTCGCGAATCAATGACTTCTCGGCCAATAACATCAACAATAGCACTCATAGAGTTCCTTTTTTAATCATAATTAAGAGGCAGTTTTAACTTGTTTTTCTGATTTGGATTGCTTATAAGCCAAGGCTGCTTGCACATAACTTGTAAACAAAGGGTGACCTTCTCTGGGTGTACTTGTAAACTCAGGATGAAACTGCACACCAATAAACCAAGGGTGGCTAGGCAATTCGATCATTTCAGGCAATTTTTCTTTCGGAGTTTGTGCTGAAATCTTTAACCCCGCTTGCACCAATTGCGCTACATAGTTTTGATTCACCTCATAACGATGGCGATGCCTCTCATTCACTTCGTCACCATAAATTGAATGCGCTAAAGTATGGGGTTGGATAGGACATCTTTGGCTTCCCAAACGCATTGTACCGCCCAAATCAGAGTTGGCTGAACGCGTTTCAAGTTTACCGCCTGCATTCAACCATTCGGTAATTAAAGCAATAACTGGGGTATCCGTTTTACTGTCAAACTCAGTAGAATTCGCATTTTCTAGGCCCGCACAATGACGAGCAAACTCAATCACAGCCAACTGCATACCCAAACAAATACCCAAGTAAGGTACCTGATATTCGCGAGCAAATTGTATGGCCCTAATTTTACCTTCTGTGCCCCGCTTACCAAAACCGCCTGGTACCAAGATGGCATCAAGGCGTTTTAACATATCCGTCCCTTCAGATTCAATGTCTTCAGAGTCGATAAATTTAATTTCAACATGAGTGCGTGTATGCAAACCAGCATGGTTCACCGCCTCGATGAGTGATTTATATGATTCAGTCAGCGTCATGTATTTACCCACCATACCGATAGTAATGGTTTGCATCGGATTTTCTTGGGCAAAAACAATATCAGCCCAACGAGACAAATCGGCTTTAGGTACATTCAGATTTAATTTATCGACTACAATCGCATCGAGCTGTTGTGACTCGAGCATGGCAGGTATTTTGTAAATTGAATCGACATCCCAGACAGAAATAACAGCATCAGGAGACACGTTTGAAAACATGGAAATTTTTTCACGCTCATCATCGGGAATTCGACGATCGGCTCGGCATAATAACGCATCGGGATAAATGCCAATTTCGCGTAATTTTTGCACTGAATGTTGTGTAGGCTTTGTTTTTAATTCACCGGCAGAAGGCAAATAAGGCACCAACACCAAATGAATAAAGCAACAACTACCGCGCCCTAACCTTAAACTCATTTGACGCACAGACTCTAAAAAAGGCAGCGATTCAATGTCGCCCACAGTACCACCAATTTCAACAATCGCGACATCGGTTTGATCACCCCAAGCCGCGTGTGCACCACGCTCGATAAAGGCTTGAATTTCGTTGGTGATATGCGGAATAACCTGGACTGTTTTGCCTAGATATTCACCCCGACGTTCTTTGCGTAAAACCGATTCGTAAATTTGACCTGTCGTAAAGTTATTGGCCTTACGCATTTTAGCTGAGATAAAGCGTTCGTAATGACCAAGGTCAAGATCAGTTTCAGCCCCATCTTCGGTGACAAACACCTCGCCATGTTGAAATGGACTCATGGTGCCAGGGTCAACATTGATGTAGGGGTCTAATTTAAGCATGGTCACTTTAAGGCCACGACTTTCTAAAATAGCAGCTAAAGAGGCAGCAGCAATGCCTTTGCCTAAAGAAGAAACTACGCCACCAGTAACAATTACAAATTTGGTCATAAAGCCAAGCGAGAAACGCACTCGATAAGAAGTCGAGATTATACCGCAACAGCACTTGGCTTTCTAAGACCTAACTACTGAAATCGTACATGACATCCAGTTTTTTCCTGAATCTCTTCATCGGTCACCCCAGGTGCTTTCTCGGTTACCCAAACCCCTTCGGCAGTGACTTTCATCACACACAAGTCGGTAATAATTTCTTTAACCACTCGCTTACCGGTTAAAGGCAAGGTGCAATGAGTCAGAATTTTGTGCTCAAAACCACTGCCGTCTTTTTTTTCCACCACATGTTCCATCAGCACCACCACATGATCTACCCCAGCGACTAAGTCCATAGCGCCGCCCATGCCTTTAACCATTTTCCCCGGAATCATCCAATTGGCTAAATCACC
>DIYC01000006.1:15292-18586 GCA_002428895.1 Burkholderiales bacterium UBA6064 | reverse complement strand
AGGTAAGGTGCTAATCAGGATAGATTTTTATTTTCTAAAATGCTTTTTTTGTTCGTTTCAAATTCAATCAGGTCATCGACTAAAACCACATTCATGAGGCTAACCGAGGTTTGATTAAAAAGACTAGATAGTTCTCTGAACAGAAGCAATTGAGAAGTTTCGTGAGTAATTTGTTTTTGCGTAATTTCAAACAATTTTTGTTTTTGGTGCAGAGAAAACCCAGAAGCAAGAATTAAACCAATGATTGGGATGCTAACCAGTAGGATTAGTTTTTGTTTTAAGTTGAATTGATTAATAATTTGAAACATTGAATTCATGATAAACCCTTGGCGCTTTGCAGGCAGTGCCTGCAAAGATTTTGATATTATTGACTTTTTCCTATGTCAACTCCAACTGTTAAGGTGCCGATTGCAGCACCGGCATCCATGACGGGTACAGATATTTGTGCAATCACAGCGCCGGTGCTGTCATCGCGCTTAGGCCGCGCAACGTAGTCTTCGCCTTTACCTGCGGCAAACGCTTTGGTGAATTTGGGTTCGTCGCCTTGCCAGTAATCGGAGGTGAGGGCTGTAATGGCCACATTGGCACCTTGGTTATCAGTCAGAATACTTTCTTTAAAGCTTGGGTTATTCGTTTCTGCTGTTTTAAGTACAGTGGCGGCCTCGTTGGATTGCGTGGCTTGTGCTTCAGGAAGATTGCCTGATGTACTTTTCCATTTTTCATCTATGGCTTTAATGGCATCTAGGCTTAATTTTTTATTGTTGCCTTCTTTGACTGCAGCAACAATCGCTGGGTTGGCTGCTATTTCTTTAATTTTGGGTAATACGGCAGACACATCGCTAGCGATCGCGCTTAAGCTAAATACAAGCGAAGCTGCGCACAGAATGGGTTTTAACATGAGTATTCCTTAGTCGAGAGAGTTGCAGGTTACAAACTGCTTGTATGGTAGCAAACAGTTTTTTTTTTGATACTCGAATAAGAAAGAGTAATGTTGTGTATTTGCGATATTAATTTGAATTGTCTGTGATAAAAATACTGATGTAAGTAGGGTAAAAAGTTTGTAGTGAAATAGCCATAATGAGTATGCCCAAGAGCAGGTGTATTGCACTGACAAATGTTGCTGGAATGCCTAATACGCTGACTATTAAGACACTGGTCACCACTGCCGTTAACACCAAAACAAACCAACCTAAACTGTACACAATAAATGCATAGCGATTGCGCCACATGGCAACACAACTAGCAAACATGGCTTTTGCTGCGCTCATGTTGTGCCACAAAACCAGTGCAGGTGCAAACCAAAAGGCAAGCATCGTGGGTATTGTACACACCGTGACTAAGAGAAAACTAAAAAGAATATGCTGTTGTAACTCGGGGTGGGTCTGAATTTCAGAAATATTAAAGTCTTCAGGTATGGGTGGGGATTGGCCAAGAATAACTAAGTTGAGAAGTCGAATCATCAGAAATGACAAGGCGTAGATCATGCCCAGTTTAAGTAGATTTTTTTTACATGCAATGTTATTGCCAAGCAGTGGAATAAATAAGCTTTGAGGTTTAGTTTTTTGTCCACGAAGCGAATTGTGGGTGGCAAGCATAACTCCTGCAGTGAGTGCGGGTGAAAGAATACCAATGAATAAACTGCCTACATAAGGAATGAATAAAGTAGGAATTAACATTACGAACAGATAGGTGTTGCCCAAAAAAAAGACTTCGCCAGGTTTGGATTTAAACAATTGTAAAGCCTGAATTAACCAGACCCAGCCTTGCATGGCGCTACATTGATTCAGTTTTAAACTCAAGTTGATTTCCTTAGCTGAGTAAGATGTTGGAGGCTTGGAGTGTTTTGTTGATGTTGTCGTTTTTGTAAAAGAGTTTGAAAGTGCGTAGGGTCTTTGAGATTTAACACAGTCGCTTGCCGAGGCATGTAATAGTCGTAAAGTCTGGAGGTCCAAAATCGTAAAGCAGCTAGCCGAAGTTGTGCTGGCCATAAAGCGAGTTCAGCCGAACTAAATGTTCTAAATTGGCTGTAGCCTTGAATTAATGCACTGGTTAAGTCGATTTGTAGTTCTTTGCTGGTTTGACAAATACACCAGTCATTGGCAATGACACACAAGTCATATAAAAAGGTATCGATCCCTGCAAAATAAAAATCGATTACTCCACCAATGTGGTCGCCTTGAAGTAAGGCATTGTCACGAAATAAATCACAATGAACTGCCCCTTTTGCAAGGGTTTTATATTCTTCGGAATGACTGGTTTGAGTTTGGTATTCAATTTCATCAAGCAGCAGTGCCCGTAATTCATCAGGTAAATAAGGCCTAAGTTCGGTGGCTGCTTGACTAATCCAGGTTAAATTGCGTGGGTTGATTAAATGCCCTTTAAAATTGTGAACGGCTAAATGTGCTTTGGCTGCAAATTGCCCAATCGCATGGCATTGTTGGGCATTGGGTTGGTGAATTGACTGCCCAGGCAAGCACGCCACTAAGGCGGCAGGTTTGTTTTTTAAACTAAGAAATAACTGTTGGTGTTTGCTTTGAATGGGATAAGCGACCGGTAGCTTGTGCTGAGCAAGATGTTGCATCAGCTGTAAATAAAAGGGTAATTCGCTGGCGGTTAGCTTTTCAAAGAGGGTGAGTACAAAGCGCCCTTGGGTGGTGTTGACAAAATAATTGGTGTTTTCAATTCCTGATTCGATGCCTTCATAAGACAACAGCTCACCACACGAAAAGTTGGACAGCCATTGCTGGAGTTCATTTTGAGTAATTCGGGTAAAAACAGCCATAAGCGTCATGCATGATTGAATGCAAAAAAATAATGATCATTTTAACCCGAGCCAAGGCTTACAAATTGAGTAATTTCTCAGTTTCGCTTTCAGAGGGACCAAAAGTTCTGTTTTCGTAAAAATTAAAGATGGCTTCTAGAACTTGTTCGGGGGTTTCAACCACGCTGAACAAATCCATGTCTTCAGGGCTGATCATTTTTTCTTCAACTAAGACGTGTTGCATCCAGTCTAAAAGACCAGCCCAAAATTGTTTACCGACTAAAATGACAGGAATGGCACGTCCTTTTTTAGTTTGAATCAAGGTGAGGGCTTCAAACAGTTCATCGAGTGTGCCAAAACCTCCTGGCATGACGACATACGCACTGGCATATTTTGCAAACGCAACTTTGCGGGCAAAAAAATGGCGGAATACCAACGAAATGTCTTGATAGCGGTTGCCCGATTGCTCCATGGGTAACTCAATGTTTAAGCCGACACTGGGCGATGTTCCCTGATAAGCTCCTTTGTTGTCT
>DIYC01000006.1:8794-15052 GCA_002428895.1 Burkholderiales bacterium UBA6064 | reverse complement strand
AGTTTGTAATATTTGTGATTTGAAGGGGTGCGTGCGCTACCAAAAATTGAAACAGATGGCTTAATTGCAGAAAGTTTCTCGGTAGCTTCAATGAACTCTGCCATAATTCCAAGAATGTGCCATGACTCACGAGCTTTGACTGTGGTTGAATGCTCTTTACTGGGCAGTTGGCGAAGCGTTGGAACATTTTTATTGTTAGTGTACATATGAAGCGATTACTCCTTGTCGATGGGTCAAGTTACCTGTATCGTGCTTTTCATGCCATGCCCGATTTGCGCAATCGCGCAGGAGAGCCAACTGGCGCCATTTATGGCATGGTTAATATGTTACGCCGTCTACGTGCGGATTACAAAAGTAATTTTTTAGCCTGTGTGTTTGACGCGCCGGGTCAAACATTTCGCGATCAAATTTATACAGAGTACAAAGCGACTCGTGCCAGTATGCCCGATGATTTACGCTTACAAATTACGCCCATCCACGAAATGACTGCTGCCTTGGGTTGGCCTATTTTAATCGAATCTGGCGTTGAAGCCGATGACGTGATTGGGTCGTTAGCATGCAAAGCGATTGCGTTGGGTTATGACGAAGTCGTGATTTCAACCGGTGACAAAGACATGACGCAGTTAGTCACTGACCGAGTGACTTTGGTTGATACCTTGCAAAATGTGACGTTAGATCGACATTTTGTGTATCAAAAATTTGGCGTGTACCCCGAGCAAATCATTGATTTTTTAGCGTTGGTGGGCGACAAAGTCGATAACGTGCCAGGGGTTGACAAGTGCGGCCCTAAAACTGCTGCTAAATGGTTGGCTGAATTTGGTACTTTAGACAATCTAATTCAGCATGCCGATCAAATTAACGGAAAAATTGGTGAAAACCTTCGTCAAAGTTTAAATTGGTTGCCGACGGCTAAACAGTTGGTCACGATTAAAACCGATTGTCAATTTGAGGCACTTGTTGACATTGACACGTACTTAAAAGCTAAAGACGAAGATCAAGCCACCTTAAAACAATTGTTTAAACGGTTTGAGTTTAAAACTTGGTTTCGTCAGTTGGGTGGTGCTGAGTCTGAGGTTGATAGCGTGATAGACAGTAAACCGCGTTTTAATTCGGGTCACTCAACTTTTGTTGAGTTCAGTCAGTGGTCGATTGGTTTAACCCAGCCCAGTAGCGTTGATCAGCTCGCTAGGCCAATGAGTTTATTTGATGCACCAAGCACCACTGTGGCCTCGATTCAAACACGTGGAATACACACGCAAGTTGAGTTTGAGCAGTTGTTTGAACTGTTAAAGCAGGCACACGCTGAACATCGGATTGTGAGTGTGGATACTGAAACCACATCGCTTGACCCACTTCGGGCTCGTTTGGTGGGGCTATCGTTCAGTGTGCAGGCCGGTTGCGGGTATTACATTCCCTTGCGGCACAATGACCTGACTGGCCCTGCACAATTGGCGGTGGATTGGGTGTTAAACCAGTTAAAACCTTGGTTTGAAAACCCAGAGGCTAAAAAAGTAGCGCAAAATGCCAAATACGACATGCATGTGTTGGCGAATGAGGGTATTACGCTGCGTGGCTTGCAAGATGATACTTTGCTGGCCAGCTATGTGTACGAAGCGCATCAATCACATGGCATGGACGCACTTGCTTTGCGGTGGTTAAATCATCAAACCTTGACTTACGAATCGGTGGCTGGCAAAGGGGCGAAGCAAATTTGTTTTTCGGATGTTCCGATTGAACAAGCTATTCCCTATGCAGCAGAAGATGCAGAAGTAACGTTTCGTTTAAATCAATTACTCACACACACCTTGCAACCGATTGATGATTTATTTCGCTTATACCGTGATATTGAAATACCCTTTACCCAAGTATTGTTTGATGTAGAGCGCCATGGGGTGTTGATTAATCAACATCAATTGAGAGAGCAAGGTGAGCAAATTACGCGTAAGCTGGCTGAGTTAGAGCAACAAGCGCATGAATTGGCAGGCCAAAGTTTTAATTTAAACTCGCCCAAACAGATTGGTGACATTTTATTTTCTCAGTTAAAGCTTCCAGTGATTAAGAAAACTGCCAGCGGTGCACCTTCGACCAATGAAGAAGTGTTAAGCCAATTGGCACTTGACTACCCGCTACCTGCCTGTTTGCTCGAGCATCGAGGTTTAGCCAAACTGAAAAGTACTTACACCGACAAATTGCCGAATCAAGTGAATCCAATTACGGGCAGGGTGCACACCAATTATGGGCAAGCGGTTGCAGTGACAGGGCGGTTGGTCAGTAACGATCCTAATTTACAAAATATTCCCGTACGTACTGCCGAGGGTAGGCGGGTGCGTGAGGCGTTTATTGCGCCGCCTGGGCATGTTTTGATGTCGGCCGATTATTCACAAATTGAGTTGCGCATTATGGCGCATATTTCTGAAGATTCCGCGTTAATTCATGCATTTCAACAGGGGCTTGATATTCATAATGCCACAGCCTCTGAAATTTTTTCTGTGCCACTCGATCAAGTGAATTCAGAGCAACGACGTACTGCTAAAGTCATTAATTTTGGCTTAATTTATGGTATGAGTGCTTTTGGCTTGGCAAAAAATTTAAATCTCTCTCGAGACGCTGCTAAGTTGTACATTGATCGATATTTTGCGCGTTATCCTGGGGTGGCTCATTACATGGAAAGTATTCGAGAGCAAGCGAAGCAAGCTGGGTTTGTTAAAACTATTTTTGGTCGTCGCTTGTGGTTACCTGAAATTAATAGCCCCAATGGACCAAGACGAGCTGCAGCTGAGCGTGCTGCAATTAATGCACCGATGCAAGGCACCAGTGCTGACTTAATTAAGTTGGCCATGATTGAATTATTTGCGTGGTTAAATCTGAGCGGATTAAAATCTAAAATGATTATGCAGGTGCACGATGAAGTGGTGTTCGAAGTTCCCGAAGAGGAAGTCGAAAGGGTTCGCACCCAAGTGCCGCAGGTGATGAGTTCGGTTGCTACACTGAAAGTACCTTTAGAAGTGGGCTGTGGTTTTGGTAAAAATTGGCAAGAGGCGCATTAGTATGGTGGAAAATCATTTTGTATTGGTAGTGGTTGCAGCTTCAGTCGGCACCTTTATTTCGCTCATTGCAGCGGCTTGGTTAAGCTTTAATAGTTTATCTAAACTGTTAGATCCCATGGTCAGCGTGTCGGCTGGGGTATTGCTTGGGACTGCTTTATTGCACTTAATGCCAGAATCCTTAGATCGGGGTTTAGATTATCACACGGCTTTTCGTTGGTTGCTGGCTGGTTTGTTGTTGTTTTTTGTATTGGAAAAATTTTCGATTTGGCGGCATAGTCATCACCATGAACACGATGGTCATCATCATGAACATGGCTTTGATCGACGCGAAGCGGGCAAGGGTGGCGGACTGATTGTGCTGGGTGATGCATTGCATAACTTTTGTGATGGGGTATTAATTGCCAGTGCGTTTATGGTAGATGTGAAGCTTGGATTGGTCACGGCAGTTTCGGTTGCGTTGCATGAAATTCCTCAACAAACCGGTAATTTTTTAGTTTTGCTGAATGCGGGTATTCAGCGACGCAAGGCTTTTATTCTGATGAGTCTTGCTGGCCTGGGTGCTATTTTAGGCGCTGCTTTAGGGTATACCTTATTTCAAACGATTGAAACTTTATTACCGTATGCTTTGGTGTTGGCGGCTGCAAGCTTTTTGTATGTGGCGGTGGCTGACTTAATTCCTCATATGCAGCAGCGTTTTAGGTTGAAAGAGGGAATAAGCCAATTCTTGTTTGTGTTGCTTGGGCTAGGGGTGGTTAGTTTTGCCTCTTCATTATTACATGGTCATCCTCATTAGGGGGTGGCACTATGCTGAGCGAGGTTTCCATGTTTGACTTACACGGCAAAGCCAACAGGTGTTTTTTGTTTGCGTGGATGTGCCCTTTGCTATTCATTGATGGGCAGTCTATTGCTTACAGTCAGGATCTTAGTTCGTCCGCGCCTATTCTTCAGCGTGTTTTTGAGCATGCCTGGGATCAATCTTCAGTGGCTATTGGGCTTAAATCCCAGCAGTTTGAATCCGAGGCGGCATTAGCTGCTGCCAACTCATGGGTTGCTGGGTCACCCACTGTGGAATTAAGTCACCGATTTGACCAGTCAAGCGGCGCTGCCGATGTGGGTTTCAAAGAATCTGAAGTGTTGTTGTCTAGTCCAGTTTGGTGGCCTGCACAAAAGTCTGCTCGACACGCTTTGGCGGTATTTGCAGCCGAAGAGTTAAACGCTCAAACTTTACAGTTTCGACTTGAGCTGGCCAGCCAGATTCGTGAGGTCTATTGGCATGTGGCAATCGCACAGGAAGAAGTTCGTGAGCTTGACGAGCATGTTCAGCATTTGGTGGATATTGCGGCGGATGTTCAACGCAGAGTCCAAGTGGGTGATTTGGCTCGAAGCGACGAGTTGCTGGCCAATCAAGAAGCGCAACATGCCAAGGCGCAACTGGCCAGTAGCAAAATTGAGCTACAAAAGCGTAAAACCGACTATCAAAACCTGGTTGGATTGCCTGCGCCTACAATGTTTCTAGTCGAAGCACTTGCGTTACCTACAACCGATCATCCACGTCTTGTCATGATTCGATCCTCTTTGTCGAAGGCACAGGCAGCATTAGATCTGGCCAATCAGTCTCGGTCGAGTGCTCCATCAATCGGGATTTCTCTACGCGAGGAAAGTACCCGTATTTCAGCCAGTAATCAGGCTTTGGGGGTTCATCTGCAAATACCTATTGGTACGGATGTACAAAGTAAACCCCTGCAAACAGAGGCACAAACAAGGGTTTCTACTGTGCAGGCTGAGTTAAATAGGGTGGAAGCAGCGATTAAAAATGAAGTAGAAACTGCCAAATATCAGCTTGAAATGGAACAAGAGGCTCTTTCTCAAGCCACCGAAAGAGCCGCTTCTGCTTCTGAACACCTTGAGTTAATTCAAAAGGCTTTTCAATTGGGTGAAAAGGGTTTGATTGATCTGCTTAGGGCGCAGCTCATTCGCCACGAGGCCAGCAACAGTAAGGTGATTCAGCAGCTTAAGGTTAACTGGGCAATTTCTAAGCTTAATCAAACGATTGGAGTTCTTCCATGAAACATCTTTTATTTTCTGTCTTTGCCCTGTTGCTCGCGTGCGCTCTACACGCTGCTCCAGGTGCGCATGGGCCTAATGGTGAACATTTGGATGCGGCTGTGTCTGCCGCAAGCTCCTCTGATGTAACACCCAAATTTGAAGCGTTCACAGAAAATTTTGAATTGGTGGGTAGGCTTTATGACACACACTTGTTGGTGTTGGTTGACGTCTACAAAACAAACCTTCCCGTGCTCAACGCCAGTGTGGAGCTTGAAGTCAATGGCTTGAAAGCCCAAGCCACCTTTCATGAAGACGCAGGCGACTATGCGTTTAATGACGTTCAAATCTTGGCTGCAATTAAAAAACCAGGTGAGCATGAATTGGTCTTCACGTTAAGCACCGAAACTGAAAGCGATTTGATCTTGGCTACGTGGGTTGTCGGAACTGAAATTGACGATCATGAGCATGAGCATGGCGAACACGATCACCATCACGACAGTCAACTGGGTGAGTGGCTGCATTCACCCTTGTTCTGGGCTTTGATTGTTGGCGTGTTTATCAGTGTTTTGGTCTTGATAAGTCGCTTTCGTTTATCACGGAAAAATTGAATCATGAAGCAGAATTTCATACGGATTACATTCGCAACGGTCTTCTCCATTTTGTTTTCGGGTTCAATTTTTGCGGCACCGGGGGCTCATGGGCCCAATGGTGAGCACTTGGATGTACCCACGATGAGTACGCGCAACAACGGGCTTGGTCGTTTGCCCGATGGTAGTGTGAATATTCCCAAGCAGGTTCAACGACGCATGGAAATTCGCACGTTGATGGTTTTTGATGATGAGCATGCCGAAACAGTTACTTTGAATGGGCGGGTTCTGATTGATCCCAATGCCGGTGGATATGTACAAGCCCCTTTTTCTGGACGAATTACAACACCAGCAGGTGGATTTCCTGTGCTTGGGCAGCTTGTTAAAAAAGGGCAGGTTTTGGCTGAAATCAGCCCATTAAGTGACGGTTTAGCAATTGCCAATCAACGATCTCAATTGGCTGAGCTTAAGTCCAAATTAACTTTGGCTCAGCAGCGTTTAAGTCGCCTGGAAGCCTTGTCGGGTACAATTGCGCAAAAGGATATCGATGCTGCCCGCGCTGACTTGATTGCATTGCA
>DIYC01000006.1:7874-8586 GCA_002428895.1 Burkholderiales bacterium UBA6064 | reverse complement strand
ACAAGGCGATTGCTGAAAGTATTTCAGGACGAGGCGCGATCGTTTCTCCGGCCAATGGCGTTATTTCAAAAGTTTCCGCTTTAAACGGTCAAGTGGTTGATGCCCGAGAGGAATTATTTCAAGTGGTTGACCCGAATCGACTATTGATTGAAACCCGTGTTGGAGAGGCTGCTACAGCCTTGCAAATTCAATCAGGTGCCATTGAAGGCGTTGAAGGTGTCAGTCTTGAATTTTTGGGTGCAGGTCGCAGTTTGATTGATGGTGCCTTGCCATTAACTTTTCGTGCAAGTTCTCACAACAAGCAATCACCCATTCCCTTGGCTGTGGGGCAGCCAGTCACTGTACTGGCGCAATTGAATACAGTGTTAAAGGGTATTCGTTTGCCCTCTGAGGCTGTGGTAAGAAATCCCAACAATGAATTTGTTGTCTGGATTAAGTCTGGGGCAGAGCGATTTATTGCACAACCTATTCAGTATAAGGCCATTAGTGCAACCGAAGTGGTTGTTACCAATGGCCTTGCCAGTGAAAACCGTGTAGTCGTTGCTGGCGCAGCGTTGATTAATCAAATCCGCTAAGGGAACCTGCTCTCATGTTTAACTGGATCGTTCGATTGAGTTTGAATAACCGCCTTTTCGTGTTGACCATCGCTTTTGTGGCAATGGCGTATGGGGCATTTGTTTCAACCCAAACTCCAGTGGATGTGTTTCCAGAT
>DIYC01000006.1:6275-7676 GCA_002428895.1 Burkholderiales bacterium UBA6064 | reverse complement strand
GGATGTGTTTCCAGATTTGAATAAGCCTTTAATTACCGTGTTGACTGAGGCGGGCGGAATGGCACCTGAAGAAGTTGAGCAGTTGGTGACGTTTCCGATTGAAACTTCACTCAATGGGATGCCCGGTGTGACTCGAGTGCGCTCTATGTCGGGTGTCGGTTTATCAATTGTTTATGCTGAGTTTGACTGGGGAACCGACATTTACAGAAATCGGCAATTGGTGGCCGAGAGACTGACTTTGGTTAAAGAGCAACTGCCTAACTCGATAACACCGGTGATGGGTCCCGTTAGTTCGATCATGGGAGAAGTAATGTTGATTGCCTTGCCCATTGATGTTGACAAGGTTGATCCTATGAAAGCGCGAGAGTATGCCGACTTCGTGATCCGACCCAGATTGCTGTCAATTCCAGGTGTGTCTCAAGTCATTCCAATTGGTGGTGAAGTACGTCAACTTCGTGTTGAACCCGATACGGCCAGAATGGCGCAATTTGGTATTACTCTGAATCAACTAAGACAAGCCTTGGTGAGCTTTTCAGCCAACACCAGTGGCGGGTTTATTGATTTGAACAATCGAGAATATTTAATTCGTAATCTGGGTAGAACCAATCAACTGGATGATCTCAAAGGGCTTGCGATCGATTATCGTGAGGGTCGGCCTGTGTTGTTAGAACAGGTGGCTGTGGTGCGTTATGCCGCAGCGTTTAAGCGAGGTGATGCTGGATTTAACGGCGAACCGGCAGTGATTTTGAGTGTGCAAAAGCAGCCAGCCGCAGACACTGTGGAATTGACAGGGCAAATTGAAAACGCACTGACCGAACTGCAGCAGGGTTTTCCTGAAGGTTTGTTGGCACCACAAATCTTGTTTCGTCAGGCTGATTTTATTCAAGCGTCTATTGCTAACGTGGTGGAGGCCTTGCGAGACGGTGCAATCATGGTTGCCCTTATTTTGTTCGTTTTTTTGCTAAACGCGCGCACCACGCTGATTTCACTGATTGCGATTCCACTCTCGCTCGCTGTGACGGTTGTGGTGTTCAAACTTCTCGGGCAATCTATCAATGTCATGACCCTAGAGGGGTTGGCGATTGCAATTGGAGAGTTGGTTGATGATGCGGTGGTCGATGTGGAAAACATTTTACGTCGATTGAAACAGCGTGCATTGCTCGATAATCCGCCGTCTTTGCTCGAAACCATCTGGAAAGCTTCTGTCGAAGTCAGGTCTGGCATCGTGTATGCAACCTTGATTGTCGTTTTGGTGTTTGTACCTCTGTTTGCTTTGCCTGGTATCGAAGGCCGCTTGTTTGCGCCACTCGGCATCGCATACATTGTTTCGATCTTGGCTTCTATGATTGTCTCTATGACCGTCACGCCCGTGTTGTCTCATTACCTGTTGCCTCAGATGAT
>DIYC01000006.1:0-6036 GCA_002428895.1 Burkholderiales bacterium UBA6064 | reverse complement strand
TGGTGAGACGATTAAAAGCGTTTGATTCTCGCTTGCTGCACTGGAGTTTTCCGCGAGCGAAATTAATTATTGGCTTGGCGATGAGTGCAGTACTTGCGTCGGCTTTAACTGTCCCCTTCTTTCCGAAATCTTTCTTGCCACCCTTTAATGAAGGATCACTGGTGATGGGGTTGATCTTTAATCCAGGTATTTCTTTGCAAGAATCGAATCGCATGGGGGCGTTGGCTGAGAAATTAATCGCTGAAGTGCCAGAAGTTAAAAAAGTAGGTCGACGTACAGGCAGGGCGGAATTGGACGAGCATGCTGAGGGTGTTCATGCTGCAGAAATTGATGTGGACTTAAAGCGTTCAGACCGTGATCGAGAGGCCATCATGGAGGACATTCGGAAAAGGTTATCTGTATTGCCTGGGTTCGTGGCAATTGGTCAGCCCATTTCCCATCGACTTGATCATTTGCTTTCTGGGGTTCGCGCCCAAGTGGCCATCAAAATTTTTGGCGATGATCTGGATACATTGCGCGGTCTTGCCGAAGATCTGAGAGGTCGACTCACTCAAGTCAATGGTTTGGTGGATTTGTCAGTCGAAAAGCAAGTGCTCATTCCACAAATTAAAGTGCGTGTGGATTATCGTAAAGCTGCTCAATATGGCTTAACGCCCGGTCAAGTTTTGATGGTTTTACAGAGTTTGTCCCAAGGAGAGCAGGTGACGCAGGTGATTGATGGTGCTAAACGGTTTGATTTGGTCATTCGATTGGCTGATGGTAGTCGGACACCTCAAGATCTTGAGCGACTCATGTTAGACAGCCCTGCTGGACGAATACCGTTGTCGAGTGTGGCCACTGTGGAAGAAGGCGATGGCCCGAATCAGATTGGCCGTGAAAATACCAGGCGACGCATAGTCGTTTATGCAAACACAGATGGGTCGGACATGGCAAGAATTATTGACCAAGTGCGACAGGCTGTTGTGAATATCGCCTTGCCTGGTGGTTATTTTGTCAGTATCGAGGGTCAGTTTCAAGCCCAAGAACAGGCAACACGTTTAATGATTGGCCTGTCTTTTGTGTCTCTTGCTTTGATTTTTCTGGTGTTGTACAGTCGATATCAATCGGGTATATTGGCCTTGATCATTATGGGGAATATTCCATTTGCCTTGATTGGTAGTGTGACGGCGATGTGGATTGCTGGCGTTTCGCTGTCAGTGGCCTCTATGGTTGGTTTTATCACTCTTGCAGGCATCGCGACACGCAATGGTATTCTTAAAGTGAGCCATTACATCAACCTGTGCAAGTTTGAGGGTGAATCGTTTGGAATTCCTATGATTGTTCGTGGGTCACTCGAGCGCTTAACCCCCGTCTTGATGACCGCCTTGGTTGCAGCATTTGCCTTGACGCCACTTCTTTTGTCGGCCGATGCCCCTGGCAAGGAAATTTTGCACCCAGTGGCGGTGGTGATTTTTGGAGGGTTAGTCAGTTCGACAGTGTTAGACACATTGATCACACCCTTGATTTTTTGGATGCTGGGGCGCAAGCCCTTAGAAAGAATTTTGGCCAAAGCAAGTCAAAATTCATATTGATAATTTTAAGGAGACTTGAAATGAAACATTTTTTACATGCAATGTTGCTCGGTTTATCGATGGCAGTGGCACAACCCTTGTTGGCTCATGGTGAACAGCCACATCACGGTGGGGTAGTGAGCGAGGTCAAAGACTTGAGCTTCGAATTGGTCAGTGAAAAGGGCAAGGCCGCAATTTATATTTTGGATCATGGTTCGCCAGTGCCAACAGAGAATGTTTCTGGAAAATTGACGGTGTTGAACGGTACAGAGAAATCTGAGCTTGATTTACAACCTGCAGGCAACAACAAATTGATGAGTCATTCTGATGTTGCCCTGGGAAAGGGGGTTAAGGTTATTGCGTCGTTGACGTTGGCAGATAAACGGAACGTTAAAGTACGGTTTTCTTTGAAGTAATTCAACTTCAATTGAAGATCCGCTAAGCGGGTACTTCAATGACTAAAATGTCGCTGTGTGTGGTTGCATGAAGTGTGATTTCTTTCAGGCCTGTCACTTCGGCGCCATCGCCTTGTTTCAGTGGTTGTTGGTTTAAGCTAATTTCACCTTCAGAAACTAGCAAATAGGCTTGCTGCTGTAAAGGGTGCGTGATTGTTGTGCCAGCGGTTAACTTGCCGACGTAAATGCGGGCGTTTTGGTGAATGAACAAGGGTGCCTTGCCATCGCCAGAAACCAGCAATTGTAACCCGTTTTGTGTTGCTAGTTTTGGAAATTGATGCGCTTGCCATCTGGGCTTAACGCCCATGGCATTGGGTTCAATCCAAATTTGATACAAACGGGTGTCTTCATTTTCTAAGTTGTGCTCAGAATGAAAAATCCCAGTGCCCGCACTCATGACTTGAACGTCGCCTGCTTCGGTTCGCCCCGTGTTGCCCTGGCTATCATGGTGAGTAATTGCCCCACGACGAACATAGGTAATAATTTCCATGTCTTTGTGGGGGTGTGTTTCAAACCCTGAGCCAGCTTGAATGATGTCATCATTAATGACTCGTAACGCCCCAAAACTAAGTCGTTTGGGGTTTCGGTAGCTGGCAAAACTAAAATGATGCCGAGCATTTAGCCAGCCATGGTTGGCGTGACCCAGTTGTTCGTAGGGGTAAATTGTAATCATCTTCGACTCCATTGACTTGAAATTGATCGTTATGCTTTGAATATGTTTGGAATGAAAGAATCAATCACCGGTAGTTTGCCAATTGCAAATTGACCAGCGCCCTGAAGTGCAACAACTACGGCGAGTACCACAAGTAAAACCGGAAATTCCCAGCCCCCACCCGCATTGCTAAAAACCCAGCCGTTGCCAAGGTGCACAACACTTGCACCGATTAAGATCGGTAAACTAAGAAGCGCGGTTAATCGAGTATAGATACCTAGTAGTAAAGCCACGCCGCCTGCCAGTTCACCAAAAATTGTTAAATACGCCACAATTGCAGGCAAGCCCAAGCTTTCAAAAAAGCCGACTGTGCCTGGGAGTGTAAAAACAAAGACTTTAAGAAGTCCATGTGCTAGTAAAATGCTTCCTAATGTAATACGGTTTAAAAATGCGCCGAGTTTCAGTGTTTGATGAGTCATTTTTCTCTCCTTGAGATGATTGGATAGATTATAGTATCAGTTCCAAAAAAATGTTAATATAGTTTTTTAGAATATTACTAGTTCCAAAATATTATTAATATGGATCATGTTTCTCGTGTCGGGTTGTTTCTTGAAGTAGTTAAGCAACAAAGTTTTGCCGGTGCGGCAAGGCAATTGGGCATGACTGGTCCGGCCATCACAAAACAGGTTCAAGCCCTAGAACAGCAATTGGGTGTGCGATTGTTACATCGCACTACCCGGCAGGTTACGCTGACTGAAGAGGGTGCTTTGTACAGTGAACGTGCACGCAAAGCGCTAGACGATTTGCAGGAAGCCGAATACCAAATTCAAGATTTGACCTTGCGCCCAACGGGGTTGCTTAAAGTCAATGTCCCCATGTCTTTTGGTGCTCAGTATTTGGCTAAACCGATTGCAGCCTTTGCTCAGCAGTATAGCCAGGTGCGACTCGAAGTTGAGTTTGATGACAGGTGGGTTGATGTGATCGGCGAGGGGTATGATGTGGTGGTACGAATCGGTAGTTTAGAGGATTCTTCTTTAGTTGCACGCCAATTGGCACGTTGTCCCATTTTGTTGTGTGCAACCCCACATTGGTTGCAACAGCATGGGTTGCCAGCCTCTCCTGAGAGGTTAAAAAATCTTCCAGCAATTGTCTACAGCAAGCAAGACAATTTGGCTGAATGGCGTTATCAAAGCCCAGCCGGTGTGGTTGGGTCTGTGAGTTTAAAGCGCAATTTTTCTGCCAACAACGCTGAAATGATGTTACAGGCCTGCTTGCAACACCTTGGCGTGGCATTGCTTCCAATTTTTACGGTGTTTCCCTATTTAAGTTCAGGCCAGTTGGTGCAGATTTTACCCGAGTATTCGACTTATCCTGAACGAAATATCTATGCAATGTTTCCACACAATCGTTATTTGTCAACTAAAACACGTTTATTTGTTGAGTGCTTGCTACACAGTTGCAAGACTTTGCCTTGGTAAGGGGTGATTGAATTAGTCAAATGATGTGTTTGATCTTAGCGTCGATAGATTGTGGCTGCTTGAGTATCTCGTGAACTGTTTCTTTAAGCGCTTTTCCAATTAAAATTAAGCAAGGTCCATCACCCACTGTGTTGTTGCTTAGATGAGGAAGTTGATGAAGTAAAAAAGGGGTGAAGCGTTCTTCCGGTGTTGACACGCTTTCACACACAATCAGTGGCGTATTTGCCGGGTAACCTTGCTCAATTAACTGTTTAACCCAAAGCTTGCATTGACGAAACCCCATGTAAACGGCTAGCGTGGTTTGCTTGTCGTAGGGTAGTTCTAAGTGGTTTTCTGCTTCATTTTGACCTACACTCGGAGTTAAAAAAGTGACAGAACGAGCAACGCCACGTAAGGTGAGTGAGGTTTTTAATTGGCTGGCAGCAGCCAATGCAGCAGTAACCCCTGGCACCACTTCGACTTCGTGGCCTGCAAGTTCAAGTGCTTTAATTTCTTCGGCTGAACGGCCAAACACCATGGGGTCGCCACCTTTTAAGCGCACAATTTTTTTATATTTTTGAGTGGCATCGATTAATTGTTTGTTAATAAACTGTTGGGCAGTTGACAATTTGCCGCAGCGTTTACCTACGGCAATTCGGGTTGCAGTGGGGTTGGCGTGCTGAAGTAAATCAGGGCTAACGAGCGCATCGTAAAAGATACAATCGGCTTGTTGCAAATGTTTTAAACCACGTATGGTGATTAAGTCTTCTGCGCCAGGGCCTGCGCCAATTAATACAATTTTTGCCATAGCTTCGTTACTCGTGTTGCGCAATAATCATGCCTGCGGCAGCGGTCTGGTTAGTCGCACTGTCGATGAGAATAAAACTACCTGTGGCTCGGCATTGTGCATACAAATCGGCAATAATGGGTTGTGCAAGCAACAGTTCAACTTGAGCGATGTCGTTCATTTGTACAGCTTGGGTGTGCTCCGCTTCAAGCAAGGTGTGAATGTTAAGTACTTGCTTAACGGTTTTAATTTTGGCCTGTACTTGGCGTGTGGTGTGTTTTAGCCAATATTTTCGGGCGGGGTTTAAGGGCTCGTTGTCCAACCAGCATAAGTCAGCCGTGAGTGTTTGGGTGGGTGACACGGTTTGGTTGGGTAGCGTGGTAATCAATTGGTCGCCACGCGACACATCGACATCGCGATCGAGAACAATCGTAATGCATTGGCCAATGTGGGCTTCTGTCAGATCGGCGTCGAGTAAAATTATTTTTTTGACCACTGCCAGTTGGCCAGAGGGCTGAATGGTAATGGTTTCTCCAACTTTGATTGATCCTGCCTCTACGCGACCTTGGTAGCCCCGAAAATCATCGGCCTTATGGCCATCATGCCGAGCCACATACTGTACTGGAAAGCGAAAGCCAGTGTTTTTCTCGGCTTCAGCGCGCTCGGTTCGGCTTTGAAGCTGTTCCAAGATGGGTAGCAGGGCTTGGCCTTTGTACCAAGGCGTGTTGGTACTGAGGTTAACTACGTTGTCGCCATTGAGGGCTGAAATGGGTAAAACATACGTTTCGTGCACACCGACCTGTCGCGCTAACTTTTCAACGGCTTGCTGTGTGGCTTGAAACTGATCGGCATTAAAACCGATGAGATCCATTTTATTCACGGCAAACACAATGACAGGTAGGCGTAATTTGCCTGCAATCGCGCTGTGTCGCTTGGTTTGAGCCAATAATTCAGCCGACAAACCTTTAGGGCCTTGTGTAAATTGAACACGAGTAATATCGACTAAAACAATTGCAACATCGGCGTTTGAAGCACCTGTGACCATGTTGCGTGTGTATTGTTCGTGGCCCGGTGTGTCGGCAACAATAAATTTGCGCACCGGTGTTGAAAAGTAGCGGTAGGCGACATCGATGGT